>NZ_BAAGTD010000011.1:41202-182984 GCF_054782095.1 Streptomyces capparidis | reverse complement strand
TGACGGGGCGCCGCCCGCCGCCGCCCCGGCGCCCGCGCCGCCGCGGGCCCCGCGCCTGGTGCCCGGCCGCAGCCCGTCCAGGAAGGGCGTCGGCCGGCGCCCGCCGCGCCCGCCGGGTGAGCGCGCCACGGCCCAGGACAGCGTCAGGTGCTCGCGGGCCCGGGTGACGCCCACGTACAGCAGCCGCCGCTCCTCCTCCACCTGCTCGTCGGTTCTGGCGTAGGCGATGGGGAGCATGCCCTCGGTGAGGCCGACGAGGAACACCGCGTCCCACTCCAGGCCCTTGGCCGCGTGCAGGGAGGCCAGGGTGACGCCCTCCACCGCGGGGGCGTGCTGGGCGGCGGCGCGCTCGTCGAGCTCGGCGACGAAGTCGGCCAGGTCCGCCTCGGGGCGGGCCGCGGCCAGTTCCTCGGCCAGCCGCACCAGCGCGGCCAGGGACTCCCAGCGGTCCCGTGCCGCGCCGGAGCCCGCGGGCGGCCGCGTGGTCCAGCCGCGGGTGCCCAGCACCGCCCGCACCTGGGCGGGAAGCCCTTCGGCCGCCGCCAGCTCCCGGTCCGCCGCTCCCGCCCGGGCGGCCCCGCGCAGCAGCATCCCGGCCTCGCGCACCTCGGGCCGCTCGAAGAACCGCTCGGCGCCGCGCAACTGGTAGGGGATGCCGTGGTCGGCCAGGGCCTGCTCGTAGCCCTCGGACTGGCCGTTGGTGCGGAAGAGCACCGCGATCTCGCCGGCCCGCACCCCCCGGTCCAGCAGCGCCCGGATCCGCCGCGCGGTGCCCTCGGCCTCGGCGGGCTCGTCCGGGTACTCCAGGAACGCCGGCTCGGGTCCCGGCGGGCGCTGCGAGACCAGCTCCAGGCGGTGCCGGGCGGCGGCCCCGCCCGCCTGGGCGAGCAGTCCGTTGGCCAGGTGGACCACCTGCGGGCTGGAGCGGTAGTCGCGCACCAGCCGCACCACGGTGGCACCGGGGTGCCGGGTGCGGAAGTCCAGCAGGTAGTGCGGGGTGGCGCCGGTGAAGGAGTAGATGGTCTGGCTGGCGTCCCCGACCACGCACAGGCTGTCCCGGCCGCCGAGCCACAGGTCGAGCAGCCGCTGCTGGAGCGGGCTGACGTCCTGGTACTCGTCCACCACGAAGTGCTGGTACTGGGCGCGGACGGCGTCGGCCACGTCGCCCCGCTCCTCCAGCACGGCCACGGTGAGCAGCAGCACGTCCTCGAAGTCGATCACGCCGCGCTCGCGCTTGCCCTCCTCGTAGGCGGCGTACACGGCGGCGATCTCGGCCGCGTCCCGCGGCGCCTGTCTGCCGTGCTTCAGCACGGCCGCCGGGTAGTCCTCGGGGACGGTCTGGGTGACCTTGGCCCACTCGATCTCGGCGGTGACGTCCCGCAGCTCGGTGCGGTCCAGGCGGACGCGGCAGCGGGCGGCGGCCTCGGCGACGAGCTGCGCCTTGCGCTCCAGCAGGCGCGGCATGGCGCCGCCGACCGCGCGCGGCCAGAAGTACTGGAGCTGCCGCAGGGCGGCGCTGTGGAAGGTGCGGGCCTGGACGCCGCCCGCGCCCAGTTGCCGCAGCCGTCCGCGCATCTCGCCCGCGGCGCGGGCGGTGAAGGTGACCGCGAGCACGCTCGCGGGCGTCCACACGCCCGCGTGCACCCCGTAGGCGATGCGGTGGGTGATGGCCCGAGTCTTGCCCGTCCCGGCTCCGGCGAGCACGCAGACGGGGCCGCGCAGGGCCGTGGCGACCTCGCGCTGCTCGGGGTCGAGGCCGTCGAGCACCGCGTCCGCCGTGGGGGGTGGGAACAGAGGTGGTGCGGTCACGCGGACCATGCTCTCAGGTCGGGCGGGACGGGCGGGAAAGTTGTCCACAGGCTTGGTGTGATGGTCCTACCGGGGGTGGGGCGGGGCTGTCCTCGGGCTGTGCCGGGCTGTCATCGGGCTGCGCCGGGCCGTGACGGTCCGCACGGAGTCGGTTCGCGCAGGAATGCCTCCGGCACTCTCCGGCGTTCACCGCTTGGATTCCGTTCAGGGATCAACCGTTGACGCGATGGTGAAGGAGCGGGACGACCGATGACGGGCACCGTGACGATGTACAGCACCACCTGGTGCGGCTACTGCCGGCGGCTGAAGAGCCAGATGGAGCGGGAGGGGATCGGCTACACCGAGATCAACATCGAGCAGGACCCGAAGTCGGCGGAGTTCGTCGAGACCGTCAACGGCGGCAACCAGACGGTGCCGACGGTCGTGGTGACGCCGGCCGGCGGCGGTGCGGCGGTCACGATGACGAACCCCTCGCTCGCTCAGGTCAAGCAGGCGCTCGGCGCCTGAGGCCCGGCCCCCGCCTCCGGCGGGGGCCGGTTCGCGTGGGGGTGGGGGGGCGTTCCTCCGGAGCCCAGGGGGCTCCGCCCCCTGGACCCCCGCCGGGGCTCCGCCCCGGGCCCCGGAGGTGGATTCCGCCCGGGGCCGGGGCACGCGCGTGGGCGCGTCCCTCCGGGGCCGCGCCCCCGGAGGCAGGGTCGGGACTGCGCCCCGGGGCGCAGTCCCGGTGCGCTCGGGGCGCCCCGCCGGGCCGCGCCCCGGTGGCGGGGCTGCGTGGGGACGGGGTGTGTCCACGAGGGACACGGCGGGCCGTCCCCCGGAAGCGGGGCCGCGTCCCGGGGTCCCGCGGGTGACGGGGCGGGTTCGGCCGGGCGTCATGGGCGGGGCAGCGGGCCCCCGTACCACAGCTCCACCAGTCTGCGGGCGATGGACATCTCGTTGGGCGGGATCACCTCGCCGGAGGAGACGGCCTCGGCCAGTTCGCGGCGGGTGAACCAGCGGGCCTCGGCCATCTCCTCGCCGTCGACCTGGATGTCGGTGCTCAGGGCGCGGGCGAGGAAGCCCAGCATGAGGCTGGACGGGAACGGGTGGGGCTGGCTGCCCTGGTAGGAGACCTCGCCGACGCGCACCCCGGCCTCCTCGGCCACCTCGCGGCGCACGGCCTGCTCCAGGGACTCCCCCGGCTCGACGAACCCGGCGAGGGTGGAGAAGCGGCCGCGGGGCCACAGCGCGTGGTTGCCCAGCAGGCAGCGGTCGTCGGCGTCCACCACCAGCATGATCACGGCCGGGTCGGTGCGCGGGTAGTGCTCGGCGCCGCAGGCAGGGCAGCGCCGCACGTGCCCGGCCGAGGCTAGCTGCGTCGGCTGTCCGCAGCGGGCGCAGAAGCGGTGCATGCGGTGCCAGTTGTCCAGCGCCACCGCGTTCACCATCAGGCCCGAGTCGCGGTCGTCGAGCAGCAGCGCGACCTCCCGCAGCCCGGCGGGCCTGGCGGCGTCGTCCATCCGCCCGGGCAGGGTCGCCACCGAGAGGCCGAAGTAGGCGGTGCCCGCCCCGTCCACGCCCAGGAAGTAGCGTTCCGTGCCCTCGGGGGCCTCGAACGACGGCAGCAGGACCAAGCGCGCGCCCTTGCCGTCGGCGGCGTCGGCGTCCACCACCAGCGCCTTGCCCTCGCAGACCGGCAGCACCCGGGTGCCGGGGTGGCTCCACGCCGCGGCCAGCCACGCCTCGTCGGTGCGGCGGTCGGCGGCCCGGTCCACCGCGGTGCGGGCCAGCGGCAGCACCGGCTGGCTGAGGGCCAGCCCCTTCCCGCCCTCGTTGACGGGCGCGGCCCCCGGGGCGCCCGGGCTCAGGCCCGCCGCGTTCGAGGCGTCCTCGGCACGTTCCGTACAGGTCACAGTGGTCCCACTCGCGTCATTCGTCACCCAGCCGTCCCAGCCGTCGTTCGTGCGCTCCCGCTCCGCGCGGGCCGCCAGTGCGCCGCCAGATCGCCCCACAGGTACGCGGCGGCCTCCGCCCCCTTCAGCAGCAGGCCGGTCTCCACCTTCTCATTCACCGAGTGCCAGCCGTCGGACGGCACCGAGATCCCGAGGAACAGCACCGGCGCGTCCAGCACGTCCCGCAGGTCGGCCGCGGGGCCGGAGCCGCCCTCGCGGGTGTAGCGCACCTTCGTGCCGAACGCGCGGGCCATGGAGCGGGTCACGGCCCGGAGCGCCGGGTGGTCCAGCGGCGTCAGGCAGGGCCTGGTCGCGCCCCAGAAGGTGATCTCGTGCCGGATGCCCTCGGGCAGCAGCGCCGCCACCCACTCGGTGAAGCGGCGCCGCACGGCGCGCTCGTCCTGGCCCTCGACCAGCCGGAACGACAGCTTCACCTGGGTGTGCGCCGGGATGATCGTCTTCCCGCCGGGGCCGCCGTAGCCGCCGTGGATGCCGTTGACCTCGGCGGTGGGCCTGGCCCAGATCCGCTCCAGCGTGGTGTGGCCCGCCTCGCCGAGGGTGCCGTGCGAGTGCGCGGCGCGCAGCCACTCCTTCTCGTCGAAGGGCAGCTCGGCGAAGAGCTCGCGCTCGTGGTCGGTGAGCTCCACCACGCCGTCGTAGAAGCCGGGGACGGTGACGCGGCGCCGCTCGTCGTGGAGGGCGGCGACGAGCCGGGCCGCCTCGGTGGCGGGGTTGGGCACGGCGCCGCCGAACGAGCCGGAGTGGATGTCCCGGTCCGGGCCGTACAGGTCCACCTGGCAGTCGGTCAGGCCCCGCATGCCGGTGCACACCGTCGGGGTGTCCTCGCTCCACATGCCGGTGTCGGAGACCAGCACCGCGTCGCAGGCCAGCCGGGCCGCGTGGCGGCGCAGCAGCTCGGCGAAGTGCGGGGAGCCGGACTCCTCCTCGCCCTCCACCAGGACCTTCAGGTTCACCGCGGGGGCGGTGCGGCCGGTCGCGGCCAGGTGGGCGCGCAGGCCCAGGGCGTGCAGCAGCACCTGGCCCTTGTCGTCGGCGGCGCCGCGCGCGTACAGCCGCCCGTCGCGCAGCACGGGGTCGAACGGGTCGCTGTCCCAGCCGTCCTCGCGGGCCGCGGGCTGCACGTCGTGGTGCCCGTAGACCAGCACCGTGGGCGCGCCGGGGTCGCCGCTGGGCCACTCGGCGTAGACGGCGGGCAGCCCGTCGGTCTCCCAGACCTCGGCCGTGGGGAACCCGGTCGCGGCCAGCGCCGCGGCCAGCCACCGCGCGCTGCGCCGCACCTCGCCGGCCCGGTCGGGGTCCGCGGATACCGAGGGGATGCGCAGCCAGTCGGTCAGCTCGTCGAGGAAGGCGTCGCGGTGCCCGTCGAGGAAGGCGCGGACCGCGGTGTCCGGGGCAGTGCTCATGGAGGGCCAGCCTATCGGGCTATCCGGACAGCAGGCGCTCCAGCTCGGCGCGCCCGGGCAGGCGCGGCGGGCGCACCACCTCGCCGGTGCGCACGTACAGGAACGCCGCGGTGACCTCGTCGGGCGCGAGCCCCTGCTGCTCGGCCCAGGCCAGGCGGTAGACGGCGAGCTGGAGCGGGTCGGCGGCGATGCGGCCGGTCTTCCAGTCCACGATCTCGAAGCCGCCGTCGTCGCGCCGGTAGACGGCGTCGATCCGGCCGCGCACCCACCGCCCGGCCAGCGGCAACTGGAACGGCGCCTCGACGCGGTAGGGGGTGCGGGCGCCGTACGGGGTGCGCAGGAACGCCTCCTTCAGCCCGGCGAGGTCCTGCTCGTCGTCGATCTCGGCGTCCTCAAGGCCGGGCAGCTCGTCGGGCCCGATCAGCGGCAGCGGCTCGAACAGGGACTCCACCCAGGCGTGGAAGCGCGTGCCGCGGCGCGCGGCGGGCCGCGGGGGGCGCGGCATGGGGCGTGCGAGCTCCTTGGCGAAGCCGTCCGGGTCGGCGGCCAGCCGCATCAACTGGGACGCGGACAGGGCGGCGGGCAGCGGGACCTCGCGGGAGGAGGCGCGGGAGCGGCGCAGCTCGGCCGCGAGGACGTCCAGGTCGCGGTCCCAGGAGTCGGCCAGGCGCCGCTCCTCGGGGGCCAGGTCGGCGGGCGGCGGGCCGGGCTCGGCGGGGTCGCGCCCCAGCCGGTCGAGGACCCGGCGGGCCGCGTGGCGGCGGCGCTCGGTGGCCGCCGGGTCGAGCGGCAGCGGCCAGGGGTGGTCGGCGGTGCGGGCGAGGGAGGGGTTGGCCTCGTCGTCGGCGGGCTCCTCGGCCCAGTGCTCCACCTCGCCGAAGCCCGCCTCGCAGTGCTCGCGCAGGGCGTGCAGGAACGGCGAGGGGCCGCGCCTGCGCGTCTGGGTGGGCCCCCACCAGTGCCCGGAGCCCAGCAGCAGGGAGCGCGGCCGGGTGAACGTCACATAGCCCAGGCGCAGCTCCTCCACCGCCTGGTGGTCCTTCATGCCCGTCTCGAACGCCTTCAGGCCGCGCGCGGTCCACTCGGGGACGTCGGGCAGGGTCTCGGCGTCCCCGCGCAGCGGGTGCGGCAGCACGCTCGGGTCGCGGGTCCACAGGGCGCGCGGCTGCTCGCTGGGGAACGCCTTGGCGACCAGGCCGGGCACGGCGACGACGTCCCACTCCAGGCCCTTGGACTTGTGCGCGGTGAGCACTTTCACCGTGTCGCCACCGCCGGGCAGGGTGTTGTCCAGGCCCCGGTCGTAGCGGGCGGCGGTGCGCAGGAAGGCCAGGAACGCGGTGAGCGACGGGTCGCCGTCGAGGTCGGCGAAGGACGCGGCGATGTCGAGGAACGCGCCGAGGGTCTCCCGCCGCCTGGCCGCCAGGGCGTGCGGGGACGCCGAGAGCTCCACCTCGAGGCCGGTGACGGCCAGCACCCGGTGCAGCACGTCCATCAGCGGGTCGCCGAGGTGGCGGCGCAGGTCGCGGATCTCGGTGGCCAGGCGGGCGAAGCGCACCCGGGCCTCGGGGGAGAACGGCAGGTCGTCGCCCGGCCCGGCCCCGGGGTCGGCCACGAAGGTGTCCAGGGCGTCGGCGAGGGAGACCACCTCGGTGGGGTCCACCCCGGCGACGGCGTCGGCGAGTCGGTCCTCGCCCTCCCCCTCCAGGCCGGGCCGCAGCACCAGGCGGCGGGCGCGGCGGCCGAGCAGGGCCAGGTCCCGCGGCCCGATCCGCCAGCGCGGGCCGACCAGCAGCCGCACCAGCGCGGCGTTGGCCGTCGGGTCCTGGAGCACCTCGCAGGTGGCCACCAGGTCGGCGACCTCCGGCAGGTGCAGCAGCCCCGACAGGCCCACCACCTCCACCGGCACGTCCCGCTCCACCAGCGCGGCGTGGACGTCGGGGAAATCCCGGCCGCCCCGGCACAGCACGGCGATCCCGCCCGGCGGGGTGCCGGTGCGGACCAGGTGGGCGATGTGGTCGGCGAGCCAGGCGATCTCCTCGTCGTGGGTGCGCAGCAGCGCGCAGCGCACCGTGCCGTCCCGCTCGGCGCCGGGCGCGGGCCGCAGCGCCTCCACGCCCTCGTGCCGCTCGCGCAGCGGCTCGGCGAGCCGGTTGGCGAGCTGGAGCAGCCGCCCGCCGCTGCGCCGGTTCTCGCTGAGCGCGTGGCGGTCGGCGGGCCGCCCGTCGGCGTGCGGGAAGTGCCCGGGGAAGTCGTCGAGGTTGGCCACGGAGGCGCCGCGCCAGCCGTAGATGGCCTGGCAGGGGTCGCCGACGGCGGTGACGGGGTGGCCGGTGCCGCCGCCGAAGAGGTGGGAGAGCAGCAGCCGCTGGGCGACGGAGGTGTCCTGGTACTCGTCCAGCAGCACCACCTCGAAGGTCTCCCGCAGGATCCGCCCGACCTCGGGCCGCTCCATGGCGAGCCGGGCGGCCAGCGCGATCTGGTCGCCGAAGTCCAGCAGGTCGGCGGCGCGCTTGTCGGCGCGGTAGCGCTCCACCAGGGCGCTGAGCTCGGCGCGGGCGGCGGCGGTCCCGGGTATGCGGCGCAGGTGGTCGTTGGAGAGCCGGACGCCGTCGAGGGCGGCGAGCACCTCGGCGTCGTGGGCGCGCAGTCGCCCGGGCTCCACCAGGTGCTCGGCGAGCTCGCCGTCCAGCGCCAGCAGGTCGCTCACCAGCTCGGCCACGGACTTGGTCAGCGCCGGGTAGGGGCCGGGCGCGCGGCGCAGCACGCGGGCGGCGAGCTGGTAGCGGGTGGCGTCGGCGAGCAGGCGGGCGCTGGGCTCGACGCCGATCCGCAGGCCGTGCTCCTTCAGCAGCCGCCCGGCGAAGGCGTGGTAGGTGGAGATCACCGGCTCGCCCGGAGGCTCGGGCCCGTCGGCTCCCGGGACCGGCTCGGGGTCGGTGATCCCGGCCCTGGCCAGGGCGCGGCGCACCCGGTCGGCCAGCTCGCCCGCCGCCTTGTTGGTGAACGTCAGGCCCAGCACCTTCTCCGGCGCGGTCTGCCCGGTGCCGACCAGCCACACCACGCGCGCGGCCATCACCGTGGTCTTGCCGGACCCGGCGCCCGCGACGATCACCGCGGGGGCGGGCGGCGCGGTGATGGCGGCCGTCTGCTCCGCGGTGAACGGGATGCCGAGCAGTTGCTTGAGCTGCTCGGGGTCGGTCAGGCGGGTGGGCACCCGAGTGAGGGTATCCGGGGCGGCGGACATCCCCGCGCGCGCCGGGGACGGCGAAGGCCCCCTCGCCGAGGTGGGCGAGGGGGCCTTCGCGCGAAGCGCGGGCCCGGGATGAAGGAGCCTTCGCGCGAAGCGCGGGCCCGGGATGAAGGAGCCTTCGCGCGAAGCGCGGGCCCGGGACGGAGGGGCCCTCGCGCGGAGCGCGGGCCTCGGTCACGGGCGCCGTGCGCGGGAGCCTCAGGCGTTGCCGGAGTCCGCGCCCGCGCCGGCGCTGGCGCCCGCCTGGGCGGCCTGCTGGAGCTGGGCGTAGTCGAGCACCTCGCTGGCGGCGGGGGCCTTGATCTCCACCGGCTGGTCGTAGTCGGAGAAGGTGACCTCGGCGGCCTTGCCGTCGTCGGTGCCGGTCAGCTTCACCGGGTAGGGCTTGCCGACGGTCGAGACGTACATCGTCATCGGACCGTCCTCGTCCGACTCGTACTTGACCTCGACGACCGGGACGCCGTCGACGGTGGTGGTGGCGCCCTTGGTGGCCGAGTCGCGGGCGCTGCTGCCGTCCTCGCTCATGGAGCCGGTGAGCTCCTTGAGGTCGCACATCTGGGAGAAGTCCTCGGCGCCCTGGTCGGACGTCGTGGCCTTGATCCAGCGGTCGCCGACCAGCGCCTGGGCGGCGTCGGCGTCCTCGCCCGCGAACTGGCGCCAGAAGGCGCCGCTCATCTTGAGGTAGACGGTCTCGCTCTGCTTCATGAGCTGGACCTGGGCGCCGTCCTGGGCGACCTTGCCGTCGCAGTCGCCGGTGTCGTCCACGGCCATGTCCATGCGCATGCCGCCACCGGCCATGGTGCCGTTGATGCGCAGCGCGGTGGCGCCCTTGAACGCCGCCTCGGACTTGTCGAAGATCTCCTGGGCGGTGAGCTTCTCCACGCCGTTCGGCTCGGCCTTCGGCTCGGCGGGCGCGCTGGACTGGGTGAGGGGGTTGCTCGGGTCCTTCGGATCGTCACCGCCGTCGCTGCCACAGGCAGCCACGGTCAGCAGTGCGCAGGCCGCAGCGGCGGCGGCCAGTCCCCGTTTGATGCTCATACGTGCTTGTCTCCGTGCCTTGTGGTCGTCTCCCCACAGCACGACGCCGTACCCCGGTCGCCCGGTTGCGGAGTTCACCGCTCCGGTTTCGCCAGGGGCATGACCGCCGTCGCCGGGCGGAGCGCGCACTCTACCGTGGCTGGAACTTGACGTTCCAAGGGGGGATGTGAACGACCGCTCATTCGTTCATGGGCCCATTCGCTCATTCGATGAGCTGACGGCCCTCGGGGCGGGCGGTGCAGGCGCGCTGGAAGGCGCAGTGCCCGCAGTGGCCGCCCGTCTCGGGCACGAAGCGCTCGGCCAGCACCCGGCCCGCGGTACGGGCCAGCAGGTCCTCCACCCAGCCGTCGGGCGGCGGCTGCTGGAGCTGGACCAGCGGCAGCTCGCGGTCGACGCCGCGCCCGGTGGGGGCCTTGCGCAACTGGACGAGCTCGGCGCCGCCGGGGCGCGCGCCGCCGGCGTCGAGGCCCGGCAGGCCGTCCAGCGCGCCCTCGCGCACCGCGAGCTGGTAGACGGCGAGCTGCGCGTGGTGCTCGACCTCCCTGGCCGTGGGCGCCTTGCCCTTGCCGGTCTTGAAGTCCACCACGTAGGCCAGGCCCGCCTCGTCGCGCTCGACCCGGTCCATGCTGCCGCGCACCCGCACCCGCACGTCGCCGACCTCGATCGTCACGTCGAACGGGTGCTCGGTGGCGACGGGCTCCCGGCCGTCCCGCTCGGTGACGTGCCAGCGCAGGAAGCGCTCCAACGCCGCCCTGGCCTGCTCCTTCTCCTGGTGGGACTTCCACGGCGCGTCGAACGCCAGCGCGTCCCACACCGAGTCCAGGCGCTCCATCAGCACCCGCAGATCCGCCGGGGTGCGCCCCGAGCCCACCTCGTCGGCCAGCACGTGCACCACGTTGCCGAAGCCCTGCGCCCCGCTGGACGGCGTCTCCGCGCGCACCTCACTGGCCAGGAACCAGCGCAGCGAGCAGGTCTCCAACTGCTCCACCGCGCTCCCGGACAGCGGCACCGGCTGCCCCGGGTCGTGCAGCGGCGCCCGGGCGCGGGTGGGCTCGTACAGGCCCCACCAGCGCTCGGGGTGGGCGGACGGCACCAAGGGGTGGCCCTCGTCGTCGGTGAGCGCGGCCAGCTTGGCGAGCCGCTGCGCGGCGGCCTCGCGCAGCGCGGGGGACGCGGCCGGGTCCACGGCGGTGGCGCGCAGCTCCGCGACGAGCGCCGCCACCGACAGCGGGCGGCGCGGGCGGTGGCTGACGTCCACCGGCTCCACGCCCAGCTCGGTGAGGAACCGCGACGGCTGGTCGCCGTCCTCCGCCGGGGCCTTGACCGCGGTGACCACCAGGCGCTCCTTCGCCCGGGTCGCCGCCACGTAGAACAGGCGCCGCTCCTCGGCGAGCAGCGCGCCGGGGCTGAGCGGCTCGGCCAGGCCGTCCCGCCCGATGCGGTCGGCCTCCAGCAGCGAGCCGCGCCGCCGCAGGTCCGGCCACAGGCCCTCCTGCACCCCGGCGACCACGACCAGCCGCCACTGGAGGCCCTTGGCGCGGTGCGCGGTCAGCAGCCGCACCGCGTCCTGGCGCACGGCGCGGGTGGTGAGCGTGTCCGCGGCGATGTCCTGGGCCTGGAGCTCCTCCAGGAAGTTGACGGCGCCCCGGTGCCCGGCGCGCTCCTCGGCGCGCGCCGCGGTCTCGAACAGGGCGCACACCGCGTCCAGGTCGCGGTCGGCGTTGCGGCCCGCGGCGCCGCCGCGCAGCGCGGCCCGCTCCAGGCGCTGCGGCCACGGGGTGCCGCTCCACAGCTCCCACAGCGCCTGCTCCGCGGAGCCGCCGTTCGCCAGCAGCTCGCGCGCCGTGCGCAGCAGGGCGCCCAAGCGCTGCGCGCCCCGCGCGTACGCCGGGTCCATGGCCACCAGGCGCTCCGGCTCGGCCAGCGCCTCGGCTATCAGCTCGTCCGAGGGGCGCACCGTCGTCCGCCCCGCGGCCCGCTCCTCCTCGCGCAGCGCCCGGCCAAGGCGCCGCAGGTCGGTGGCGTCCATGCCGCCGAGCGGCGAGGTGAGCAGGGTCAGCGCGGTCTCGGTGTCCACCGTCCGCTCGGCGGCGGCGCGCAGCGCGAGCAGCAGGGGGGCGACGGCGGGCTCCTCGCGCAGCGGCAGGTCGTCGCCGTCGATCTCCAGCGGCACCCCGGCCGAGGTCAGCGCCCGGCGCACGCCGGGTATGGAGCGGGCGCCCGCGCGCACCAGCACCGCCATCTCGCCCCAGGGCACCCCGTCCTCCAGGTGGGCGCGGCGCAGGATGTCGGCGATGTTGTCCAGCTCGGCGCCGGGCGTGGGGAACGTCAGCACCTCCACCCGGCCGCCGTCCCGGGAGGGGATCAGCTCGCGGTGGGCGCGCACCTGCTCCGCGGGCAGCCGGGTGAGCGTCATGCGCCGGGCCACCGTGCGGGTGGCGGCCAGCAGCCCGGCCCCGGCGCGCCGGGAGACCCGCAGCACCGCCACGTCCGCGGGCGAGCCGTCCGCCTTGGGGAAGTCGTGCCGGAAGCCGAGGATGCCGCCGACGTCGGCGCCGCGGAACGCGTAGATCGACTGGTCCGGGTCGCCGAACACCACCAGCGTGCGCCCGGTGCCGCGCCGCCGGGTGCGCCCCGGGAGCGGCCCGGCGAGGGCGCGCAGCAGCCGCACCTGGGACGGGTCGGTGTCCTGGTACTCGTCCACGAACACCGCCTCGTACCGGCCCGCCAGCCACGCCGCGGTCGGCGGCTCCTCGGCGACCAGCACGGCGCGGTGCACCAGCTCGGCGTAGTCCAGCACCCCCTGGGCGTCCAGCACGTCGAGGTACTCGGCGAGGAACGCGGCGGCGGCCTGCCAGTCCGGGCGCCCGGTGCGCTCCGCGAACGAGCCCAGCGCCGCCGGGTCGAGCCCGAGCTCGCGGCTGCGGGCCAGCACCGCGCGCACCTCGTCGGCGAAGCCGCGCGTGGTCAGGCAGGCGCGCAGCTCGTCCGGCCAGCGCACGCCCGCGCGCCCGGCGCGCGCGTCCTCGGCCTCGCCCGCCAGCAGCTCCCGCACCACCACGTCCTGCTCGGGACCCGACAGCAGCCGCAGCGGGTAGCTGAACAGGCGCGGGTCCTGCCGGGCGCGCACCAGCGCGTAGCAGAAGGAGTGGAACGTGCTCGCCTGCGGCGTGACCGCCGTGCCCAGCCGCGCCGCCAGCCGGTCCCGCAGCTCGACCGCGGCCCGGCGGCTGAAGGTGAGCACCAGGATCCGCTCCGGGTCGGTGCCCCGCCGCACCCGCTCGGCCACCGCCTCCACCAGCGTGGTGGTCTTGCCCGTGCCAGGCCCCGCGAGCACCAGCAGCGGCCCCTCGCGGTGCTCGACCACGGCCCGCTGGGAGGCGTCGAGCCGCGGCGGGGGCGGCGGGACGGGCGGGGTGCGCAGCAGGCGGTACGGCGAGGCGTGGCCCGCGGCGGGAGGGTTCGCGGCGGGGGCGTTCGCGGCGCCGTCCCCGGCCGGGCCCGGCTGGGCCGGGACGGTCGGGGACGGGGAGGCGGGGGCGCGGGAAGTCACAGGGTCCGGGGTCTCGCTCGGGCTGGCTCGGGTGCTCGTACCGGTGCCGCTGGTGCGGCGGCGCCGCCCCGGGTCCGCGGCGGGTCCGGTGGCGGGCGCAGGTGACGACGGTACGTCACCGGGCTCACGAGGCGTCGGCGGACCCGGGAATCACCCTGTTCGTCCCCCGGCGCGCCGGCGCGCCGCCGCCCCCGCCGCCACGTGGCGCCCGCGCCCGGATGGCGGAAGCTGGGGGTATGGGAGGTTCACTCGCCGGGCCGCCCGTCCCAGCGGGCCCGGCCCAGGTCCACCCGCGGCAGGTGGCCGGTGCCGCCGCGCCCCTGCTCGCGCAGCGGCGTGCCCTCCTCCCGGTACCGCTCGAGGGCGCGCAGCTCGTGGCCCGGCAGCAGCCTGCCGTCCGCCCGCACCACCCGCCACCACGGCACGGCCGCCCCGTACAGCGCCATCACCCGGCCCACCTGCCGCGGTCCGCCCGCGCCGAGGTACTCGGCGACGTCCCCGTACGTCATCACCCGGCCGGGCGGAATCCGCTCGGTCGCATCCAGCACCCGCTCGGCGTAGTCCGGCAGTTCCAGGCCGCTGTCGTCGCTGTCCTCCATCCGGCCCATCCTGCCGCACCCGCGCCCGCGCGCGAGGCCGTGCCACGGGCCGCGGCGGGGGCCGCCCGCCCGCCGGCGGACCCCCCGCGCGCCCGGTTGATCACGTGTGCCGGGGGCGGGGCATTCCCCGCACTTCACCCCGAGATCCACCCTGGTGACCCCGTGCGGGACCGCGCCGTGCCACCATCTGTCCCGGCGGTGACTGGTGATACGAGACCACAATGACTCGACGGCGAAGGACGCGGGGGCCCAGGACAGGGGACGCCACGCGCCTGCCGCCGCCATGCCCGGGAGCGGCCAGGGGGAGACCTCCCCGGAGCGGGACCCGGCGGTGACGGCGGACCGGGCGGACCGGGCGGACCTGCCGGACCCGGACCGGGAGCACGGCACCGGCGGCCCCGGCGGCTCCGGAGCACCGGGACCGGGCCCCGGGGCGGCACGGGAGGACCGCGGCGCCGCGGAGCGGGCCCGGGGCCCGGAGCGCGAGGAGCGGTCCCGCGAACCGTCCCCCGCCGAGGGGCCGGGCAGCGACCACGGCCCCCCGCGACCGCTCCCCCGCGACCCCGCGGCCCACGACCCGCCGGCCCACGCCCCGGCACCGCGGGAGCCCGCGCCCCGTGCCCCCGGGACCCCCGCCCCGGCGCCCCACGACCCGGCCCAGGCCGGCCTGTCCTTCGACGAGCCCCTGCTGCCGGCCCGCGTCCACCGGCCGGGCGACCTGCTCCGCGGCCTGCTCGGTGTGCTCGGCATCGCCCTGGTCCTGGTCATCGCCGGGATCGCCAAGGGCACCACCTCGGGCCTCGAGCAGGACATCCTGGAGGGCACCCGCAAGGCCCCGCCGCTGCTGATCAGCTTCGCCGGGTTCGCCTCCAGCATCGCCGTGCTGGTCGTGCCGATCGCGTTCGCCATCGAGCGGCTGGTCAAGCGGGACGGGCTGCGGGTGGCCGACGGCGTGCTCGCCGCGGTGCTGGCACACGGAGTGTCGCTGGTCACGGACGTGTGGGTGGCCGAGTACGCGCCGGACTCGGTGGAGAACGCGCTCACCCAGCGGGCCCCGGGCAGCTTCGACCTCACCGACCCGGTGCACGGCTACCTCGCCCCCGTCATCGCGTTCATGTCGGCCGTGGGCCTGTCCAAGCGCCCGCGCTGGCAGGTCGCGGTGTGGGGGGTGCTGCTGCTCGACGCGCTGGCGGTGCTGCTGGGCGGCTACTCCACCCCGTTCTCGATCATCCTCACCGTCCTGATCGGCTGGACCGTCGCCTACGGCACCCTGTACGCGGTCGGCTCGCCGAACGTGCGGCCCACCGGCCAGACCCTGCTGTACGGGCTGCGCCGCGTCGGCTTCTCCCCCGTCCGGGCGCTGCGCGCCGACGACAGCCCCGAGTCGGTCGAGGCGCACGGCGGCCGCCGCTACGTGGTCCACCTGGACTCCGGCCCGCCGCTTGACGTCACCGTGGTGGACCGCGAGCAGCAGGCGTCCGGCTTCTTCTACCGGGCCTGGCGGCGGCTGCGGCTGCGCGGCGTCCCGCAGCGCCGCAGCCTCCAGACGCTGCGGCAGGCGCTGGAGCAGGAGGCGCTGCTGGCCTACGCGGCGATCGCGGCCGGGGCCAACGCGCCCAAGCTCATCGCCACCTCGGAGCTCGGCCCCGACGCCGTGATGCTGGTGTACGAGCACATCGGCGGCCGCTCCCTGGACCACATCCCGGACGAGGAGATCACCGAGGAGGTGCTGCGCGGCGCCTGGCGGCAGGTGAAGGCGCTCCAGTCCCGCCGCATCGCGCACCGCAGGCTCGGCGCCGGGTCCCTGCTGGTGGATCGTTCCGGCCAGGTGTTCCTGACCAATCTGCGCGGCGGGGAGATCGCCGCGGGCGACCTGGTGCTGCGGATGGACGTGGCCCAGTTGCTGACCACGCTGGCGCTGCGGGTCGGCCCGGAGCGCGCCGTCGCCTCGGCCTCCGCCGTCCTCGGCCCGGACGCCGTCGCCGACTCCCTGCCCCTGCTCCAGCCGATCGCGCTGAACCGGGAGACCAGGGCCACCCTGCGGCGGCTGAACAAGGAGCGGGCCGAGCGGGAGCGCGAGGCGGTGCTGGCGGCCTCCCGCGCGGAGAAGGAGCGCCGGGCCGCCGCCGCGGGCGCGGAGGCGGACGGCAAGGACGACCGCAAGGCCAAGCGCGCCGAGAAGAAGGCCATCGAGGAGGCCCTGGAGGAGGTCCGGGAGGAGGACCTGCTCTCCCGTATCCGGCAGCAGGTGCTGCTGATCCGCCCGCAGGCCCCGGTGGAGCCGGCCCGGCTGGAGCGGATCAGGGGCCGCACCCTGGTCAGCGTCATCGCGGGCGCGTTCGCCGCGTACTACCTGCTCACCCAGATCGGCGAGGTCAAGCCCGCCCAGGTGGTCTCGGAGGCCGAGTGGGGCTGGGTGGTGGTCGGGGTGCTCGCCGCCGCGCTCAGCTACGTGGCCGCGGCGCTGTCCCTGACCGGGTTCGTGCCCGAGCGGCTGGCGTTCCCGCGCACCGTGCTGGCGCAGGTCGCGGGCTCCTTCGTGAAGCTGGTGGCGCCCGCGGCGATCGGCGGGGTGGCGCTGAACACCCGCTACCTCCAGCGGTCCGGGCTGCGGCCGGGGCTCGCCGTGGCCAGCGTGGGCGCCTCCCAGTTGGTGGGCCTGTGCGTGCACGTCACGCTGCTGCTGTCGTTCGGCTATCTGACGGGGACGGCGAAGACGCCGTCGCTGTCCTCGCCCCGCACGGTGATCGCCGGGCTGCTGACCGCCGCGGTGCTGCTGCTGGTGGTCTCGGCCGTGCCGCAGTTGCGCCGGTTCGTCTCGACGCGGCTGCGGTCGCTGTTCGCCGGGGTGGTGCCGCGGATGCTGGACGTGCTCCAGCGGCCGGGGAAGCTGCTCACCGGGATCAGCGGCACCCTGCTGCTCAACGCCTCGTTCATGCTCTGCCTGGACGCCTGCATCCGCGCCTTCGGCGGGGACCTGTCCATCGCCGGGGTCGCGTTCGTCTTCCTCGCGGGCAACGCGCTGGGCTCGGCCGCGCCGACCCCGGGCGGGGTGGGCGCGGTCGAGGCCACATTGACGTTCGGCCTGGTGGCGGCCGGGCTGCCGAAGGAGATCGCGACCCCGGCGGTGCTGCTGTTCCGGCTGCTGACGTTCTGGCTGCCGGTGCTGCCCGGGTGGCTGTCGTTCACCTATCTCCAGCGCAAGGAAGCCCTGTGACGGCAGGCGCCGCCGCGGTTCAGCGGCCCGGCGGCACCATCCCGTAGACGCGCTCCACCCGCAGCCGCAGTACCAGGCGGCGCTGCTCGACCATGGCGGCCCGGTACTCGTCCCAGTCCGGGTGCTCACCGCCGACGGCGCGGTAGAGCTCGACCAGCTCGGCCACGGTGGCGTCGCCGGGGTCCGCGGCCGGCTCGGTCAGCTCGACGGTGCCCTCGGCGACCGCGTAGGCCCCGAAGTCGCCCGTGGTGACGTGGAGACAGGCCCGCGGGTCCCGGCGCAGGTTGCGGGTCTTGGCCCGGTCGTCGGTGACCGAGACGCGGACGGTGCGGGTGGCCGGGTCGTAGTGGTGGACGACGTTGGACAACTGCGGGCGCCCGTCCCGCCGGATCGTGGCCAGCACCCCCTGCCTGCTGTCGCGCAGCAGTCGCTCCCTGGGGTCCTCGGCGGGACTGGTGGTGTCGTTGGTGTCAGTGGTGTCCTGCATGGCCCCATCCTGCCGTCGCGGGGCCGGAGCGCGGGCGGAGCGCGCGGTGACGGGCCCTGGGTGGCCCCGGCCGGAAAACACCTGGACACCGGGGGGAGAATCGACGGCATGACCCGTTGGACGATCACCCCTACCCCCGTCGCCGACCCGGCCGCCCGGGGGCTGATCCGCCAGTACATCGCGGAGGTCGCCGGACGGTACTGGGGTCGGACCGCCACCGACGAGGAGATCGACGCGGTCCTCGCCGACAAGCCCGCCGACGGCCTGGAGCCGCCGCACGGGCGGTTCCTGGTGGCGCGGCTGGACGGCGTGCCCTCGGGCTGCGCCGGGGTGCGCCGCGCGGATGCCGGGGTGGCCGTGCTGACCAAGGTGTTCGTCCGCCCGCAGGCCCGCGGCCGGGGCGGGGGCGGGCTGCTGATCACCGCGGCCGAGGACGCCGCGCGGGAGCTCGGCGCCACCATGATGCGGCTGGACACCCGCGGCGACCTGGTGGAGGCCCGCGGCCTGTACGCCAAGCACGGCTACACCGAGATACCGGCGTTCAACGACGACCCGTACGCGGAGCACTGGTTCGAGAAGTCCCTGGTGCCCGGGGAGGGCTCCGCGTCCATGGCCTGAGCCGGTCCCGGGTGGCATGCTGGTCCGATGGCGAAGGTCACCGTCACTCTCGATGCCCACCTCGTGGTGGAGGTCATGGTCCTGGCCGGGGTCGGCAACCCGCAGGACGCCGTGGAGCTCGTGGTGCGCGACTACATCGCGCGCGGGCACCGCACCGAGGCCCGCACCGAGAACACCGTGGACGTGCGGCGCCGTCTCGAGGACACCTCGCGGGGGCCGGAGGGCGCCGCCTGAGCGGCGGGGCTCCGGGGGGACGCGACGCGGACACGCGTCGGGCGCGGCCCCGGTGTCCCGGAGCCGCGCCCCACGCGCGAAGGCCGGCCGCCCGGCCGGTCAGTAGACCGGCTTGTCCGGCTCGATCTGGTTGACCCAGCCGATGACGCCGCCGCCGACGTGCACCGCGTCGGAGAAGCCCGCGGACTTCAGCACGGCGAGCACCTCGGCGGACCGCACACCCGTCTTGCAGTGCAGGACGATCTTCTTGTCCTGCGGGAGGTTCTCCAGGGCGCTGCCCATGAGGAACTCGTTCTTCGGGATCAGCCGGGCGCCCGGGATGCTGACGATCTCGTACTCGTTCGGCTCGCGGACGTCGATGACGTCGATGTTGTCGCCCCGGTCCAGCATCTCCTTGAGCTGGCGCGGGGTGATGGTGGACTCCCTGGCGGCCTGCTGGGCCTCCTCGGAGACCGTGCCGCAGAACGCCTCGTAGTCGATGAGCTCGGTGACCGTCGGGTTCTTGCCGCACACCGCGCACTCGGGGTCCTTGCGGACCTTGACCTGGCGGTAGGTCATCTCCAGGGCGTCGTAGATCATCAGCCGGCCGACCAGCGGGTCGCCCGTGCCGGTGAGGAGCTTGATCGCCTCGGTGACCTGGATGGAGCCGATCGACGCGCACAGCACACCGAGCACGCCGCCCTCCGCGCAGGAGGGGACCATGCCGGGCGGCGGGGGCTCGGGGTACAGGCAGCGGTAGCACGGCCCGTGCTCGGACCAGAACACGCTCGCCTGCCCGTCGAACCGGTAGATCGAGCCCCACACGTACGGCTTGTTCAGCAGCACGCAGGCGTCGTTGACCAGGTAGCGGGTGGCGAAGTTGTCGGTGCCGTCCACGATCAGGTCGTACCGGGAGAAGATCTCCATCACGTTGGAGCTGTCGAGGCGCTCCTCGTGCAGCACGACCTCGGTGTACGGGTTGATCTCCCGCACCGAGTCGCGGGCGGACTCGGCCTTGGACCGGCCCACGTCCGACTGGCCGTGGATGATCTGCCGCTGGAGGTTCGACTCGTCCACCTCGTCGAACTCCACGATGCCGAGCGTGCCGACGCCGGCGGCGGCCAGGTAGAGCAGCGCGGGCGAACCGAGGCCGCCCGCACCGACGCACAGGACCTTCGCGTTCTTCAGGCGCTTCTGGCCGGCCATCCCGACATCCGGGATGATCAGATGGCGGGAGTACCTGCGGACCTCGTCAACGGTGAGCTCGTCAGCCGGCTCGACCAGGGGTGGCAACGACACGGGAACTCCGTCGGTCGGTGGAAATACGGTGGTTCTCCCGTAACACTGCCACGGCGGCCGTCATTCCGAGACACCGGGTCCGAGGGGCGAGACACCACCGGCCGTATTCCGGGCGGGCGGCGAATCGCCCCGGTATGGGGCGTATGTCCGCCGCCGGTGGGCCGGTCCGGTCCCGTCCCGCCGGCCCGGCGGCGGGTCAGACCCGGCACGCCGCCTCCATCCACACGTCCGCCAGGGACTCCTCCAGGGGGATCCGGGCCCGCCAGCCGAGGCGGTCGCGGGCGGTGCGCACGTCCGCCTGCTGCCACACCCCGCAGCCGTCGGCCAGGAAAGGGGACGCGGCGCGCTGCGGCTCGGCGGGGCGCTGCGGCTCGCCTGGGTGGAGCCTGGCCTGCGGCACGTCCGGCCGCTGCCCCTCCCCGCCGTGGCGGGCCGCGGGCACCGTGCCCTCCCGCTCCTCGGCCGGCTCGTCGAGCTCCAGCAGGTGCCCGCCGAACCCGGCCGCCCGCGCCAGCGCCGCCGCCGCGTCCCGCAGCCGCACGGCGTGGCCGGTGCCGATGTTGACCACGCCCTGGGCCGCGGACAGCGACGCCGCGTGCACCGCGCGGGCCACGTCGCGCACGTCCACGAAGTCCCGGAGTACCGACAGGCCGCCCACCCGCACCTCCGGCGCCCCGGACTGCATGGCCCGGCGCAGCGCGTCCGCGATCCGGCCCAGCGGCGAGCCGAGCGGGGTGCCGGGGCCGACGGGGGTGAACACCCGCAGCACCACCGCGTCGAGCCCGGAGCCGAGCACCAGCTCGCTGGCGGCCAGCTTGGCCACGCCGTAGGCGCCGTTGGGCCTGGGCAGCGCCTCCTCGCCGGTGGAGGAGCCGACGGGGGACGGGCCGTACTCGGCGGACGAGCCGATCTGCACCAGCCTGGCGGTGCAGGTGCTGCGCCGGATCGCCTCGCAGACGGTGGCCACCGCCACGGTGTTGGCCCGCACCAGGTCGCGGGCGCCGCCCACGGTGGTGCCCGCGCAGTTGATGACGACGCCGGGCTGGACGGCGTCGAGGAAGCGGGCCAGCGCGCCGGGGCTGCCGGTGGACAGGTCGAAGCGCACGTCCGCGCTGTCCCGGCGGCCCAGGGCGGTGAGCTGGACCGCGGGGTCGGCGAGCAGGCGGTCGGTGACGTGCCTGCCGAGGAACCCGTCCGCGCCGAGCAGCAGCACCCTCATCGAGGTCTCCCTTCTCTCCAGCCGGTGCGTCCGACTTCTCGGGCGCAGGCCCCCTGGCCTTCCGCCCGCGCCTGACCGGCGGGCTCCGGCCCGGCGGCCACGGGGCCCCGGGGGCCGCGGGCACGGTGCGCACCCGTGCGAGGACTGTCCGTAGTCGGTTGTGGGCGCACCGGTGCTCCCTTCCTCCCGCGTCGGCGAATGGTGTCGGTGACGACGTTAGGGCCGAATGCCGACAGCGCGACGGACGGTTGTCCATCGCGCCATCACATGGGGTGAAACCGCGTAACCTTCGCGCGGGGCGGGCGTTACGGGGAGGCGGTGCCGTCGGTCCCGCCGCCGCCCGGGGCGGCCTCGGGGAACGGCCACGGGTTCGGCCTGCATGTGGCACCGCCCGTGGTGAGGAACTTCGTCTGCTGCATCATCACCGGCGCGAGCGCCCCGTCCGCGGGGCAGCCCTCGTGGTTGTGGCCGAGGCGGTGGCCCACCTCGTGGTTGATGAGCATCCGGCGGTAGGCCAGCATGTCGTCGCCGAAGGTGTCCGCGCCCCGCGCCCAGCGGAAGGCGTTGATCATCACCCGTTCGGTGCTCGCCGAGTCGCAGGAGACCTTGTCGATGCTGGTGTCCAGGCCCGACTTGGCGCACCACACGTCGGTGGTGCCGGGGCTGGCCAGGGTGATGACGAAGTCGGGGTCGCCCGAGGAGACCCGCTCGAAGGTCATCGCGCCGCCGTGGCCCCAACTGCGCGGGTCGTTGAGCGTCTCGTGCACCAGGCGCGCGAACAGCCGCCCGTCCAGCGGCAGGCCGCGCTCCACGTCGATCCGGTAGCGGTACTTCCTGCCGCCGCCCGGCGCCGCGTCCTTGCCCGGCACGGCGGCGAAGTCGCCGGAGAGGGCGAGGTCGGCCGGGAGGGGCAGGCGCACCGACAGTTGCTCGTGCAGGCTCGCCCCGACGGCGGCGCCGTCCCGCGGGGGGGCGCCCGCGGGCTGCCGCCGCTCCTGGGAGCGGGAGGCGGCCGAGTCGTCCGCGCGGGTCTCGCCCGAGGCGGCGGTGCGCTCGTCGCGGTCGCCCGTGACCTGCCCGGCCACGGCGAAGGCGAGCCCCGCGGTCACCGCGGCGGCCAGCACACCGGTGAGCATGCGGGCCGCGGTGGTGCGCCGGGCGGGGCCGCGGACGGGCAGGGGCGTCGGCTCGGGGCCGGGCCGCGGCTCGGCCCGGGGGACCGCCGGCACCGGCGGCACCGGCGGCCCCGGGGGGTCCGCGGGGCCGTCGGCGGGCCGGTCGAAGGCCGCGACGTCCTCCGGGCGGGGGCCGTCCGGCCCGGAGTGCCGCCGGGGGCCGGGGGAGGTGTGCCACGCGTCCCACTGCCCGGCGCCGTGCGTGGTGGCCCGGGCCTGCGGCGGCGCCGGGGCCCACGGGCCGGGGTGCGGCCGGTGCGGAGCGCCCTGCTGGGGACGGCCGTGCTGGGGCCGGCCGGGCTGCTGGCCGTACGGGGGCCGGCCTGGCTCGGGGTGGCCGGGCTCGGGGTGGCCGGGCTCGGGGTGGCCGTGGGCGGTGCCGGGCTCGTGGGCTCGCGCGTGCTCGCCCTGCCCGGTCTCGCCGGTGCCGGTGCCCGCCACCGTCAGGCGGGGCTCCGGTTCCGCCCGGCCGGCGCGGGCCTGCTGACGGCCGCGGCCCCGCCCGGGAGCGCTGTGACGTCCCACGACGCTGTCCTCAACTCCTGCCAGAACTCGACTTGCGCATCCGTGCCCCCAGCAGCTCCCTGAACGCCCTCGCCACCGACTGGGGGTGCTCCAACATCGCCACGTGCCCGGAATCCGGCAGGACCAGCAGCCGTGCGTCGGAGAACGCGGCGCACGCGCGCCGCGCCATCCGATAGGAGACCAGTTTGTCACGAACTCCGTAAACCAGGAGGACTGGCGCGTTCACCCGCTGCGCACGGCGCCACAGCGACCGCTTCCCGTGGGCGGTGTACGTCGCCACGATGCCGCGCATGGAACGCGCCATCACATCCCAGAAGTAGGGCAGCTCCACGCGCCGCCGGTACTCCTCGGCCGCCGCGGCCAGCTCCGCCTCGCCGATCCGGGCGGGGTCGCCGTAGCAGGTCTCGACGGTGAGCCTGACCCTGCGCTCCGCCGTCCAGTTGCGGGTCGCCCGGGTGAACAGGGCGGGCACGCCGGGCACGCCGACCAGGACGGTGGGCAGCGCGGTGCGCTGGGGCGGGAGCTCGGGCAGCGCGGGCGAGATCAGGGTCAGGGTCCGCACCAGGTCGGGGCGTTCGGCCGCGACGTGCACCGACACCGTGCCGCCCAGGGAGTTGGACAGCAGGTGCACCGGGCCCCGGCCGGAGGCGTCCAGGTGGCGGATAACCGCGCGGGCCATCGCCTCGCTGGAGTAGTCGCCGTCGTCGGGCGGCGGGGAGTGCCCGAAGCCGGGCAGGTCGAGCGCCTGGCCGTCCACGGTGTCGGCGAGCAGCTCCATCAGCGGCAGCCAGTTCAGCGACGAGCCGCCGAGCCCGTGCACGTACAGCGCGGGCGGCAGCCCTTCCGCCGCCGGGGGCCGGTCGCGGACCGCGAGGGTCAGGCCGGCGTGGGTGACCAGGCGCGGCGGCCCGGGGGCGGGACCACCGGGCAGCGCGGCGCCGGCCTCGAGCGCGGCGCCCGCTTGCTCGATGGAGGCCATGGCGCGCTCCCTGTCTCGAGGTGGACCGAACGCGGCGGAGGAGCCGCGGATGCCGGCATGGCGCGCCGCCGGAGGCGGGTGCGCGCCGACAATGTTACGAGACGATATACGTACCGGTCTGGTTGTTCGGCAATCGGGGCGGCGTTCGAATCCGCATCCTTGGGAATCAGCCGGGAACGAGCCGGGAGAAAAGGCGGGAACCACCCGCGGGACTCCGCCCGCGGCCCGTGGCCGGGCCCCGGCGGGCCGGCCGGGGAAGGCGGCGGCCCGGGCCGGGGCGCGAGGCTTCGGCCAAGGGGGTTTCGAACGTGTGCTGTCCCGTGGGCCTGGGCACTCTCTCCTACGCTCAGCGGAAGCCCGCCGGAGCGACACCAGCGAAAGGAAGACCATGTCCGACCCGACCGACCCCGATCGCTTCGACGACGCCCTGCCGCCTCTGGACGAGGGGGAGCCGCAGACCGTGGACGCCGACATCGAGGCCCCGGAGGCGGACATCGCCGAGCAGCTCGCCGAGCTCCGGCGCGACATCGCCCCCCTGCCCCCGGGCCATGTGCGCGACATCGAGGCCCCGGAGGCGGACACCGTCGAGCAGCACTACGTCGTGGAGCTCGACGAGGACGACTACCGGGACTGACGCCCGCCCGCCTCGGGCGGGGCCCCGCGGCGGCCCGTCCCCGCCCCGGCAGCGGCCCGTCCGCGGCCGCGGGGTCGGGCGCCGGGGCCCGCCGGAGGCACCGGAGGCGCAACAGGCGCAAGAATTGAGGCAGGACCGGACGGGAGTTGTCGGATCCCGACAAGTTCCATTGGGTGAGATTCTGCGTTCGCGCACCCCCCACCCGGGTTACCGAAAAGTACGATGGCGAGCGCACGAACGGCAGCAACGGCACTCACCACCCGGCAGACCAGCACAAGGAGGCGGCGTGACGGCCATCGAGGACACCGAGTCGCGCCCGCGGGGCACCCGCCTGCCGCGCCGCGCGCGCCGCAACCAGTTGCTCGGAGCCGCGCAGGAGGTGTTCGTCGCCCAGGGCTACCACGCCGCGGCCATGGACGACATCGCCGAGCGCGCCGGCGTCAGCAAGCCCGTGCTCTACCAGCACTTCCCCGGCAAGCTCGACCTGTACCTGGCCCTGCTCGACCAGCACTGCGACGCGCTCATCCAGGCCGTGCGCGGCGCGCTCGCGTCCACCTCGGACAACAAGCAGCGCGTGGCCGCGACCATGAACGCCTACTTCGCGTACGTGGAGGACGAGGGCGGCGCGTTCCGCCTGGTGTTCGAGTCCGACCTGACGAACGAGCCCGCGGTGCGCGAGCGCGTGGACCGGGTCAGCCGCGAGTGCGCCGAGGCGGTCAGCGAGGTCATCGCCGAGGACACCGACCTGCCCGCGGAGGAGTCGATGCTGCTGGCGGTGGGCCTGTGCGGCATGGCGCAGATCACCGCCAGGTACTGGCTGTCGCGGGAGGGCAAGCTGCCCAGGGACGCGGCGGCCCGGCTGGTGTCGTCGCTGTCCTGGCGCGGCATCGCCGGCTTCCCGCTGCACGGGGCGGAGGGCCACCACTGACGCGGGGCTCCTTCGCTGTGGGCGTACACCTTCCCGCCCATGCCTGATCACGCGCGCCATTAGTCTTGCCACGTACAGCGCGCCCAGGTGCGCGACCACTGACCGTCGGAGGGACAAAAGCCGTGGAGGTCAAGATCGGCGTACAGCACGCGCCCAGGGAGATCACCCTCGAGAGCCCGCAGTCTGTCGAGGAGATCGAGCAGGCGGTCAACGACGCCATCGGCGGCAAGTCGCCGCTGCTGACCCTGGTGGACGAGCACGGGCGCCGGATCATGGTCCCGTCCGACCGGGTCGCCTACGTCGAGATCGGCGAGCAGGCCCAGCGGAAGGTGGGCTTCGGCGCCCTGTGACCCCCGCTTCGGAGAAGGCGCCCGGCTCCCTCGGAGCCGGGCGCCTTCTCCGTGTGCGCGGGGCGGGTCCTCCGGGACGGAGGGCTGCGCCGTCCGGGCTCCCGCCGGGAACCGCGCCCCGCCCCCGGGCGGAGCTTTAAGCCCTCCTACCGGTGGGTAGGACCACCACGACCGCAACGGGAGCGGGCGCACCGTGAAGAGGAGGGCCGCATGCTGCTGGAGACACTCGGCTTCGCCCTGGTCGGTCTCGCCGTCGCCTACGGCGCCACCCGGGCCCTGCCCGGGCGCCTCCCGTCGGCGCTCCTGGTCGCCGCGACGGGCCTGACCGCCGCGCTCACCGGCGGCTGGGTGGCCCGCATGGTGCTGGGCCCCGGCAACGCGCCGCTCACCCTGCCGGTGGCGGCGGCGGTGGCCGTGGCGTTGGTCACCATACTGGTGGGCCCCAAGCGGCGCGCCAGGCACGCCGCCCCGTCCAGGACCCGGCACGCCTAGACCCGTGGCCGGGCACCGCCTAGGCGGCCAGCCCCAGGGCGGCCATGCGGCGGGTGTGGGCCTCGGTGATGCGGGAGAACATCCGCCCGACCTCGGCCAGGTCGAAGCCCTCGGCGACCCCGCCCACCAGCATCATCGACAGGGCGTCCCGGTCGGCCACGACACGCTGGGCCTGGCTGAGCGCCTCGCCCATCAGCCGGCGCGCCCACAGCGCGAGGCGCCCGCCGACCGGCGGCTCGGCCTCGATGGCCGCGCGGACCTTCTCCACGGCGAACGACGCGTGCCCGGTGTCGTCCAGCACCGCGAGCACCAGCGCGCGCGTGTCGGCGTCCAGGCGGGCGGCCACCTCGCGGTAGAAGTCGCTGGCGATCGCGTCGCCCACGTACGCCTTGACCAGCCCTTCGAGCCAGTCCGACGGCGCGGTGAGCCGGTGGAACTCGTCCAGCGGGGCGGCGAACGGCCGCATGGCCGCCGTGGGCTCCTCGCCGATGGCCGTCAGCCGGTCCCGCAGTCGCTCGAAGTGGTGGAACTCCGCCGCCGCCATGGCGGCGAGCGCCGCCTTGTCGTCCAGGGTCGGGGCCAGCTTGGCGTCCTCCGCGAGGCGCTCGAAGGCCGCCAGCTCGCCGTAGGCGAGGGCGCCGAGCAGGTCCACCACGGCGGCCCGGTACCGCGGGTCCGCGGCGGCCTCCTCCCAGCTCCGGGAGGTGATCGGGTCGGCGGCCGCGCCGCGCTCGGGGGTGTCGTCCATGCAGCGCAGCGTAGCCCGCCGCCGAGGCCGCGCGGCCCCCGCCCACCGCCGGTCCTCGGCCAGTGGCCGAACTTGATCGGGTACAGATGCGTCCAGCCGGGGTACAGTGGTATTGAAGCCCGCTGGATCTTCCGGCGGGCTGTGTATGCGGATGCCCGGTCGGTGGCCCGATCGGCTCCGGACCGACCGCCCTCCCGCCGTGCGGCAGGAGGGGCCCGCTCGCGGCTGTGCGAGGGCTCGCGCTGTGACACCTCCGGCTGACGCCGGGCTGCGCGCCCCGGCCCAGAACCACTGTGGCGCAAGGGCGTACCCGCCCGGCGCGGTCCGCTCCCGACCATCGGGCGCGTGACCCCCTCGCTGACCCACACCGCGTCTCACGGAAGAGGCAAGCATCCTGACTACGATCACGTTCCGAGACCTGGGGATCCTCCCCGAGACCGCCGAGGCGCTCGAGGCCGTCGGCATCGTCCACCCCTTTCCGATCCAGGAGATGACGCTGCCGGTCGCGCTCGCGGGCAGCGATGTCATCGGCCAGGCCAAGACCGGCACGGGCAAGACCCTCGGCTTCGGCCTCCCCCTGCTCGAGCGCGTCACCGTGCTGGCCGACGTCGAGGCCGGCCGCGCCTCCGCCGACCGGCTCGCCGACGGCCCGCAGGCCCTCGTCGTCGTCCCCACGCGCGAGCTGTGCCAGCAGGTGACGAACGACCTGCTGACCGCGGGCAAGGTCCGCAATGTGCGGGTGGCCGCGATCTACGGCGGCCGGGCCTACGAGCCGCAGGTCGAGGCGCTGAAGAAGGGCGTCGACGTGGTCGTCGGCACCCCGGGCCGCCTGCTGGACCTGGCGGGGCAGAAGAAGCTGCGCCTGTCCTCGGTGCGCGCGCTGGTGCTCGACGAGGCGGACGAGATGCTCGACCTGGGCTTCCTGCCCGACGTCGAGAAGATCATCGAGATGCTTCCGGCCAGGCGCCAGACCATGCTGTTCTCGGCCACCATGCCGGGCCAGGTGATCTCGCTCGCCCGCCGCTACATGAGCCGGCCCACGCACATCCGCGCCACCGCGCCGGACGACGAGGGCGCCACCGTGGCGAACGTCTCACAGCATGTCTTCCGCGCCCACTCGCTGGACAAGCCGGAGATGGTGTCGCGCATCCTCCAGGCGGAGGGCCGCGGCCTGGCGATGGTGTTCTGTCGCACCAAGCGCACCGCCGCCGACGTGGCCGACCAGCTCTCCCGGCGCGGCTTCGCCGCGGGCGCGGTGCACGGCGACCTCGGCCAGGGGGCGCGCGAGCAGGCGCTGCGCGCCTTCCGCAACGGCAAGGTGGACGTGCTGGTCTGCACCGACGTCGCCGCGCGCGGCATCGACGTGGAGAACGTGACCCACGTCATCAACTACCAGACGCCCGAGGACGAGAAGACCTACCTGCACCGCATCGGCCGCACGGCCCGCGCGGGCGCGTCCGGCACGGCGATCACGCTGGTGGACTGGGACGACATCCCCCGCTGGCAGTTGATCAACAAGGCGCTCGACCTGCCGTTCAACGACCCGGAGGAGACCTACTCCACCTCCGCGCACCTGTACGAGCAGCTCGGCATCCCCGAGGGCATCACCGGTGTGCTGCCGCGCGCCGACCGCACCCGGGCCGGCCTGGACGCGGAGGAGCTCGAGGACCTCGGCGAGACCGGCGGCCGCGGCCGCAAGCGCGAGAAGGCGGCGGCTCCGGCGAGCCCCCGCCCCAAGCGGGAGCGCCAGCGCCGCCGCACCCGCAGCGGAGTGCCGGCCGACGCCGTGCCGTCCGCCGAGGGCGAGGCCGCGGCGCCGGCGGAGGAGTCCGAGGAGGCCGCAAGGCCCCGCCGGGTCCGCCGCCGCACCCGCGGCGCGGCGGCGGGCGCGCCGGCCGAGGCCGGGCAGGACACCGCGTCCGCCACCGAGGTCTCCCCCGCGCCGGCGTCCGCCGAGGCCCCGGCGTCGGCCGACGGTGACGGGGCGGCCCCGCGCCGTCGTCGCCGCCGCACCCGCAGGAGCGGGGTGTCGCAGGGCGCCGGCGAGCAGGCGGAGGGCTGACCGCGAGGCGGCGGGCGGCGGACCACGGGGCCGGGCACGGCATTAGCCTCGCCCCATGAGCCGACCGCCCTTCCTCGACCTGCCCGCCCCGGCCGGGGCCCGCCGGATCGCCACCGGCCGCGGCGTGTTCGCGGCGCACGAGGCCCTGCCGCCGGGGCCGGCCGCGGGCACCGCCGTGCTGGTGCCCGGGTTCACCGGCAGCAAGGAGGACTTCATCGCGCTGCTGGAGCCGCTGGCGCTGGCCGGGTACCGGGTGGTCGCCGTGGACCTGCGCGGGCAGTACGAGACGGGCGGGCCGCGCGAGCGCGCGGTCTACGCCCGTGACGAGCTGGCGCGGGACGTCGCCGCGCTGACCGACGCCGTCGCGGACGGCGGGCCGGTGCACCTGGTGGGCCACTCCTTCGGCGGTCTGGTGGCGCGCGCGGCCGTGCTGGCCGAGGGCGCGGGCCGCTGGGCTTCGCTGACGCTGGTCAGCTCCGGTCCCGGCGCGATCGAGGCGGGCGAGGCGGCACGGGTGAAGATGCTGGTCGACGCGCTCGGCTCGGTGGACCTGGAGACGATCTGGCGGGTCAAGCAGGAGCTGGAGGAGCCCAAGCAGACGCCTCCGCCCCGCGCGGCGGAGGACCCCGCGATCGAGGAGTTTCTGCACCGGCGCTGGCTTGCGACCGTTCCCGAACACCTGATCGTCACCGGTGAGCAGTTGGTGAACGAACCCGACCGGGTGGCGGAACTGGCCGCGGTGCCCCTGCCCAAGCTGGTGCTCTCCGGTGCCCGCGACTACGCCTGGCCGGTGCCGTCGATGGACGCCATGGCGCGCCGCCTGGGCGCGGACCGGGTCGTGGTGGAGGGCGCGGGCCACTCGCCGAACGCGGAGTTCCCGGAGCGGACCGCGGCGGCCCTGGTGGCGTTCTGGGACGGCGTGCGGTCCGGCGGCGGCTGACCACCGCCGCCCGCGGGCCGGAAGCCGTCTAGTACTGCCCCTGGAGGTGCTCCCAGAAGCCGTCCCGCAGCGCCCGGCGCAGGTCGCCGTGGGCGCGCAGGGAGTGCTCCAGGATGCTCTCCGCCTCCACCAGCAGCTCCTGGTCGATGGTGCCCGGCAGGTACGGGTGGCCGGGCAGCAGGTCGGCGAGGTTGTCACGCCCGCGCGTGGCCAGCCACTGCGCGGCCACCCGGGCCCCGACGAAGCGCACCTCGTCGCGGCTCGGCACGGGCCCGGGCCCGTCCTGCGCGAACGGGTGGGCGCCGGGCGGTCCGGCGGGGGACGGCGCGGTGCGCACCGGGCGGCGGGTCAGGAACGGCTTGCAGAACTCGAGGTCGAAGGTGCGCTGGCTGTCCACCTCCCACAGCAGCGGGTCGGCCTGGTTCTTGCCGAAGACGGCCTCCACACCCCACAGGTGGACCCGCGCCCCGTACGCCTGGGCGGCCTCGACCACGGACACCAGGTCCTCGTCGCCGCTGATCAGCACGGCGTCGGTGATGGCGCGGTGCCTGGCCAGGGATTCGAGGTCGGCGCGGATGAGGGAGTCCACGCCCTTCTGCTGGTTGTGCGCGTTGAGGTTGCCCAGGCGCACCTTGACGTCGGGCAGCTCGGCGATCTGCCGCTGCTCGACGGTGGGCACCCGCTGGCGGGCGCCGTCGTACCAGTAGACGCGCAGCAGCCGGCTGTCGGGGAAGATCGTGCGGGCCTTGTCGATGAACGCCTCGATGAGGTGCTCGGCGTCCAGCACGAACGCCTTGCGGTCCTCGGTGCCGATCACGAGGCGGCCCGCGGCGGCGTAGACGTAGCCCGCGTCCACGAAGATCGCGTGGGTGGACGGGGTCGTGGCGACCTCGGCGAGCACGCGGCGCAGCAGGTCGTTGGTCACGGCCAGCTCGGCGCGGATCGCCTCGACGGGGTCGGTGACGGCGGGGGCGTCGTCGGGTGGTGCGTGGTTCATGTTCGGCCATTGTCGGGCGCCGCGGGTCCCGGGGACAAGCGCGGGGTGCACCACGCTTCGATGAGTAAGAATTTTTGTTAGCGTAGGGAATGGTTTCTCGACTATCTATGTTGAGCACACATGGAGCGCCTGTCCCAGCCCGCTGCGCCCTGTTCACCCGAACGGCACAACCCACGCGCCAGGACGGGCGAAACCCAGCAATCTACTTTTAACGGACAGGCAACTGCTCGGAAGCAGCACTACAGGAGTGTGAAGACGCTGACGAAGGGAGCTTTCATGCACTTCGAGATCATGCGCCTCAACGACACCGACGGCCTCGCCGTCGATCGCACCGTCGCGGACGCAGCCACCGTGGAACAGCTTGTGCAGCAAGCCGCCGCCACCGGAGAGCGGCTGTACATCCGCCCGGTGGACGCCCCGGCCGTGTGACCGACGACGGTGAAGGCGCCCCCGCTCGCCCGCGGGGGCGCCTTCCGCATGTCCGGCGCCCGCGGCCTCAGCCCGCGGGCCCGTGGTCGATGAACTCGAAGATCCCGTTGACGACCTGCTGCACGGCGATGGCCGAAAGCAGCATCCCCGACAGCCGGGTCACCAGCACCACGCCGCCGTCCTTGATCACCCGGATGATGCCAAGCGAGTAGCGCATCACCAGCCACAGCACCACATGGATCGCCCCGATGGCCGCCCACACCGAGACCTGCCCGCCCACCCCGTCGGCGTTCCGCACGGCGAGGATCACGGTGACGATGGCGCCCGGCCCGGCCAGCAGCGGCATGCCCAGCGGCACCAGCGCCACGTTGACGTCCTTCTTGCTCTGCGTGGGCTCGTCCGCCTTGCCGGTGAGCAGGTCGAGCGCGATCAGCAGGAGCAGCAGCCCGCCGGCCACCCGCAGCGCGGGCACCGACACGTGCAGGTAGTCCAGGATCTGGCGGCCGGCGATGCCGAACACGGTGATGACGCCGAACGCCACCAGCACCGCCTGGAGGGCCATGCGGCGCTGGGTTCGGGACGGGCGTCCCGAGGTGAGGGCCAGGAAGATCGGGATGATGCCCGGCGGGTCCATGATCACGAAAAGGGTGAGGAAGACGGACCCGAAGAGGGCGGGATCGAGGAGGTTCATGGTGCTGACGCGCTTCGCCTGTGGGTCGGGTCGTGCCTGGGTGGGGGGTTGCCGGAAGGGTCGCGGCCGGAAGGGGCGCGGGCGGGCGGTGCGGCCGGGCGGGGCCGGCGGCGCGGGCCCGGGCGGTCAGCCGCCGGTCAGCGGGCGGGCGCCGGTGGCGCGGCTGACCAGCTCGGCCAGCACCTGCGGGTCGGTGGTGTGCGCGCCCAGCGGGACGGCCTTGCGGGTGCCGTGGTAGTCGCTCGAACCGGTGACCAGCAGCCCGCACTCGGCGGCGAGGGCCCGCAGCCGCGCCCGGGCCGCCTCGTCGTGGTCGAGGTGGTCCACCTCCACGCCGTCGAGGCCGGCCTCCGCAAGCTCCGCTATCACGCGCTCGGGCACCACCCGGCCCCGCTTGACGGCGGCCGGGTGGGCGAAGACAGTCACCCCTCCGGCGCCCTTGACCAGCGCGACGGCGTGGAACGGGTCAAGCTCGTGCTTGTCCACCCAGGCCCGTCCGCCCGAGCCGATCCACGCGTCGGTGAACGCCTCCTCGATGGAGCGGACCACGCCCGCGTCGATGAGCGCGGTGGCCACGTGCGGGCGGCCGACGGCGCCGCTCCCGGCCACCCGCAGCACCTGGTCCCAGGTGATGGGCGCGCCGAGCTCCCGGCAGCGCTCGGTCATGGCCCGGGCGCGCCGCACCCGGTCGTTCCTGACCAGCTCCATCTCCCGGGCCAGCGCCGGCTCCTCCGGGTCGAACAGGTAGGCGAGCATGTGCATGCTCACCCCGTCGATCCGGCAGGACAGCTCGGCGCCGGTGACCAGGGTCAGCGGCAGGGCCAGCTCGCGCAGGGCCCGGGCCGCCTCGGCGTGGCCGCCGACGGTGTCGTGGTCGGTGAGCGCGACGACGTCGAGCCCGGCCTCGGCCGCGTTGTGCATCAGCTCGCCGGGCGCGTCGGTGCCGTCCGATGCGGTGGAGTGGGTGTGCAGGTCGATGCGCACGGGCGCTTGCTCCAGGCTCGGACGGGGGCACCGCTTACGGGTGGTACGGAGGGTTCCGCGCCTGAAGGATAACCCCGCCGGTTTTGAGGTGGTCAGGACAGGTCCGCCCGCGCGTCCGCGCACCGGACGCGGGCCCGGCGGGCCCGGCGGGCCCGGCCGAGCCGGGCGGCACGGCGGCCACCGCGGACCCGGCGGTCAGGTGAGCAGCCGCGGGGAGAGCGCGCCGCAGGGCAGCAGCTCTATCTCCGCCCCGGCCTCCCGCAGGTCGGTGAGCACCAGCTCGTCGTACATCAGCAGCCCGGACTGCTCGGGCCACACCACCGCCCACAGCCACAGGCCCCTGGCCTCCCCGGCGAAGACCACCCGGTCCGGCGGGGAGTCCCGCACGTGCCACAGCGGGGTGGGCCGCCCCGCGGCCAGCACCTTGGCCTGCGCCGGCTTGTCCACGCACATGCCGGGGCCCGGGTCCGGGCCGGGCAGCCCGGCGTAGCGCGCGCCGAGCCCGACGCCGAGCTCCTCGGCGACCAGGACCAGCTCGCCGGGGCCGCCCAGCGGGCCGGGGCCCGAGCAGGCCACGGCGCTGGCCCGGCCGCCCGACACGTCGTCACCCGCGTAGGCGACGCCCGTGAACAGCCAGCCGACCGGCAGCGGCCAGGGCATCCACACCGGGACGCGGGAGCGGTGCACCACGACGCCGAGCGCCTCGACGCTCGGCGGTACCACGGGCTGGAGCGGGTGGACGGCGCCGTGCACGTCGCACTGCCAGGAGTCGGAGAACAGACCGGGCGCCCTGACCCGCCCACCGCACCTCGGGCAACTGGGTTCGCCCCTCATAACGCCCCACGGTCCTCCGAAACGGTGCCTTGCGTCAAGGATGATCGCCCGCTCGGCGGGCCGCCCGCACCTCTTCGCGCCGGGCCCGGGCCCGGCGGCGCCGTGCCGCGCCGCTCGTCCCGCGGCGCCGCTCAGTCGTCCAGCCGGACCCCGGCGCGCAGCGGGTCCCGCAGGTCGGTGCCGTGCCGCAGCCAGCGCTCCTGGAGGGCGGCGGCGCCGTGGACGCGCTTGTACGCGGCCTCGTTCGCGGTCATCGGCAGCAGCGGCAGGAAGCGCACCGGGTCGGCGGGCGGCGCGAGCTCCACATCGGGCACCAGCCCGCCGGACTCGGCCACCAGCACCGCGGGGAACGGCGCCCCCGGCCACAGCGGCTCCCCCAGGTCGAGCGAGGCTCCCGGCGCCACCACCACGCCCTCCACCTGCGGCGACGCGGCGAGCACGGCCAGCGGGCGCAGCACCTCGTCGCGCCCGCCGCGCACCGTGAGGACCAGCTCCGCGCGGGGCCCGCGCACCGGGTCGGCGACGGTGGCCAGCGGGTCGGCCATCGGCCGGCGGGACATCCCCAGGGTGACGTAGCGCACGATGCCGGAGGGCTCGGCGAACCGCAGCACCTCGATGCGGTCGGCGCCCAGGAACGTGACGGCGGCCCGGCCGTCCGGCTGCCCGAAGGCCCCGGTCAGCGCGGTCTCCACGCGGCGGAGCACCCCGCCGTCGGCGGCGTGGTGGCCCAAGGAGCTGTCACCCATGGGCCGAGGGTATGCCAGCGCCGCGGGAGCCCGCCCGACACCCCGGCCGTGCGCGCGAGTGGCGGCCCGTTGTCCCCGGACGCTAAGGTTGACTGCTGGCCGGGCGTCCCCCTTCGCGTTGACGTCCCGCCAGGGCCCGGGCCGGGGTGCTGTGCCCCGCGTCAGTCCGGGAGGCGTGCCCGGGGCGCGCCGCTTGAGTGTCGGGAATCCCCCAGCGGGGAACGGCCGAGGGAGGTGGGGCTGCGCATGGATCCGAGCCGACCGTGCAGTACCGGCAGCTCTGCCGTCCGGCGTTCCGCTCGCTGAACCGCTCGCTCTCCGACTTCCGCCGCCGCTTCCCGGCGGCACCCGCAGGCGCCGCCCCGTGCCGCGCCGGCGTCGCCGAGCACCGCGGGCTTCGCTGAACATCCCCGCCGCGGGGGCCGTTTCCCGCCGCGCGCCGGGGAAGCCGTGACGGTAGAGCGCCCTCCGCTTCGCATTACGTGCAGTCCGGTGAAGCACCGCCGTCCTCCGCCGTCCCCGTGACGGCCCGAGGGCGGCGGCCCGCCCCGCGAAGGAGCTTGCGATGTCGATGATCCGCGACCTGCGGTCGGTGGTCCGCCCCGCCTTCCGGCGCGACCACGGTCCCGCCCGCACCGCCCACGAGCCCGCCAGCGCCGTCGTGGACTGCGCGGTCTACCGGGACGGCCATCGCGTCGGCGAGCACGCCACCCAGCGGGAGGCGCTGCGCCGGGTGCGCGAGCGCGGCGAGGGCTTCGTGTGGATCGGCCTGCACGAGCCGACGCAGGAGGAGTTCTCCGGCATCGCCGAGCTGTTCGGCCTGCACCCGCTGGCCGTGGAGGACGCCGTGCACGCGCACCAGCGCCCCAAGCTGGAGCGCTACGACGACGTGCTGTTCACCGTCTTCAAGACCGTCCGCTACGTGGACCACACCGAACTGACCGCCACCAGCGAGGTGGTGGACACCGGCGAGATCATGGTCTTCACCGGCCCGGACTTCGTGATCACCGTGCGGCACGGCGGGCACGGCTCGCTGCGCGCGCTGCGGCACCGGCTGGAGTGCGACCACGAGCTGCTGGCCAAGGGCCCGTCGGCGGTGCTGCACGCCATCGCCGACCGGGTGGTGGACGACTACCTGGCGGTCGCCGAGGCGGTGCAGGACGACATCGACGAGGTGGAGTTCGAGGTCTTCTCCGGCGGCCCCGGCGGGCGGCGCGGCGCGGACGCGGGGCGGATCTACCAGCTCAAGCGCGAGGTGCTGGAGTTCAAGCGGGCCGTCAGCCCGCTGCTGCGGCCGATGCAGCAGTTGTCGGAGCGGCCGATGCGGCTGGTGGACCCGGAGATCCAGAAGTACTTCCGGGACGTGGCCGACCACCTGGCGCGGGTCAACGAGCACGTCACGGCCTTCGACGACCTGCTGAACTCGATCCTCCAGGCCAACCTCGCGCAGGTGACCGTCACCCAGAACGAGGACATGCGCAAGATCAGCGCCTGGGTGGCCATCATCGCGGTGCCGACCATGGTGTGCGGCATCTACGGGATGAACTTCGACCACATGCCCGAGCTCCGCTGGCGGTACGGCTATCCGATGGTGCTGGCGCTGACGGCCACGGTCTGCTGCGCCATACACCGCGGCTTCCGGCGCAACGGCTGGCTGTGAGCGGCGGGGCGGCCCGTCCCGCCGCCCGCGCTCACCCGGCCGTCTCCGCCTCGCCCCTGGCCCGCGCCACGGCCCTGCGGTCGGCGTGCACCACCAGCGCCAGGCCCGCCAGGATGACCGCGAGCGCCGGGTAGGCCGCCGCGGGCGGGGTCTGGCCCAGCCACAGGGCGGCGATCAGCGCGGCGCCCGGGGTCTCCAGCAGGATGGCCGTGGAGGTCACCGAGGGGCCCAGGGTGGAGACCACCCGGTTGAGGGTGGAGTGGCCGATCAACTGCGCGGTGGCGGTGAGCAGCGCCAGCTTCAGCCAGGTGCCGCCGTCGTACCCGCCCAGGTCCACGCCCGCGGCCAGGCACACCACCAGCAGCAGCACGGCCGTGGTGCTGTAGCACACGAAGGTGTAGGGGACGGTCCCGACGGCCTCCCGCACCCGCGCCCCCAGCAGCACGTACCCCGCCGCCGCCATGCCGCCCGCCAGCGCCAGCGCGTCCCCGGCCAGGGCGCGCGGGGCGAGGGACAGGTCCACGCCGGTGAGGATGACCACCCCGAGGAACGCGCAGCCCGTGCCCGCCCACACCAGCGCGGGCGGACGGTGGCCGGTGAGCCGCATCAGCAGCGTGGTCCAGATCGGGGTGGTGGTGACCAGCGCGGTGGAGGACGCCACCGAGGTCATGTGGAGGCTGGGCAGCCACAGCCCGAAGTGCAGGGCGAGCGTGCCGCCCGACGCCACGGACAGCAGCACCTCGCGCCGCCCCATCGCGCGCAGCGCCCCGCGGTGCCGGGCCAGCACCAGGGGGGTGAGGGCGCCGACCGCCATGGCGTTGCGCCAGAAGGCGACGGCGAGCGCGGGCGCCGCGGTGGCCGCGACCAGCGGCGCGGACAGCGAGACCGCGGCGAGCGCCACGGCGAGCAGCCCCAGGTCCAGCGGCGGCAGGCGGTGCGGGACCGCGGGCCGCGGGGCGGGGGCCGCGGCGGCCTTGGCAGTGGACGGGGAGGGCACGGGGCTCCTTGGGGCCTACGGGGGACGGGAAGGGGGACAGGAAGGGGGACGGGGCGGGGTGCCGCCGTCGGGCCCGGTGGCCGGGGCGGCGGCTTCGGCCCGGCCATACCGTAAGGGGTGTCACCGGATCACGCACCTGTCGTCTCACATGCGAAGATCCCACGTCCCGCGGCCCGCCGCACGCCGGGCGCCGGGGTGTCCGCCGGCCCCTGCGGCGGCCCGGCCGGCGGGCGTAGTCTGCGGGGCATGACACCGCTCGACCAGGCCCTCGTGGAGGAGTCCGCCAAGAAGTCCGCGCTGATCTGGGTGACCGTCCCCGACGGCAGCTCCCGCCCGCTGTGGCACGTGTGGCACGACGGCGCGGTGCACGTGGTCGGCGACGGCGGCGAGCAGCCCCTGCACGGGCTCGCCGACGGGGCGACCGCGCGGGTGACGGTGCGCAGCAAGGACCGGGGCGGGCGGCTGGCGAGCTGGCCGGCGCGGGTGACGGAGCTGGCCCCGGGCAGCGAGCCGTGGCGGGCCGCCGTGGAGGAGCTGCGCGGCAAGCGGCTCAACGCGACCGACGCCGAGGGCCTGCCGGACCGCTGGGCGGCCGGGTCCCGGGTGCTGCGCCTGACGTTCACCGGGGAGCTCCGGGAGGGCCCGGGCGCGCTGCCCGACTCCTCGGGTGCCGCCGCCCCCCTGCCGACCCCGGCGACCACCCGCCGCCCCGCCCCGGCGGGCCTGCCCCGGCTGCTGTCCCGGCGGGGGCGGAAGCGCTGACCCGAGGGCCCGCACTCCGGGCCCGCGGGGGCCGGGCCTACCCCGTCCCGGTGATCAGCTCCCCGTAGTCCACGACGTGCTCCTCGTCGGGGGCCTTGAGGGTGAAGTCCATGTTGTAGTCGCTCAGTTCCAGGGTGCCCCCGCCGCCGGCCCGGGTGTAGCGCAGCGGGTACGGGGTGCCCTGCAACGACACCTCCACGGCACCGCCCCTGCCCTCGTCGGCCTCCAGCCGCAGGGTGGGCACGCCGTCGATCCGGCCGCGCTCGCCCTTGTCGAGCTCCCCGTCGAGCACGAAGAACCCGTCCAGCAGCACCCGCAGGTCGGTGAACCGGCTGAGCTGCTCGTACGCCGGGTCGTCGCTGGGCACCTTGACGTACTTGCCCTCGAGCTTCTCCGCCGCGTCCGGGCTGTCCGAGGAGCCCGACGAACCCGAAGAACCCGAGGAGCCCGACGAACCAGAGGAGCCCGCAGAGCCGCCGGGCGGCGCGCCCTGCCCGCCGTCCTGCCCGCCGCCGTCCTCGCGCCGGGAGCGGTAGAACTCCTCGTCGGCCTTGAGGAACAGCTCGTCGCCGACCCGCAGCAGCTCGAAGGTGCTGCCGCCCTGGTGGACCTCGCCGACGCCGCCGTCCTCGCTCAGCCGCATGTCGATGCGGAACCGCGTGCCCTTGCTGACGACCGTCCCGGCCATCCGCACCGACTTGGCGGACTCCGCGGCGGCCCGGGTCCTGGCCTCGATCCGCTCCGGCGTCAGCTTGCCCACCCCGTTGGTGCCCGCGTCCGGGTCCTCGCCGCCCCCGCAGCCGGCCGCCAGCATCCCGGCGAGCAGCGCGCCGGTCAGTGCCAGCGCCCGGATCCGGATACGCGAGAACACGTCGCTTCGCCTCCTACGGACTGGGGGTGGGGGGATCCCTGGGGAGCGGGCGGCCTGCCGACGGGGCGGCGCCCAAGAAGCTACCGCAGCGTACATGGTGCGGGTGAAGCGTTCGGAAAGCCTCGCGCACGCCCCCGGCGCACCGGGGCGCGGCGGCCGAACGGCGGCCCCGCCGCGCTGCCGTCACCCGGCCCGGTTAGCCTGGGACTCCTGCCACCCGGCGGGCACCGGGTGGCTGCCGGGCTGGTCAACGGGAACCGAGGAGGGCCGCTGCCATGCCGACGGGCACCCCGCGGGTCTTCGTCTCCCACCTGGCCGGCCTGCCCGTCTTCGACCCCAACGGCGACCAGGTCGGCCGGGTCCGCGACGTGGTGGCCATGATGCGGATGGGCGAACTGCCGCCGCGCGTGGTGGGCCTGGTGGTGGAGGTCGTCAGCCGCCGCCGGATCTTCCTGCCGATGACCCGGGTCACCGGGGTGGAGTCGGGCCAGGTGATCACCCCGGGCCTGGTGAACATGCGCCGCTTCGAGCAGCGCCCCACCGAGACCCTCGTCCTGGGCGAACTGCTGGACCGCCGGGTGCGGTTCGTGGACTCCGGCGAGGAGGCCACCGTCCTGGACGTGGCTGTGACCCGGGCCGGGCAGGGCCGGGACTGGGTCATCGACAAGGTGTTCGTGCAGCGGGGCCGGGCGCGCGGCGCCAAGCTGCGGCGCCGCGGGGAGTCGCTGGTGGTGGAGTGGTCGGCGCTGACCGGGTTCTCCCTGGCGGAGGAGGGGCAGGGCGCGGCCAACCTGCTCGCCACCTTCGAGAAGCTGCGCCCCGCGGACCTGGCGAACGTGCTGCACCACCTGTCCGCCAAGCGCCGCGCCGAGGTCGCCGCCGCCCTGGAGGACGACCGGCTCGCCGACGTGCTCGAGGAGCTGCCCGAGGACGACCAGGTGGAGATCATCGGCAAGCTCAACGACGAGCGGGCCGCGGACGTGCTGGAGGCCATGGACCCCGACGACGCCGCCGACCTGCTCTCGGAGCTGCCCGAGGCCGAGGCCGAGCGGCTGCTCGGACTGATGGAGCCGGACGAGGCCGAGCCGCTGCGGCGCCTGCTGACCTACCCGGAGCGCACCGCGGGCGGCATGATGACCACCGAGCCGATCGTGCTCGCCCCCGACCAGACCGTCGCCGACGCCCTGGCCCGGGTCCGCAACGCCGACCTGTCCCCCGCGCTCGCCGCCCAGGTGTACGTGTGCCGCCCGCCCACGGAGACGCCCACCGGCCGCTACCTGGGCGTGGTCCACTTCCAGCGGCTGCTGCGCGACCCGCCGTTCACGCTGCTCGGCGCGATGGTGGACGCCGACCTCCAGCCGCTGCCGCCGGACACGCCGCTGCCGCTGGTCACCAGCTACCTGGCGACGTACAACATGGTGGCCGCCCCCGTCGTGGACGAGTACGGCCACCTGCTGGGCTCCGTCACCGTCGACGACGTCCTCGACCACCTGCTGCCCGAGGACTGGCGCGGCTCCGCCCCGCTGCACGGCGGCACGGAACTGGCCGGAGGGACGCGGGCACCCGCCCCCGCAGGCCCCGGGGAGGGAGCGAACCATGCCTCGTGACCGCGGCGGCCAGACGCCACCGCGCGGCGCCACGCCGCTGAACGGCTCGCCGCGGGTGCGCCTGGACCAGCCCAAGGCCCGCAGGCGCCCCTGGCTCACGCCCCCCACCTTCGACCGGGACGCCTTCGGCCGCCTGTCGGAGCGGATCGCCCGCTTCATAGGCACCGGCCGGTTCCTGGCCTGGATGACGGTGGTGATCATCGCCTGGGTGGTGTGGAACATCGTCGCGCCCCGGCATCTGAGGTTCGACGACTACCCGTTCATCTTCCTGACCCTGGCCCTGTCCCTCCAGGCGTCCTACGCCGCCCCGCTCATCCTCCTCGCCCAGAACCGCCAGGCCGACCGGGACCGGGTCAACCTCGAACAGGACCGGGCCCGCAACGAGCGCTCCATCGCCGACACCGAGTACCTCACCCGGGAGATCGCCGCCCTGCGGATGGGCCTCGGCGAGGTGGCCACCCGCGACTACCTGCGCTCGGAGCTCCAGGCCCTGGTGAAGGAACTGGAGGAGCAGCTCACCCGCCAGGACGGCCACGGCGGGGGGCACACGGAACGGCAGCCGGACGGGGAGCGGCACACGGGGAGGGACGGGCACAGGGACGAGTAGGGCCCCGGACCGGACCCGCCCCCTGGGGCGGTGGGGCCTCACGGGGACGCCCTCACGGGGAGGCCCGCACGAGGCCCTCGCGGGGAGACCTCACGGGGAGGCCCACCCCTCAGGGCAACCCCGAGGGCCGACCCCGCCGCCCCGGGCCCCCGGCTCGGGCCGAACGTTCAGGACCCGCCCCGGACCGGCCGAGCCGACCCGACGCACCCCCGCCCCTGGGGCGGTGGGTGGGGAGACGGGCGGGCGTACCATCAAGGGCATGGCCACCGACACTTCCACGCAGTCCGGTCCCACCGTCGAGGCGGTGCGCGGCGCTCTCGCGACGGTCGACGATCCCGAGATCCACCGCCCGATCACCGACCTCGGCATGGTGAAGTCGGTGGAGGTCGGGCAGGACGGGTCGGTGCGGGTCGCGGTGTACCTGACGGTGTCCGGCTGCCCGCTGCGGGACACGATCACCCGGGACGTGACGGCCGCGGTGTCGCGGGTGCCGGGGGTGACCTCCGTCGCCGTGGAACTGGACGTGATGAGCGACGAGCAGCGCCGGGAGCTGGCGGATTCGCTGCGCGGCGGCCGGGCGGAGCGGGAGATCCCGTTCTCCAAGCCGGGTTCGCTGACCCGCGTGTACGCCGTGGCCTCCGGCAAGGGCGGCGTCGGCAAGTCGTCGGTGACGGTGAACCTGGCGGCGGCGATGGCCGCGGACGGGCTGAAGGTGGGCGTGGTGGACGCCGACATCTACGGCCACTCCGTGCCGCGCATGCTGGGCGTGGACGGCCTGCCCACCCAGGTCGAGAACATGATCATGCCGCCGTCCGCGAACGGCGTGAAGGTGATCTCCATCGGGATGTTCACGCCGGGCAACACGCCGGTGGTGTGGCGGGGCCCGATGCTGCACCGCGCGCTCCAGCAGTTCCTCGCCGACGTGTTCTGGGGCGACCTGGACGTGCTGCTGCTCGACCTGCCGCCGGGCACAGGTGACATCGCGATCTCGGTGGCGCAGTTGGTGCCCAACGCGGAGATCCTGGTGGTGACCACCCCGCAGCAGGCGGCGGCGGAGGTCGCCGAGCGGGCGGGCAGCATCGCGGTGCAGACCCACCAGAAGATCGTCGGCGTGGTGGAGAACATGTCCGGCATGCCGTGCCCGCACTGCGGGGAGATGGTGGACGTGTTCGGCACCGGCGGCGGGCAGCGGGTCGCCGAGGGCCTGACCAGGACGACCGGCACCAACGTGCCGGTGCTCGGCGCCATCCCGATCGACGTGCGGCTGCGCGAGGGCGGCGACGAGGGACGGCCCGTGGTGCTGACCGACCCGGCCTCCCCCGCGGGCTCCGCGCTGCGCTCCATCGCGGGCAAGCTGGGCGGCCGCGCCCGCGGCCTGTCAGGCATGTCCCTGGGCCTCACTCCTCGCAACAAGTTCTAGCCCGCCCGCCCGTCGCCCCACCCGCCCGCCCGTCGCCCCGCCCGCCCGCCCGTCGCCCCGCCCACCACCCCAAGGGCTGGGGTGCTCCGGGTCGCTGGGCCGGTCCGGGGTTGGCCCGTGAATGGTCGGCCTGAGTCCGGGTGCACGGACACGGGGCGGGGCCTCGGGGTGCGGCCGGGCCGGCCGGGGCCCGGGGTGGGCCCGTGAATGGTCGGCCTCAGTCCGGGTGCACGGACACGGGCCGGGCCTCGGGATGCGGCCGGCCCGGGGCCTCGGGGTGCGGCCCTCCAGCCGGGGGCCTGTGGGGTTGACCTCCAGCCGCGACCTCGGGGGCGCCGCCTCCAGCCAGGGCCCGGACCCGGAGTGGGCCGGCCGGGGGCCTCGGGGTGCGCCCGCCCATGTGTCCGTCGCCGGTGGGCCCGGGCGGGGGGCCGGGCCGCCGGGTGCCCGTGCGGGTGTCAGTGGCGGTAGGTGGTGATGTCCTTGACGACGGAGAAGCCCAGGCTGTACGCGCTCATGCCGCGCCCGTACGCGCCCAGGTGGACGGTGCCCGCGTCGCCCGCCAGCACCCAGCCGTACTCGGATTCCCGGTAGTGGAACGACGTGGGCTCCCCGTCCACCGGCAGGGTGAGCTTCGACCAGCCCTGGCCGCCGACGTCGTCGGCGAGCTCCCAGGCGATCGCGGTCTGCTGCTCCATCCAGTCCTGCCGCAGGGAGCGGTCCATCTGGGCGGGCCAGGTGCACGACAGCAGCCCGGACCCGGCGAGCCAGGCGGCGGAGGACACTGAGGTGGCCTCCAGCATCCCGGTGCCGTCGGCGCTGCGGCGCACCGGGCGGCGCGCCACGGTCACGACGACGGCGAAGCGTCTGGTGTCGTAGGCCTCCAGGTGCCTGGTGGGCTCGTCGCCGTGGCCGACGGAGCCGTGCTCCACGGTGCCGTCCGCGTTCCGGCCGACCCGCATCAGCCAGCGGCGCCCCTGGTAGGTCTCGTCAAGGCCGTACCAGGGGAACGCCGCCATGAGGTAGCCGTCGAGACGGGGCTCGTCCGAAGTCCCCTCCGCCTCCAGGGGAGTGGAATGTGACCCCGCACGACTCGCGGTCTCCATGTGAGTGGCGCCTCCTCGGTAACCGATTCGCGTCGGCGTCGAACGAGCCGACCGTCCCATCCTGCCCATCCTGGACCACCTTGCTCCCCGAGCAGTGGACATCCGGGCAGCCGGGGACAATCGGAGGATAGCGACCGCGCACGCGTTCCCCGTCAGGACGGGTCCCGTGGGACGCGGCGGCGGGAGGGCGGCAGGCGGCGCCCGGAGCGGTGCGCGGCGGCGGCCCCGCGCCGGGTGGCCGCCGCCGTCCGCCCCGCCGCGGGGCGCTGCCTCAGGTCGCGTCGGCGTCGAAGGGCGGGCGCTCGTCGGGTTCCAGGCGGTCGCGCTTGGCCAGGTCGGGGGCCGCGCCGCCCGATCCGGCGGCGCCGCCCGCGGAGGTGGCGGAGCCGCCCTTGGTCAGGCTGGGCCGGGTGCCCGACTCGGACCGGTCGGAGGCCAGGGACAGGTCCTCCTTGAGGTCGGTGAAGTCGAATCCGTTGCGGATCTCCTTCAGCCCCAGGTCGTCGTTGTCCAGCAGGTTCTTGCGGATGAAGGTGCGGGGGTTGAGGTCCTCGAACTCGAAGTCCTTGAACTCGGGCCCCAGCTCCTTGCGGATGTCCTCCTTGGCGCTGTCGGAGAACTCGCGGATCTTCCGTATGAAGCGGGAGACGTCCTGGATCACCTTCGGCAGTTTGTCCGGGCCGAAGACGAGCACACCGATGATCACGAGCGCGAGCAGCTCGAGGGGCCCTATGTCGAAGAACACCGTGCAGCTCCTTGGCGTGCTGGCGAAAGTCGGACCCGGTCGGGTACGCGACGGCGGATCGGAGACGTACCGGCAACAACAGTAACCGCAGGGCCGGGCCCCGGTCAGTCCCCCGTGGCACTGCCCAGGGTGACGCGCACCTGCCGTTCCCGGCCGTCGCGGACCACGGTCAGGTCCATGGTGTCGCCCGGTTCGCGGCTGCGGATCCGGACGATCAGTTCCTCCCCGGCGCGGATCGGCTCCCCGTCCACCTCGGTGATCACGTCGCCGGGCTCGATGCCCGCCCTGGCGGCGGGGCCGCCCGGGGTGACCGGCTCGGCGTCCGCGGATTCGTCGGAGACCCGGGCTCCTTCGCCCCGGTAGCGGGTGTCGAGCTGCACGCCGATGATCGGGTGGGTGGCGTGGCCGGTGTTGATGAGCTCCTCGGCGACCCGCTTGCCCTGGTTCACCGGTATGGCGAAGCCCAGGCCGATGCTGCCGCCCTGGCCGTCCGGGCCGAAGCCGGTGTCGGCGGAGCGGATGGCGCTGTTGATGCCGATGACCTGGCCCTTGGTGTTGACCAGGGGGCCGCCGGAGTTGCCGGGGTTGATCGGGGCGTCGGTCTGGAGGGCGTTGACGTAGGAGATGTCGCTGCCCTCCTCGCCGCCCGCGGTGATCGGGCGGTCCTTGGCGCTGATGATCCCCGAGGTGACCGTGCCCTCCAGGTCGTACGGCGCGCCGATGGCCACCACCGGGTCGCCGACCTGCACCGCGTCGGAGTCGCCGAGCCGCAGCGGGTGGAGGTCGGTCACCCCGTCCACCTTCAGCACCGCCAGGTCGTAGCCGGAGTCGCCGCCGACTATGCGGGCGTCCGCGACCTCGCCGTCGTTGAAGGTGACGTCCACCTCGCCGCCGTCCTCGGCGGACTCCACCACGTGGTTGTTGGTGAGGATGTGGCCGGAGGTGTCGAGGACGAAGCCGGTGCCGGTGCTCTCCCGGCCGTCGCCGCGCACATGGATGTAGACGACGCCGGGCAGGGTGGCGGAGGCGATCCCGGCGACGCTGTCCGGGGCCCGCTCGGCGACCGCGTCCGGCGGGGCCTGGGCGAACTCCACGTCGGACCCGCCGTCGTCGTCCGCCGCGAGCGCGCCGATGCCGCCGCCGGCGATCCCGGCGACGAGGGCGATGAGCACCGCGGCGGCGGCCAGCCGCGGGCCGCGGCGCCGCTTGGCGGGCGCGGGCCTGGTGGCCTGCGCCCACAGGGCGGGGCGCTGCCAGGGGGCGTACGGCAGCGGGGGCCCGGCGGGCGCGGGGCCCGCGGGCGGGGGGCCGGCTGGCCGGGCGCCCGCGGGCCGCGGGGCCGGGTGGGGCGGGGTCTGGTGGGGCTGGGGCTGGTGGGGCGGCGGGCCTTGGGGCGGCAGGGCGAGCTGGGGGTGGGTGTGCAGCGTGGGGCGTTGCACGGGGGGCGCGGGCGCCCACGGGCCGGGGCCGCCGTAGGGCGGGGTGCCGTACGGGTCGGGGCGGAAGCGCGGGACGGTGTCACCGGGCGAGGACGGGTACGGGGCGCCGGTGCCCGCGCCGGGCCGGGCGTCCTCGGGCTGGACGCCCTCCGGGTGGGCGTCCTCCGCGCGGGCGTCCTCCGGCCGGGCGGCGGGCAGCTCGGTGGTGGGCAGCTCGGTGGAGGGCCGCTCCTCCGCGGGCTGCTCCGGGGCCGGGTCCCCTGGCGTGGCCGGCTCCGCCGGGCCGGGCCGCCCCGCGGCGGCGTCCTCGGCGGCGGCCGGCTCCGCGGTGGGGGGCTCGCCCGGGGCCGGGGGCTGCGCCGCCCCGTCCCGCGGCGGCCCGTCGGACCAGGGCTCGCCCGCGGCGACCGGGGTCACCGGCTCCGCGCTCCCCGGCGCCGCGGGCGGCGGGTCGTCGTGGGATCCGGTCCAGGACGCGGCGCCGGGCGCCCCCGCGCCTTCCGGCCGGCTCCACCACTTCGGCCGCGCGGCCTTCCCCTCGAACATGTCCGCTCCCCTGCTGCACTCAACCGCGCCCGCGGCCCGCGGGCACCTGTCGAACCCCTGACGGATTCAACCAGCCCGCGGGCGCGGCGCATAAGGCAGCCCGGAGGGCGGCACGACCGCAGGCACCGGCTACGGCACCTGGTTCGGCTCCGCGGCCAGTGTCGGCGTCCGCTGTACGAACGGGGTCGCGGCGGAGGGGCCGACCGACGGGGGGCCCGCCGACGGCGGGGTCGCCGTGGGCAGCGGCCTGCCGCTCGGCAGCAGCAGCCGACCGGTCTTGCGCGCCGGCAGGTACGACACGGTGGCCATGGCGTCCACCAGCAGCGGCGGGCCGCTCTCGGACACCTGGAGCAGCCCGTTCCCCCCGCCGTGGCGGCCCGGCAGCAGGATCTCCTGGCCGGTGCCCGCCATCGGGGCCACGGAGCTGCCCGGTTCCTCCCGGCCCGCCTGCGGGGCCTCCTCCACCGACAGGGCGCCGCCGAGCGCCACCGCGGCCATGGAGAACGCGCCCGCGGCGGCGAAGGCGAGGCGCCGCCCCCGGTGCGCGACGGCGCGGGTGGCGGCCGGCGCGGCCGGGCGCGCGGCCTTGGCGAACTCGTGGATCCGGAAGCCCGTGCCCTGCCGCTCCAGGCCCTGCCGCTCCAGGCCGGGCAGCGGGGCCGGGCCGAGCGGCGACCGCTCCGGCGGGTCCAGCGGGGACCGCCCGGCGAGCATGCCGAGGCCGGGGAACGGGTCGGTGCCGAAGGGCCCGGGGCCGTCCCCCCCGTCCCGGTCGACGCCGGGCAGGGCCTGGAGGCGCGCCAGCAGCCCGGCCGAGGGGCCGGGCGCCGCGGTGGCCGCCGCGGTCAGCGTCTCCTTCACCCGGCGCTGCTCGTCGGCCTCGCGCCGGCACTCGTCACAGGTGGCCAGGTGGGCCAGCACCCGCTCCCGGGCGTCGTGCCCGAGCTCGCCGTCCACCAGGGCGGCGAGCCGGTCACCGAGGTGCTGCTCGGCCGGCGTGGGGGCGGGCTCGGGCAGCGGGGCGGCGGCCCTGCCGAGCCCCGCCGCACGGCGCGCCGGCGGCCCGGACGGGGAATCCTTCCACGCGCCGGCTCCCCTACCGCTCACGATCTTCCCCGCCGAGTGGCCTCACCGGCTTCCGCGCCCGCGGCGGCCAGGTCGGACTCGGACTCGCGCGAGGCCGGGGCGCGGTGCCGCAACGCGGCCCGCAGGTGGGAGCGGCCGCGGTGGATGCGGCTGCGCACGGTGCCCAGCTTCACCCCGAGGGTGGCGGCTATCTCCTCGTAGGACAGGCCCTCGATGTCGCACAGCACGACCGCGGCGCGGAACTCGGGCGCGAGGGTGTCCAGGGCCTGCTGCACGTCCGCGTCGAAGTGGCTGTCGTGGAAGTGCTGGGCCGGGGACGGCTCGCGGCTGGGCAGCCGCTCGGCGGCGTCGTCGGCGAGGGCGTCGAAACGTATCCGCTGGCGGCGCCGGACCATGTCCAGGAACAGATTGGTGGTGATGCGGTGCAGCCAGCCCTCGAAGGTGCCGGGCGTGTAGGTGGACAGCGAGCGGAACACTCGCACGAAGACCTCCTGCGTGAGGTCCTCGGCGTCGTGCTGGTTGCCGGTCAGGCGGTAGGCCAGGCGGTACACCCGCGCGCTGTGCGTGCTGACGATCTCCTCCCACGAGGGCGGCGTCCAGCCCTGGGCAGCGGCGTCGGTGTCGAAGGTCGCCAGGGCGGGCGCCCCGGCCGACCGGCCGGTGGCTTCGTGGTCGCGGGGACCGTCAGCGGTGTCGTTCACGGATCTCGGCTCGACGGCCGACCAGTCGAGGAGCAGCGCCGCCTCGAGGTCACCCTTCGCAGCCGCACCTCCCCTGTGGGCTCCGAGCCTTTCGGCTCTGGTCTCAAGTAGAGCCCCTACCATATCCGCCTCACCCGTTAGCTCCGGATAAAAGACCCGGCCGTCCGCCGGGCCCGCCGAACTCACTGGACGCGGGGCCCCGTCCCCGGCCCCACCTGCGTCAACGCCCGGTCGCCCCCACGGGTTCCCGCCATAGTCGATACAGTCGCCGGGCAGGGGCCGCCGCCCTCGGCGGCACCATCCACCACGGAAGCGACAGGAGAGGGCCATTACCCGCAACCGGCAGGCGAGCTGGGCGTTCGCCGAGGGGTACGTCGAGGAGATCGACGCGCTGGCCATCGCCCGCAGCCGTGCCAGGGAGGCAGGCATACGGGCGGTCTCCCCCGGCACGGGCGCGGCCCTGCGTCTGCTCGCCGCCGCCGTGGACGCCAAGGCCGTCGCGGAGATCGGTACCGGTTTCGGGGTGTCGGGGATCCACCTGCTGCACGGGATGCGCCCGGACGGCGTGCTGACCACCGTGGACACCGAGCCGGACCGGCAGCAGCTCGCCAAGCAGGCGTTCGCCGCGTCGGGCTTCGCCGCCAACCGGGCCCGCTTCATCCCGGGCCGGGCGCTGGAGGTGCTGCCGCGGCTCGCGGACGGCGGGTACGACCTCGTCTTCTGCGACGGCGACCGCAGCGAGTACCCGGAGTACCTGGCGGAATCGTTGCGGCTGCTGCGACCGGCGGGGCTGGTGTGCTTCGAGGGCGTCTTCGCGGAGGGCCGCGCCCTGGACGCCGCCCACCACGGCCCCGACCTGAAGGCCCTGCGGGAGCTGGTGCTGGCCATCCACGAGAGCGACGCCCTGGTGCCCGCCCTCCTGCCGACGGGCGACGGCCTGCTGTGCGCGGTGAAGCGGGACTGACCGGCCAGGGACGCCGGGGCGGGAACGGTCGGGGGACAGAAGCAGGGCCCGCCGGGCGGGGCCGCGTCGCCGCCCCCGACCCCCGCGCACCGGCCCCGGAGAAGACCAAACCCCGGTGTCCCCCTCGTCAGGGGGCCTCACCGGGGTTTCGCGTGGGGTCGCGGGGCGCCGCGCGCGGCTCAGCCGCAGGCCTTCTTCAGCGCCTCACCGAGCGCGTCGGCCTCGTCCGCCGACAGTTCGACGACGAGCCGCCCGCCGCCCTCGAGCGGAACGCGCATGACGATGCCCCGCCCCTCCTTGGTGACCTCGAGCGGGCCATCACCCGTCCGCGGCTTCATGGCCGCCATGCTCGTTCCCCTTCCTGAAACCAGCTCATCGCCGCCCGGAGGCATGATCACGACCGGACTCGAACACATTGGTTCACCACCATTATCCCGCATCCGCGGACTCCATGACCAACATCGGTCTGCTTCAGTTCGGCAACTCGCCAGCGCAAACCCACTCAATCCGGGGAGGCCGCCCGGTTGCGGCGGGGCAGCGGCGGACAGTGATCTCCGGCATGCTGTTCGAAACCATCCACCCCACCGGGAGGACCCTCCATGGCCGACACGGTGCTCTACGAGTCCGCCGACTCACTCGCGACGATCACCCTCAACCGCCCCGACGCGATGAACTCGCTCGACACCGCGACGAAGGTCGCCCTGCGCGACGCGGTGGCGCAGGCGGCCGGGGACCCCGCGGTGCGCGCCGTGCTGATCACCGGCGCCGGACGGGCGTTCTGCGTGGGCCAGGACCTGAAGGAGCACGTCGCCGCGCTGGAGGCGGCCCGCACCGACCCGCACGGCCCCAGCGAGGTGTGGACCACCGTCCGCGAGCACTACAACCCGCTGATCACCACGATCGCCACCATGCCCAAGCCGGTCGTCGCGGCCGTGAACGGGGTCGCCGCGGGGGCGGGCGCGTCCCTGGCGTTCGCCTGCGACCTGCGGCTGCTCGCGGACACCGCCTCGTTCAACACCTCCTTCGCGGGCGTGGCGCTCACCGCGGACTCCGGCGCCTCCTGGACGCTGCCCCGCCTGGTGGGGCACGCGCGCGCCACCGAGCTGCTGATGTTCCCGCGGACGGTCCGGGCGGAGGAGGCGCTGGCGCTCGGTCTCGCCAACCGGGTGGTGCCCGCCGACCGCCTCGCCGCCGAGGCCGCCGAGCTGGCCCGCTCCCTGGCCGAGGGGCCCACCGTCGCCTACGCAGCGATCAAGGAGTCGCTCGCCCACGGGGCGTCCCACTCCCTGGTGGAGACCCTGGCGAAGGAGGACGAGTTGCAGACCCGCGCGGGCACCTCCGAGGACCACGGCCGGGCGGTGGAGGCGTTCCTGCGCAAGGAGAAGCCGGTCTACCGCGGGCGCTGAGCCGCCGCGGTGCCGCCCGCCCGCCGGACGTGGCAGTCCGCGAGGTGGTCGTCCACCAGGCCGCACGCCTGCATCAGCGCGTAGGCGGTGGTCGGCCCGACGAACCGGAAGCCGTGGCGCTTGAGCTCCTTGGCCAGCGCCGCGGACTCCGGTGTGGTGGCGGGCACGTCGGCCAGGGTGCGCGGCACCGGCCGCCGCCCCTCGGGCGCGAAGGACCACACCAGCGCGTCCAGGCCGTCCGGCAGTCCCAGCGCCGCCCGGGCGTTGGAGACGGCCGCCTCGATCTTGGCCCGGTTGCGGATGATGCGCGTGTCGGTCAGCAGCGCGGCCACCTCCCGGTCGGTGAAGCGCGCCACCTCGGCCATGGCGAAGCCGCGGAAGGCGGCCCGGAAGCCCTCGCGGCGCCGCAGGATCGTGATCCACGACAGGCCGGACTGGAACGCCTCCAGGCACACCCGCTCGAACAGGGCGTCGTCGCCGTGGACCGGGCGGCCCCACTCGGTGTCGTGGTAGAGCGCGTAGTCGTCGGCGGAGTTCCCCCACGGGCAGCGGGCCAGCCCGTCGGGGCCGGGGGCGGCGCCGGTCATCGCCCTCCCCCGTCCCCGCGGTGGCCGTTCTCCTCGTGACCGGCGGGCGCGGGACGGCCGGCGGGAGCGCCGCCGGGGGCGGGCGGCTGCTGCGCGGCCGGTGCGGGCGCCGCCGCCCCGGCCGCCAGCAGGGCCTCCAGCTCGGCGATCCGCTGGTCCCGCATGGCCAGCTCGGCGGCGACCCGGTCGAGCACGTCGTCCACGTCGGCCATCCGGTAGCCGCGCAGCGCCATCGGCAGCCGCAGGGTGTCCAGGTCCACCCGGTTCACCGGCCGGTCGGGGGGCAGCGGGTACACCGGGCGCTCCGGCTCGGCCTCGGGCAGCCCGCCGCCCGGGCCGAGCACGAGCAGGGCCACGGCGGCGACCACGGCCGCCAGGGCGACGAGCATGAACCAGAACAACGCGCACTCTCCCAACCAGTGACCGGCGCGCCCGGCCCGCGCCGGGCGGGGCGGGCGGGGACTCCCGCCCCGATCGTGCCACGATCTGCTGTGATCCGAGGGCGGGTCCGCGCGCCGGTGGGTGCGGTTCGGTACGGGCGAGGAGGTTTCGTGGCACTGCGGCTGGGACGGCGCGAGTTCGGCGAGCGAGAGCTGGTGATCATGGCGATCGTGAACCGCACGCCCGACTCCTTCTACGACCGGGGCGCCACGTTCGCCGACGACGCCGCGCTGGCCAGGGTGGAGCAGGTGGTGGCCGAGGGCGCCGCCATCGTGGACATCGGCGGGGTGAAGGCGGGCCCGGGGGCCGAGGTGAGCGCGCGGGAGGAGATCGCGCGGACGGCCGGGTTCGTCGCCGAGGTGCGCAGGCGCCACCCGGAGGTGGTGATCAGCGTGGACACCTGGCGGCACGAGGTGGCCGAGGCCGTGTGCGAGGCCGGCGCCGACCTGCTCAACGACGCGTGGGGCGGCGTGGACCCGCGCCTGGCCGAGGTGGCGGCGCGGCACGGGGCGGGCCTGGTGTGCACCCACGCGGGCGGGGCCGAGCCCAGGACCCGGCCGCACCGGGTGGTGTACGAGGACGTGATGGCGGACATCCTGCGGGTCACCGTGGGCCTGGCCGAGCGGGCGGCGGCGCTCGGGGTGCGCCGCGACGGCATCCTCATCGACCCGGGGCACGACTTCGGCAAGAACACCCGGCACTCGCTGGAGGCCACCCGCCGCCTGGCGGAGATGACCGACACCGGCTGGCCGGTGCTGGTGTCCCTGTCGAACAAGGACTTCGTCGGCGAGACCCTGGACCGCCCGGTGAAGGAGCGGCTGCTGGGCACGCTGGCGACGACGGCGGTCTCGGCGTGGCTCGGCGCCCGGGTGTACCGGGTGCACGAGGTCGCCGAGACCCGGCAGGTGCTGGACATGGTCGCCGCCATCCGCGGGGACCGCCCGCCCGCCGTGGCCCGCCGCGGGCTCGCCTAGCCGCGGGCCCGCCCGGCCGCGCGCCGCGCCGTCACCGCTCCTTGCACACCAGCGCGATCGCCTCGTCCACGTCGTCGGTGACGTGCAGCAGGTGCAGGTCGTGCGAGCTGGCCTTGCCCTGGCCGACCACCGAGTCCAGCAGCCAGTCGCGCAGGCCCTGCCAGTAGGCGCTGCCGAACAGCACGATCGGGAAGCGGGTGACCTTGCGGGTCTGCACCAGCGTGAGCGCCTCGAACAGCTCGTCCATGGTGCCGAAGCCGCCGGGCAGGACCACGAACCCCTGGGCGTACTTCACGAACATCGTCTTGCGGACGAAGAAGTAGCGGAAGTTCACGCCGATGTCGACGTACTCGTTGAGGCCCTGCTCGAAGGGCAGCTCGATGCCGAGCCCGACGGAGACGCCGCCCGCCTCGTAGGCGCCCCGGTTGGCCGCCTCCATCGCGCCGGGGCCGCCGCCGGTGATCACGGCGTAGCCGGCCTCGACGAGCCCTCGGCCGATCCGCACGCCGGCCTCGTACTCGGGCGAGTCCCTGGGGGTGCGGGCGGAGCCGAAGACGCTGATCGCCGGCCCGAGCTCGGCGAGGGCGCCGAAGCCCTCCACGAACTCGGACTGGATCCGCATCACCCGCCACGGGTCCTCGTGGACCCAGTCGGAGGGGCCCTGCGTGTCCAGCAGCCGCTGGTCGGTGGTGCTGGTCTCGACCTGGGAGCGCCGCTTGACCACGGGGCCGAGCCGCCGCTCGGGCCATGTGTTGGCGCCGGTCCTGCCCCTGCCTCCCCGGTCCCGTGCGGGGGAGCCGTTCTCCCCCGCCGTTTCCCGTTCCGTCTCCCGTGCCGCCTCTTCGCCCTTGCTCACCCGCTCATCCATGCAATGCAGGGTACGCACCGCCGTACGGCTCAGGCGGTCAACCACTCCCGCAGGCGCTTCTCGGTCTCCAGGACCGACGACACCCGCACGTGTTCGTCCTGCTTGTGCGCGTAGTTGGGGTCGCCGGGACCGAAGTTGACCGCGGGGACGCCCAGCGCGGAGAAGCGGGAGACGTCGGTCCAGCCGTACTTGGCGCGCGCCTGCCCGCCGGTGGCGGCGACGAACGCGGCGGCGGCCGGGTGGGACAGGCCGGGCAGGGCGCCCGGGGCGGCGTCGTCGAGCTCGACCTCGTAGCCGTCGAAGACCTCGCGGACGTGGGCGAACGCCTGCTCGACGCCGCGGTCGGGGGCGAAGCGGTGGTTGACGGTGACGACGCAGGCGTCCGGGATGACGTTCCCGGCCACCCCGCCCTCGATCCGCACGGCGTTCAGCCCCTCGCGGTACTCCAGGCCGTCGATGACCACCCGCCGCGGCCGGTACTCGGCGAGCCTGGCCAGCACGGGCGCCGCGCCGTGGATGGCGTTCTCGCCGGTCCAGGAGCGGGCCGAGTGGGCGCGGCGGCCGGCCGTCCGCACATGCGCGCGCAGCGTGCCCTGGCAGCCGCCCTCGACCTGGGCGTCGGAGGGCTCCAGCAGCACGGCGAAGTCGGCGGCCAGCCAGTCGGGGTGGGCCTCGGCGAGGCGGCCGAGGCCGTTGAGGTGGGCGGCGACCTCCTCGTTGTCGTAGAAGACGAACGTGATGTCGCGGTTGGGCTCGGGGACGGTGGCGGCGATGCGCAACTGCACGGCCACGCCCGACTTCATGTCGCAGGTGCCGCACCCGTACAGCAGCCCGTCCGCCAGGCGGGAGGGCAGGTTGTCCGCGATGGGCACGGTGTCCAGGTGCCCGGCGAGCACCACGCGCTCGGCCCGGCCGAGGCGGGTGCGGGCGACCACGTTGTTCCCGTACCGGTCCACGGCCAGGTGGGGCAGGGGCCGCAGGGCCGTCTCCACGGCGTCGGCGAGCGCCCGCTCCCCGCCGCTGACGGAGGGGATGTCCACCAGGGCGGCGGTGAGGGCCGCGGCGTCGAGGGACAGGTCGAGCACGGGAGCGTCCATGCCCCGCAGACTACCGGCGTCCCGGACGGGGGCCTGACTCGTCCGGGACTTGTTCGAACACGCGGCGGCGGGGGCCAGTACCGTGTGTGCGTGCCCACGTCCCCGCCGCAGTCGTCATCCCACCGGCCGGGGCGCCCCGGCGGAGCACGGCGGTCGCTGCGCACCGCGGCGGCGCTGCTGGCACTGCTCGGAGTCGGCGCCTACCTGCTGGTCCGGCATCTGACCGCGCCCCCGTCCGAGGGCTGCTCCGCGACCGTCGGCGAGCAGCGGGTGGAGGTGTCCGTGGAGCAGGCGGCCAGCGCCGCGACCATCGCCGCCGTCGCCCAGGCCCGCGGGCTGCCCGAGCGCGCGGTGACGATCGCCCTGGCCACGGCCATGCAGGAGTCGCGCCTGGAGAACATCCGGCACGGGGACCGGGACTCGCTCGGCCTGTTCCAGCAGCGGCCCTCGCAGGGCTGGGGCACGCCGGAGCAGATCATGGACCCGGTGTACTCCGCGCACGAGTTCTACGAGGCGCTGGAGAAGGTGCCCGGCTACTCGCGGCTGCCGCTGACCGTGGCCGCGCAGCGGGTGCAGCGCAGCGGCTTCCCGCAGGCGTACGCCAAGCACGAGCCCGAGGCCGCGGTGCTGGCCGCCGCGGTGACCGGCCGGTCGGCGGGCGGGCTGCGGTGCACGCTGACGACGGGCGGCGGCGCCGGGGACGCGGCGCGGGTGGCCGACCGGGTGGGGCGGGCGTTCGCGAAGACGGTGGCGCCGGGGCGGCACGAGGGCCGGGTGCTGCGGTTCGCCCCTCGGGAGGGGGGCGCCGCGGACGGGCGGCGCGGGTGGGCCCTGGCGCACTGGGCGGTGGCCCACGCGAAGGAGCTGAACATCGCGGGCGTGCGGTACGGGGACCGCGAGTGGGCGGTGGAGGAATCCGGCGACGGCTGGCGGCGGAATTCCGGCGGGAACGCGCCGGGCGGCGCGGACAGCGGGGACGGCGCGGGCGGCGTGACGGTGGTCGTCGGCGGTTAGCCCTTGGCGCCGCCGGGGGCCGGGGACGGGGCGCGTGGCCGGCCCGCTCCCACCTGGGATTTCGTCGCGCCGCGCGGTGATGTGGGCCGGTTTCCCCGCGGCGGGGAAACCGGACGGACATCCGGAGGGAATTCCTTCCGGGGATTTTTCTTACGACCAGTTGTATGAACAGAGAAACGCCGCGCATTACCAAATCTTTACTCGATTCGGCCGCAACCTTCTCCGGCGTCGCGCGGTAGTCACGGCGTCCGCCCGGCGGACGCCTCATGACCTCTCTCCGCATCTAGGAGCAACATGTCCCTCCCTCTCACGCGTCGTATCGCCAGGGCCGCCCTGCTCGTCGCCGCGGGTGCTGTTCCGGTGGCCGGCGCGGCGGGCGCCGCCTCGGCGGCGGAGCTGCCGCTCGCCGCCAAGCCGGGCGGGCTCACCCAGCCCGACCTGGTGGACCTCGGCAACAAGCTGGACACCGCCTCGCGGAACAGCACCGAGGCCATCGGCAAGACGGGCTCCCGGGCCATCGGCACCACGGTGCCCGCGGCGGGCAGGACCGTCGGCTCCGTCAGCAAGACCGCCCTGCCGGCCGTCCCCGCGCTCCAGAAGGCCGTGGGCTCCGCGATCGGGCAGACTGCCAAGGGCGTGGGCGAGACCGCGGGCAACGCCGGGAAGCTGGTGGGCGGCACCGCCGAGACGGTCAAGGACGTCCAGGGCGCCGCCCGGGGCACCCAGCCCGAGCAGCCGCAGGCGCAGACGCCGAAGGCGGGCAAGGCAGGGAAGGCGGGCAAGGTCGGCAAGTCCGCCCCCGCGGTGAAGCCCACCACCCGGCAGGCCCCGGCCGACGCCGCCGCCAGCAACAGGGCCGAGGGCCGCGGCGCCGAGGTGCTCGGCACCGAGGGCGACACCCTTCGCCTGGACGCCCTGGCCAAGGGCCTGCCCCTCCAGGGCACCGGCCTGTTCGGCTGAGCCCGGCACACCGTCGCGGACGCGCCGGGGCCCCGGGGAGCGCGGCTCCCCGGGGCCCCGGGCCGTCACCGGACGGTGCTCAGGCGCCCAGCCGCCGCACCGCCTCGTCCACCCGCTCGTCCGTCGCGGTGAACGCCACCCGCACATGGCTCCGCCCCGCCGGGCCGTAGAACTCGCCGGGGGCCACCAGGATGCCGAGCTCGGACAGCTCGGCGACGGTGTCCCAGCACGGCTCGTCCCGCGTGGCCCACAGGTACAGGCTCGCCTCCGAGTGCTCGATCCGGAAGCCGGCGCCCTCGAACGCCTCCCGCAGCGCGGACCTGCGCCGCCGGTAGCGCTCCTTCTGCTCGCCCACGTGCTCGCTGTCGCCGAGCGCGGCGGTCAGCGCGGCCTGCACCGGCGCCGGGACCATCATCCCGGCGTGCTTGCGGACCTCCAGCAGCTCCCGCACCACCGCCGCGTCACCGCTGACGAACCCCGCCCGGTACCCGGCGAGGTTGGACCGCTTGGACAGCGAGTGCACGGCGAGCAGCCCCTCGTGCGAGCCAGCGCACACCGTCGGCTCCAGCACCGAGACGGGCTCCGCCTCCCAGCCCAGCTCCACGTAGCACTCGTCGGAGACCACCAGCACCCCGTGCTCGCGGGCCCAGGCCACGATCCCCCGCAGGTCGTCCGCGCCGATCACCCGGCCGGTGGGGTTGGAGGGGCTGTTCAGCCACAGCAGCCGCAGTCGCGCCGGGTCGAGCTCGCGCGGGTCGTCGTAGGCCACCGCCTCCGCCCGGGCCAGCCGGGCGCCCACCTCGTAGGTCGGGTAGGCCAGCCGCGGGAAGGCGACCCGGTCACCGGGGCCGAGGCCGAGCAGGGTGGGCAGCCAGGCGACGAGCTCCTTGGAGCCGATCGTCGGCAGCACCGCGGCCGGGTCGGCGCCGGTGACGCCCAGACGGGTGCGCAGCCAGTCGGCCGCCGCCTCCCGCAGCGCGGGCGTGCCGTGGGTGAGCGGGTAGCCGGGGCTGTCGGCCGCCTCGGCCAGGGCCCGGCGCACCAGGTCGGGCACCGGGTCGACCGGGGTGCCCACCGAGAGGTCCACGATGCCGCCGCCGTGCCCGGCTGCGGCCGCCTTGTACGGCTCCAGCCGGTCCCAGGGGAACTCGGGGAGCCGTGAGCGCGGCGAGTCGTTCAGGGGGAAGGGGTGGGGCACGGTGCGCTGCTTTCGGGTGGTGCTGCCGCAGTGGAGCGGCCCGCGGGGGTTCGGAGCGCGGCCGTGCCGGCCCCGTCACGGCCCGCGCGAAGTGCGCGGCCGTGCGGGACCGGCACGGCCGGTGACGCTGTCCGCCCGGCGCCGCCCGCGGTGCCGCGAGTGGCGGTACCGCGTGTCCGGCGCCGTTCGTGTCCTGCCGCTCTCCTCAGTCCTGGTCCTGCTCAGTCCTGGTTCTGCGGCGGCAGGGCGGCGACGAAGGGGTGGTCGCGTTCGATCAGGCCGAGCTTCGAGGCGCCGCCCGGCGAGCCGAGCTCGTCGAAGAACTCGACGTTCGCCTTGTAGTAGTCCTTCCACTCCTCCGGGACGTCGTCCTCGTAGAAGATGGCCTCGACCGGGCAGACCGGCTCACAGGCCCCGCAGTCCACGCACTCGTCGGGGTGGATGTACAAAGCCCTGGCGCCCTCGTAGATGCAATCGACGGGGCACTCCTCGATGCACGCCTTGTCCTTGACGTCAACACAAGGCTGCGCGATGACGTAGGTCACGCTGTCGTTCCTCCTCGGTGGGCTCTTATCGCGCGGGAGCGCGGCGTCGTCGATGCCCGCCCCTAGTATCGCGGTTCCACGGCGTCACACGAACAGGAGGGGCACCCATGACGGGTAATTTCGCTCTGGGGGGACGGCTCGAAGTACGGATTACCCCCTCTGACGTGGGCAGACGTGTATCGCTGCGCCGTGTGCTGGAGATCGTCGACGGCCGGCCCGTACTCGGGGACGTCGTCGGAGATCTCACTTCGTGGACAAATGGCGTGCTCGTCGTCACCCGGCGTACGGGCGAGACCGTAAGAGTCTCGGAGCACGCGCTCGTCGCGGGCAAGACCGTTCCCGGTACGCCGGCTCGAGGCCGCGGAGCCTCCAGTACCTCTCCAGCCGAGCTCCAGCTCATCGCGTCGCGCGGCTGGCCCCCGACGGAGACCGAACCCCTGGGGACGTGGCTGCTGCGCGCCGCCGCGGGGTTCACCAGGCGGGCCAACTCCGCGCTCGCGGCCGGCGACCCCGGGCTGCCGCTGGACGAGGCGCTGGCGCGGGTCGTGGACTGGTACACCGCGCGCGGGCTGCCCCCGTACCTCCAGGTGCCCACCGGGCCCGGCCTGGCGGACGACCTCGCCGCGCGGGGCTGGACGGCCGAGGCGGACACGCTGGTGATGACGGCGCCGATGCCGCCGGTGGCCGCGGCGGGCGGGCCCGTGGAGCGGGTGGAGCTCGCGCGGGAGCCCGGCGAGGAGTGGCGGGCGCGGTACCGCAGGACCGGGGAGAGCGCGGACGCGGTGCTGCTCGGCGGGCCCTCGGTGTGGTTCGCCGCCGTGCCGGACGAGGAGCCGGGGCGGCCCCCGGCGGCGATCGGGCGGCTGGTGGTGGACGGGCGGTGGGCCGGGTTCGCCGCGGTGGAGGTCGCGCCGGGGCACCGGCGGCGGGGGCTGGCCCGCGCGGTGATGGCGGCGCTGGCCCGGCAGGCGTACCGGGAGGGCGCGGGCACCGCCTACCTCCAGGTGGAGGCGGACAACGCGGCGGCCCTGGCCCTGTACGGCAGCCTGGGGTTCACGGTGCACCACGGGTACCAGTACCGGCGGTTCGGGGGGTGAGGGGCGGATTGGGGTGAAGGGGGGCGTGGGGGTGCGCGGGGCGGGGTGGGCTGCTCTCAGGGGGTCGGGACGGGGACGTCCCCCGCAAGGGAGGAGGGAGCCCTGCTCTCAAGAGGAGCAGCGAGCTCCGCGGCCGTGGCTCTGCTCGCAAGACGTGAGGCCCGACTCCCACGGCGCGGTACGTTCACGGCGCCTACCGTTCCAACGCGTGGGGCTCTCCATTCGAGGTGGAACGTTCACCCCACGCGGGCACCACAGCTCGCACCCTGAACCCCCGCCCCTTCTCCCCCGGGCCGGTCTCCAGGCGGCCGCCCGAGAGGATGAGGCGTTCCGCCAGGCCGGTCAGGCCGTTGCCCGGGGGGTGGGCGCGGTCGAGTCGGGGGCCGCGGCCGTCGTCGGTGATCTCCAGGTACACCAGGCGCGCCTGCGCCTCCCGCAGCTCGCCGAAGGTGATGTCGCAGCGCCGGGCCCTGCTGTGCCGCACCACGTTGGTCACCGCCTCCCGCAGCGCCCACGCCAGCGCGCTCTCCTCCTCCGGCCCGAGCCCGGTCCGCCCCTCCGTGAGCACCGGGTCGATGCGCGCCTCGATCTGCGCCGTGCGCAGCGCCGTGCGCGCCCCCGCGATCTCGGTGGCGAGGGTCGGCCGCCGGAACCCGCTCACCGCCGCCCGCACGTCCACCAGCGCCTGCCTGCTGACCCGTTCGATGTCGGTGACCTGCTTGGCGGCGTCCTCCGGCCGCTCCGGCAGCAGCCGCCTGGCCAGCTCGCTCTTGAGGGTGACCAGCGACAGCGACTGGCCGAGCAGGTCGTGCAGGTCGCGGGCGAGCCGCATCCGCTCCCGGCTGGCGGCCAGGTGCGCGATCGCCTCCCGGGCCTCGCGCAGCTCCCGCACCGTCTGCATCATCAACTGCACGCCGATCATGGTGGCGCCGCCGAGCGCCGCGGGGAACGACAGCACGAGCACGATCTCCCGGTCCGCGTCCGTGGCCAGCCCCGTACCGGCCATCGTCAGCGTGACCAGCGGCACCGCCGCCATCGCCCAGCGCATCGGCAGCAGCGCCCCGCAGCTCACCGCCACGTACACGAAGAGCACCAGGCCGGCGTCGCCCAGCAGCACCGTCAGCGCGGCGGACAGCGCGAACACCAACCCGAGCGCCACCCACTGCCGAGGGCGGCAGCGCACGCCGGGGCGGGCCGAGAGCACCAGCGTCAGATAGGCGGCGACGAACACCGCGAGGCCCGCCCAGCCCAGGGCCCGCTCACCCGGCGGATGATGGCGGAACGCCAGGCCGTGGACCGCGATGCCCAAGTAGGGCAGGTAGACCAGGGTCCAGCACAATCTGACGAGCCACAGCCTCCGCTCTCCTCGCCGCGCGGGGCCGAGCGGTGGGGGCACCACCGGTTCGGCCTCGCGGACCTCCTCGTGCCCGCCCCGTCCCCGTTCCACTCGCCAACCCCTCCGCGCGTCCCCCGAGCACCCGGGTCAACTCGCCTGCCGTTGACATCAGGTGTGCCGTCAGAACCATCATGTATCCCCGTGCCGGTCGCGCCCCCGCCTCCTGCCCGTCGCCGGCTGCCGCGCGCCGCCGGATGACGGGCATTCGGCCAATCCGCCGCGGCCGCACGGAGCGGTCGGCACATGCCACCGGGCTGAGCACGGCGAACGAACGCCCGTTCCCGCGACCGCGAGTCGAACTCGATCCATGCTGGTGGCAAGCTGTGCCCGGCCTCGACCTCCGCACGAGTTATGGCCGAAAAACGACCACCGCGCAAGGCCGTTCGAAATATCAACCTCGGCCGGGCGATGCCATCTTTGGCCGAATCGCGCACGGCCCCGGAGCACCTGAGGGCTCCGGGGCCGTGCCGCGGCTGCGCGCTTCGTGGGAGGCGCCGCTGGACGGTGCGCCTACTGCACCACTTCCATGCTGCCGACCCGGGCGGCCGGGTCGGTCTCCTTCAGCAGCGGGAGCATGGTGGCCGCCACGTCCCGGGGGGTGATCGGCCCGACGCTGCCGCCGTGGTCCACCTGGAGGCCGTCGAACGAGCTGCCGTACCAGCGCTCCAGCACCTCGAGGTCGAAGTGCGGCTGGAGCTTCCCGTCGCCCCCGGCCCGCATGGTCAGGATCTCGCTGAGCGAGCCCGTGGGGCTGAAGGTGACCTCGATGCCCCCGGCCTGGACCACCACGGGCCCCGACATCGCGGGCTCGCCGAACTCCTCGATCGCCCGGTCGATCTCGGCCTGGGTGACCTTCGGCTCCTGGCGGGTGCGCTCCAGGGTGACCACCCGGTCCTGGCCGGTCGCGGCCCGGTCCAGGTACGCCTGCCGCACCTGCTGCACCGCCCGGTCCACGTCCAGCGCGAGACCGGTCTTGCCGGGCACGCCGACGGGCTCCCCGGCCACGAACTTCACCATGCCCTCGCGGCCGTCGCTGCCCTCGGCGGCGGCCAGGGTCTCCAGGGAGGCGCGCAGCTTCTCCTCGTCGATGAGGAACTCCGCCTCCGCGGTGCGCTCGGTGCCGAACAGGGAGCCCACCACCGACACCGGGTTGTAGTCGCGGTGCGCGACCTTGCGCACGGTGGACTCGGTGTCGATGCCCAGGCCCGCGACCCGCGGCTGGAGCCGGGTCTTCTCCTCGCCGATCTGGAGCGTCAGCGGCGCGGTGACGCGCTTGCCCAGGCCGGCGTCCAGCGCGTCCACCGCGTCCTGCTTGCTCTTGCCGCCGATGTCCACGCCGAGCACGGTGGTGTTCTTCGGCACCTGGGCGTGGTCCATGACCAGGCCGACGCCGTAGACCGCGGCGGCGGCGGCCACCAGGCCGCCGGCGAGCAGCACCAGCTTGGAGCGGCCGCGCGGCTTGGGGGCCGCGTCGTCCCGGAAGTCGTAGTCCTCCTCCTTGCCGCCGCCCCCGGACTGCTGGGGGACGCGCGGGCCCGGCGGCGGGACCGCGGGGATCCCGTTGACCAGCGTGTCGCTCTTGCCCTCCACGCCCAGGGGCCGGTAGCCGGCGGGCTGTCCCGGCGGGGCGGTGGTCAGCGGCTGCTGGTCGGTGCCGCGGCGCGGCGGCAGCGGCAGCGCGTCGCCGCTCGCGGGACCCGCCGTCGGCCCCGAGGGCCGGGGCCCGCCGCCCGCGGGCGTGTCGGCGCCGGGCGCGGGCGGCACCACGGGCCCGCCGGCCGGGGGCCGGTAGCTGGGGAACGCCTGGGACTCGCTGTCGTCCCGCCCGCCGTGCTCGGGGGAGGCGCCGGTGGGGAACGGTCCCGCGCCGCCGCCGGGCGCCGGCGCGGTGAAGCCGCCGGGGTCGTGGCCCGGGCCGCCGGTGCCCCCGGCGAGCCCGCCGATGTCGTGGCTGCCGGTGTCGTGGCCGCCGTCGTAGCCGCCGGTCTGGTAGCCGCCCAGGTCGTGGCTGCCCGTGTCATGGCTGCCGATGTCATGGCTGCCGGTGTCGTAGCCGTCGTCGTAGCCGCCGGGGTCGTGGTTCCCGGTCCCGGAGCCGTCCGCGTAGGGGACGGTGGGCAGGGCGGCCGTCCGCTCGGCGGTCTGCTGGGACGCCTGGCGCGGGAAGGGGGACGCCTGCCCCTCCTGCCCCGCGGCGCCGGCGCCCGGCGGCGGGGGGTACGCGGCGGCGGTCTGCGCCTGCTGCGGCACCCGGTGCTGCCCGGTCGTCTCGCCCGCGCCCTCCCGGCCCGCGCGCGGCGGCTTGCGGGGCGCGAACCAGTCGCTGGTGGCCTTGCCCGCCGTGGTCGGGCGGCTGGGCTCGGCCGGCGCCTGCTCACCGGCGGCCGCGGGAGGCTCCCACGCCGGGGTGGGCGCGCCGCCGGACGCGGTGTCCTCGGCGGCCGCGGCCTCCTCGCCCGCGGCCTCGCTCACCGGCTTGCGGACGACCACGGGGGGGATCGGCCGGGAGCCGGGGATGTTGATGCGGACCCGGGTGGTCAGCGTGGTCTCGGTTCTGGGCTCCTCCGGAGCGGAGTCCTCAGCGGCGGGCGGAGCGGCCGGGGTGCTCGGGGTGCCGTAGGGCGGCGTCCCCGACGGGTACGAGGCACCGCCGCCCCGCCCGTCCTGAGGGTATGGCGCACTGTCAGTTTCACGACTCAATGCAGGTTCTCCCGGTTCGCTTCTCCGCCCTGTCGGCAAACATCGGGCGGCTCGCCGGTCGCAGCCCGGCGTCCTCGCGGGCGTTCGCGGGGCGGATGCGGTGCGCCGCGGGGCGGCGCGCCCGGCCGGGTTGCGCGCACCACCTTACTGGGCGGCGGGCGCACGTGGCCCGAAACCCATAGGACGGGTTCGGTCCCGGTTCCTGGCGCTTTGCCCCGGCCGCGCCCCCGGCGAACGCCGGGCTGATCGCGGCGAACGCCGTTCAGGGCCGCCCCGCGCCGCCCTTGTCCCCGCCGTGCGGGGGGAGTTGGGGCAACGTGGCGGACATCACGCCCGTCAGCGCGCCGACCAGCAGGAAGACATACGGTCCCAGGGTGGCGGTGAACATCTGGTCACCCTCGGGACGACTGATCGTCAGATAGATGACGGTGACCATCCACGCGGCGGCGGGCACCACCGCGCCCGCGCGGGTCCGGGTGAGCGTGGTGCCGCCGTAGAACAGGGCCCCGGAGGCCAGCAGCGCCAGCAGCAGCCCGAACGGGAACCAGCCCTCCTGCACCAGCGCCCCGGCCCCCGCCACCAGCACCCCGAGCACCGCGAGCAGCACGTACGCCGCGACGCGCGGGCCCCGGCCGCCCGGGGGAGCCGCCGGAGGGGTGGGCCGGGACCCGCCGCGCACGGCCGCCTTGTTCGTCATCGCGCTCACTCCCCCACCCCGGCGAACAGGTCGTCCTCGATCGCGTCCGAGCCCCGCTCCCCGCGCGCCAGATGGTAGAACTCGCGGGCGAACAGCGGCTGGGCCAGGTCGTTGGAGAGCGCGAAGCAGGGCTGCCCGCCGGCGTCGGCGACGGTGATCTGGGTGGCGTGCGCCCGCATCGCCGCCGCCTTGCGGGCGGCGTACGCCGTGCCGTCCACGACCGCGGTCACCTCCCGCTCCTCCACCACGCTCGGCACGTCCTCGACGCCGGCCACGGCGGGGAAGGGCGCCCCGGCCGCCCGCAGCCGGGCCAGGCCCTCCGCCAGGTGGGGGCGGGGCACGCAGTTCCAGTAGACCTTGGCCACGTGGTGCGCCGGCCCGAGGTCGGGGCGGTGGCCGGGGTCGGCGGCCAGCTCGGCGGCGCGCATGGCGAGCTGGTGGGCGCGGATGTGGTCGGGGTGGCCGTAGCCGCCGTCCGGCCCGTAGGTGACCAGCACCTGCGGCCGCACCTCGCGCACCACCGCGACCAGCTCGGGGACGGCGTCCTCCACGCGGGTGCGCCACAGGGAGCCCGCGCGCTCGTTCTGCGGTGTGCCCATCATCCCGGAGTCCCGGTAGCGTCCCGGGCCGCCGAGCAGGCGGTGGTCGGTGACGCCGAGCTCCCGCATGGCGGCGGCCAGCTCACCGGCGCGGTACGGGCCGAGGGCGTCGTCCCGGTCGGCGGCCAGGTGCGCCAGGCCGGGCGGGATGACCTCGCCCTCCTCGCCCAGGGTGCACGTCACCAGCGTGACGTGCGCCCCCTCGGCGGCGTACCTGGCCATCGTGGCCCCGTTGCCGATGGACTCGTCGTCCGGGTGCGCGTGCACCAGGAGGAGACGCCGGGCCGGCAGTTCGCTCATGCCCAAAGGCTACGCTGCGGCACGGAGGCCGGACCTGGCCGGTCCGGCCGAAGGGGTTGCCCCGGAGGCCGGGGGGCTCGGCCCGCCGGCCTCCGCCGGAGGCTCCGCCCTCGGGACCCGCCGGAGCCCGGCGCCGGGGGCGCGAAGGCCGCCGCCCCCGCGGGGAGAGGCTTCCCCGCGAGGGCGCGAGCGCGGACCCGCGCGCCCGGCCGGCCGTCCCGGGCGGAGCGCGCCGTCAGAAGTTGATGTCACCGATCATGTCGGCGACGTTGTTGTTGAAGTCGTTGATGGTGGGCGCCACCGAGGAGCTGGCCAGGTAGAAGCCCAGCAGGATGCAGACGATGGCATGCCCCGTGTTGAGTCCTGACTTCTTGATCAGCAGGAACACAATGACCAACAGCAGCACCACCGCCGAGATGGACAGTGCCACGGCTCACCTCCTGGACATGTGGTCGGCGCGGGGCATCGCGGGCTTCATACCCCAGATCGTAAGCGGGAGATCGCTTGGGGGGTGGCGGAATATGCCGGTGCATCGAAGCATGCGGGGGCGCACATCCTTTCGTAACCGGCTGCGTAGGCTCGGCACATGACCTCCCAGCTCTCGTTCCCTCGGCAACTCGCCAGGACCCAGCGGTTCACGCTGGGCGCGCCCCGGTCCTTCACCGTCTCGCCCGACGGCGAGCGCGTGGTCTTCCTGCGCTCCCGCTCGGGCACGGACCGGGCGAATCTGCTGTGGCTGCTCGACCTCGCGGACCCCGGGGACGGCGGGCCCGCCGAGCGTGTCGCCGCGGACGCCACCGCCCTCCTCGGCGGCGCTCGCGAGGAGCTCTCCCCGGAGGAGCGGGCCCGGCGCGAGCGCAGCCGGGAAGGCTCGGCGGGGATCGTCGGGTACGCCACGGACAGCGCCGTGGAGCTGGCCGCCTTCACCCTTTCGGGTCGTTTGTTCGTCGCCGAGCTGCGCGCCGGGACCGCCGGGGAACTGCCCGTCCCCGGACCCGTCGTGGACCCTCGGCCCTCTCCCGACGGGCGCCGTGTGGCCTATGTCGCACAGGGCGCGCTGCGGGTCGTGGCGGCCGACGGCACCGGCGACACCGCCGTGGCCGAGCCCGAGGACGGCGGCACCTGGGGCCTGGCCGAGTTCATCGCGGCGGAGGAGATGTACCGCAGCCGCGGGTACTGGTGGTCGCCCGACAGCGACCGGCTGCTCGCCGCGCACGTGGACGACTCCCCCGTGCGCCGCTGGTGGATCTCCGACCCGGCCAACCCCGGCAGCGCCCCCGAGCAGACCGCGTATCCGGCCGCCGGGACCCCGAACGCCGAGGTCACGCTCGCGCTGGTGGGCCTGGACGGCAGCCGGGTGCCGGTGGTGTGGGACCGGGTGCGCTACCCGTACCTGGCGTCGGTGCACTGGAGCGCGGGCCGGCCGCCCATCCTCCTGGTGCAGGCGCGTGACCAGCACAGCCAGCTCATCCTCTCCGTGGACACCGAAACGGGCCGGACCCTTCCGCTGCACGCCGAGCAGGATACGACGTGGGTGGAGATCTTCCTCGGCGTGCCCGCGTGGACCCCGGACGGGCGGCTGGTGCGGATCTGCGACGAGGCCGGCGCGCGCGTACTCGCCGTAGGGGACAAGGTTGTGACGATCCCCTCGCTCCACGTTCGCGCCGTGCTCGACGTCGGCGAGGAGGACGTGCTGTTCTCCGCCTCCGACGGGGAGCGGGCGGTGCGCGCCGGGGAGGGCCTGGGCCCGGGCCGGGTCGGGGTGTACCGGGCGTGGTACCGGGGGCCGCGGGCCTGGACCGTGGAGCGGGTCGGGGACCCGGACGCGGGCGTGGTGTCCGCCGTGCGGGGCGGGGCCGGGGTGACCGTGCTGGTGAGCACGGGCCTGGATCGGCCGGGCGCGCTCGCGGAGGTGGTGCGGCTGGAGGACGAGGCCGTGCCGCTGGCGCGCGTGGCCTCGTACGCCGACGAGCCGGTGCTGAGGGCCCGTCCGGTGCTGCTGCGCGCGGGCGAGCGGCACCTGCCCTGCGCGGTGCTGCTGCCCACCGGGTACCGCGAGGGCGACGGGCCGCTGCCGGTGCTGATGGACCCCTACGGGGGCCCGCACGCGGCCCGCGTGGTGGCCGCCCACAACGCGCACCTGACCTCGCAGTGGTTCGCGGACCAGGGCTTCGCGGTGGTGGTGGCGGACGGCCGGGGCACGCCCGGGTACTCGCCCGCCTGGGAGAAGGCGATCGCCGGGGACTTCGCGGGCGTCACCCTGGACGACCAGGTGGCGGCGCTGCACGCGCTGGCCGGGCGCTTCCCGCTCGACCTGTCGCGGGTGGCGATCCGCGGCTGGTCGTACGGCGGGTATCTGGCGGCGCTCGCGGTGCTGCGCCGCCCCGACGTCTTCCACGCGGGCGTCGCGGGGGCGCCGGTCACCGACTGGCGCCTGTACGACACCCACTACACCGAGCGCTACCTGGGCCACCCGGACGAGCGGCCCGCGGTGTACGCGGCCAACTCGCTGGTCACCGACGACGGCCTGTCCGGCGCCGCGGACACCCACCGCCCGCTGATGATCATTCACGGCCTCGCGGACGACAACGTGGTGGCCGCGCACACCCTGCGCCTGTCCTCGGCGCTGCTGGCCGCGGGCCGCCCGCACCAGGTGCTGCCGCTGTCCGGGGTCACGCACATGACGCCGCAGGAGCAGGTGGCGGAGAACCTGCTGCTGCTCCAGGTGGCGTTCCTGCGGGAGTCCCTGGGGCTGCTCCCGCCGCCGGGCACCGGGCCGGAGCAGGGCACCGGGCGGGAGCAGGGCGAGGGTGCGTAGTACGGCTGCCCGCCGGGGCCCTGGCCCGCTGGGGCGGCGTAACGGCGGCATGGCTCACCACCCCTGACGTCCGTCCCCCGGCGGGGGCCCGTAGCCGCCGTGGGGAGGATGGGGCGGCGGGGGCGGCGCGGACTGCGGGGCCGGGCCCGGCTGCGGGGGGTACCCGTAGCCGGGCCGGGAGGCGTAGCCGGGGTCGCCGTACCCCGACTGGGGGGCGTAGGACGGCTGCGGCGCGTAGGACGGCTGCGGCGCGTGGGACGGCTGCGGGGAGGGGCCCGGCCAGCCCGCCACGGGCGGCGGCGGGGTCCACGGCCCCGGGCCGGGGGCGGGGGCGCCGGCGGGCCGTCCCGGCGGGGCGAGCAGCAGCAGCACGGTGAACCCGGCGACCAGCTTGAACAGGTCGGTGAGCTGCTCGGCCGCCCCGGCGTCGGACATCCGGTCGAACTCGAACAGCAGCTCGTTGTCGATGTAGACGGCCAGGTCGAGCACGCCGATGGCGAGCAGCAGCCAGCCCGCGGCGAGACCGGCGGCCCGGGCGGCGCCGGCCCGTGCCCCGGCCATCAGCGCGGCGATCCCGAACAGCGCGAACAGCGTCCAGGCGTACACCGCGGCCGGGGGCTCACCGGGGACGCGCACCGTGCCGTCGCCGTTGAGCATGCGCTCGTAGCCGCGCCACTCCATCTCCGTGAACCAGTAGATCTCCCAGCCCGCGACCGCCAGCGCGCAGACGCCGAGCAGCAGCAGGGCCAGCGCCCCGGCCACGGGCAGGGGCTGGGCGGGCGGGCCGTCCATCGCGTCGTGGGCGGGCCCGGGCGGCGCGGGCCTGCGCCCCGCGGCCAGGGTGACCAGCAGCGCGAGGCCCAGCACGACGCCCGAGGCGGCCACGGCGATGGCCCACTTGCCGAAGCCGACCTCCCAGATCCCGTCGTAGCGCTCGGCGGTCAGCAGGGCGAACAGGGGCACCACGCGCAGCACGACGGTCAGGACGCCCACGACGGCCAGGTACGCGGTGGCGGCGGCGGTGCGGCAGACGGCGATCCCGGCGAGGCTGAGCACGAGCAGTTGGACGTCGGCGAGCGAGGTGACCTGGACGCCGGTGAAGCCCATGCCGCCGTAGGCCCACGCCCAGAAGGTGTCCTCCGGGCCGTTCTCGCCGAGGTCCCGGACGAGCGCGGCGCCCGGGAACGCGGCGAGGGCGAGGCAGAGCACGGCGGCCGCCGCCCGTGCTCCGCGTGACAGAACAAGTGCCTGAGTCATATCCCCCACCGCCCCCATCGATCAGCGCTCCCCCACGCTAGTCCTGGCATACCCCTCCGCAAAGAGGGATAGGCACGAACGACAAAGGCCGGCCGGAGCGTTCCCGCTCCGGCCGGCCAGACGGCACCCGCACGGCCGTACGCTGATCAGCATGGCGCGTTCGTATATCGGTGATGCGACGACCAAGTTGCGCCGACGTTAAAGAACCTGATCACACATGAGGATCAACGATCGGTTGGCGCGTCACCGCAGGTCAGGCCCTCGCCACTGCCGGAGGGGCCCCTGGCGGCCGCCCCCGCCCGCCCCTCACCGCGGCTCCCCCGCCGCGGCCCCGCCGCACCGGCGTCTCACCACGGTGTCCGACCCCGCCCCTCGGACGTCTCACCGCAGCCTCGGGTCGAGCGCGTCCCGCACCGCGTCCCCCAGCATGATGAATGCGAGCACCGTCACACTCAGCGCCCCGGCCGGGTACAGCAGCATGTGCGGCGCGTCCCGCACCAGGGTGGAGGCGGTGGAGATGTCGATGCCCCAGGACACCGTCGGCGGTTTGAGTCCCACCCCCAGATAGGAGAGCGTGGCCTCCAGCGCCACGAAGGTGCCCAGCGCGACGGTCGCCACGACGATCACCGGTGCGACGGCGTTGGGCAGGATGTGCCGCAGCAGCAGCCGGGCGCTGCCCGCCCCCAGGGCCCGCGCGGCCACCACGTAGTCCTGCTGCTTGGCCGTGATCACCGCCCCGCGCGCGATCCTGGCGATCTGCGGCCAGCCGAGGAGCACGATGAAGCCCACCACCGGCCACACCGAGCCCGAGGTGACGACGGACAGCAGCACCAGGCCGCCGAGCAGGATGGGGATGCCGAAGAAGACGTCCGTCACCCGGGACAGGACCGCGTCCGCCCAGCCGCCGAAGAACCCGGCGAGCCCGCCGAGCGCGCCGCCGAGCACCGCCACCCCCGCGGTCGCGCACACCCCGACCGCCACCGACGCCCGCGCCCCGTGCACGGTGCGGGTGAACACGTCGCAGCCCTGGTTGTCGAAGCCGAACCAGTGCCCGGGCGCGGGCCCGCCCCGGGAGCGGGCGAGGTCGCAGTCGTACGGGCTGCGCGGCGCGACCAGGTCCGGCCACAGGGCGATGAACACCAGGAAGGCGATCAGCGCGGCGGAGACCACGAACACCGGGTTGGCCCGCAGGTCCCGCCAGGCGTCGCCCCACAGCCCGCGGGGCGACCGCGACGGCGCCGCCGCGGCCTCGTCCGCCGCGGGCGCGGGAAGCGGCGCGCCGCCCGCCGGGACGACGGGGACCACCTCCACGCCGTCGCCGCCGCGCCGGTCCTCCACCTCGGACATCCCCGCTCCCCTCAGCCGTACCTGATCCGCGGGTCGAGCACCGCGTACAGCAGGTCCACCAGCAGGTTGGCCAGCAGGAACACCAGCACCAGGATCGTCACGAAGCCGACCACCGTCGGCGCGTTCTGCCGCACCACGCCCTGGTAGATCTGGTAGCCGACGCCCTGGATGTTGAAGATCCGCTCGGTGACGACGGCGCCTCCGAGCAGCGCGCCCACGTCCGTGCCCAGGAAGGTCACCACCGGCACCAGGGAGTTGCGCAGCAGGTGCCGGGTGATCACCCGGCGGCGCGGCAGGCCCTTGGCGACGGCGGTGCGCACGTAGTCGGCCCGCAGGTTCTCGGCGATCGAGGTGCGGGTGAGCCGGGCGACGTAGGCGAGGGAGACCAGCGCGAGCACCGTGCCGGGCAGCAGCAGTTCGCCGAGCGCCGCCTCGGAGGACACCGCGGGCCGCACCAGCTCCCACCGCACCCCGAGCAGGTACTGGAGCAGGTAGCCGCTGACGAACGTGGGCACGGAGACGACGACGAGGGTGAGCGCCAGCACCGCGGAGTCCACGCCCCTGCCCCGGCGCAGCCCCGCGGCCACCCCGAGCGCGATCCCGGCGGCCGCCTCCACGGCGAGCGCGACCAGGGCCAGCCGGGCCGTCACCGGGAACGCGCTGCCCATCAGCTCGGTGACCGGCTGCCCGTTGAAGGCGGTGCCGAAGTCGCCGGTGAGGATCCTGCCCAGGTAGCGGGCGTACTGCTCCCACACGGGCCGGTCCAGGCCCAGCTCGGCGCGGATCCGCGCGGCGGTGGCGGGGTCGGGCGCGCGGTCGCCGAACAGGGCGGCCACCGGGTCGCCGAGCGCGTAGACCATGAGGAAGATCAGGAAGGTGGTCCCGGCGAACACGGGCACCATCTGGAGCAGCCGCCGGACGACGTAGCGGCCCATGCCGGTCACGCGGAGACCGTGATGCCGGAGTACACCGGGGTGCTGAACGGGTCGAGCCGCACCCCGGACACCCGCTCGGAGTGGCCCGCGCTGCCGTTCTGGTACCACAGCGGGACGGCCGGCAGGTCCCGGGCGAGCAGCCGCTCGGCGGCGACGAACCGCCGGACCGCCTCGGCGTCGCCGTCCGCGGCGTTGGCCCGGTCCACCAGGCGGTCGAAGGCGGGGTTGCTGTAGCCGGTGTCGTTGGAGGACGCGCCGGTGTAGTAGACGGGCTGGAGGAAGTTCTGGGCCAGCGGGTAGTCCATCTGCCAGCCGGTGCGGAACAGCCCGTCGATCCGGCGGTCCGCGACCCGCCTGCGGAAGTCGGCGAAGGTGCCGACGGGGCGGACGGTGCAGGCCCGGTCGTCGCGCAGGGCCTTGTTGACGCTGTGGCAGACGGCGTCCATCCACACGCGGTGGGAGCCGGTGTCCACGTTCGAGGTGAGGGTGACCCTGCCGCCGGGCAGCCCGCCCGCCTCCCGGATCAGCCGCCTGGCCCGCTCCGGGTCGTACCCGCACGCCTGGCCGCACACGCCGCGCCGGAACCCGCCCGCCTCCTTCAGCACCGGGGAGGTCCAGTCGCTGGCGGGGGTGCGGGTGCCGTGGAAGATCGTGCGGGTGATCAGCTCCCGGTTGATGGCCATGGACAGGCCCAGGCGCAGCCTGCGGGCCCTGGCCGAGCCCCAGTCGTCTCGGTACATGGGGAAGGACAGGGTCTGGATGATCCCCGCGGGCTGGTTGACGTACCGGTCGCCCAGGTCGTGCCGGACGTTGGCGAGCTGGGAGGCCGGGATGTCCTCGACCACGTCGAGGTTGCCCGCGAGCAGGTCGGTGTAGGCGGTCTCGGTGTCGGTGTACACCTTCAGGTCCACACCCTGGTTGCGGGCCGCGTCCGGGCCCGAGTAGCCGGGCGACCTGCGCAGCTTCATCACCTGGCCCTTGCGGTAGGACGCCACCCGGTAGGGGCCGTTGCCGACGGGCCGCTCCAGCCAGTCGGCGTGGCGGGTGAAGAAGGAGGCGGGCAGCGGGAAGAACGCGGGGTAGCCGAGGGTCTGCGGCCAGCCGGAGAACCGCTGGGTGAGGCGGACGGTGAAGGTGTGGTCGTCCACGACCTTCAGGCCGGACATGGTCCGCGCGGTCGGGCGGGCGCCCTCGCGCGCCGGGTGGACCTCGCGGTAGCCCTCGATGTAGCCGAAGAAGTAGGCGTTCACCTGCCGGTTGGTGACGAGGGCGCCGTAGTTCCAGGCGTCCACGTAGCTTTTGGCGGTCACGGGCGTGCCGTCGGTGAACCGCCACCCCGGCTTGATCCGCACGGTGAAGTTCCGCTGGTCGTCCGTGGTGACGGAGCGCGCCATCAGGTCCGTCGCGGCGCCGGTGGCCGGGTCGTACCGCTTCAGCCCCCGGAAGATCATGTTGAGCACCTTGGCGCCCTGCACCTCGTTGGTGTTGGCGGGCTCCAGGGAGTTCTGCGGGTCGGACCAGGAGGCGCGCACGATCCCGGCGGGCGCCGCCCCCGCGCCCCCGCCGCAGCCGGCGAGCGGCAGCAGGAGGACGGCGGCCGCGGCGGCAACGGGGCACCGGGTGCGGCGCGTGGCGGCGCGCATGGGCACTCCCTCCCGGGATGGGCTGCACGGCACGTCAGGAGCGGGGCGTCCACCTTCGCACCCGGGCGGGCGGACGGCCGCGGGGAAGGGGGCGACGGCGGGGCGAGTCCACCCGTACGGCCTGCCCGTCGGCCTGTCCGCCCTCCCACGCGCCCCCGCGGGGGCGGGTGGTGGGACGGGGGCGCGGCCTCACCACACGCGGTCGAGGAATCCCGCGACGAGCGGTGCGATCTCCGGGAGCCGCTCCTCCAGCGCGAAGTGCCCCGTGTCCAGCACGTGCAGTTCGGCGTCGGGCACGTCGCGCAGGTAGGCGCGGGCGCCGGCCTCGGTGAAGAACGGGTCGCCGCGGCCCCAGGCGATCAGCGTCGGCGGGGTGTGCCGCCGCAGCCACTCCTGCCACACCGGGTACCGCTCCACATTGCGGTGGTAGTCGAAGGCCAGGGCCACCTGGGCGTCCTTGCGGCCGGGCAGGTCCAGGAAGTGCTGGTCGAGGGTCCAGCCGTCGGGGGCGACCAGCTCGGGGTCGGCGGTGCCACCCTCGTACTGGGCGCGGGTGGCGGGCAGGGTCAGCAGCTCGCGGACGGTCGCCTCGGCGCCCTCGTCCCGCGGGCGCAGGCCGATGAACTCCCGGGCCTGCGCGGAAAGGCCCTCCTCGTAGGCGTTGCCGTTCTGCACCACCAGGCCCGCGAACCACTCGGGGTGGCGCTCGGCGAGCCGGAACCCGACGGGGGCGCCGAAGTCGAACAGGTACGCCACGAACCGGGTCAGCCCGAGCCGCTCGACGAACCCCTCGACGACGTCGGCGAGCCGGTCGAAGTCGTGGGTGAACCCCTCCGGGACCTCGGTGTGGCCGAAGCCGGGGTAGTCCGGGGCGATGAGCCGGTAGCGGGCGCCGAGGGCGTCGATGAGCCTGCGGAACTGGTGGGAGGCGGACGGGAAGCCGTGCAGGAGCAGCAGGACCGGGGCGTCCGTGCGGTCCGGGGCGGAGTCGCGGTAGAAGACCCGCACCCCGTCGACGTCGAGGTGGCGGTGGACGGTGCGCGGCAGGGCGAACGCGGTCGTGGTCATCAGGGCCCACGCCTTTCTAATGGATTCTCTATCTGCTGACGCATTAGTAGTACCGCCCGCCCAACTAACGCGTCAACCCCGTCCAGTACCATTAGCGACATGAGCGCCCCCGTCCCCCTCACCGGCGAGCCCCTCGCTCTGGACCTGGTCAACACCCGCCCCCGCGCGGCCGACCTGCTCGCCACCCCCGACCTGCTGAGCGCCTGGCTGGCCCTGGAGCAGGACCGCCTGCCCGCCCCGGGCGACCTCGGCGGCCTCACCGCGGACGACCTCGCCGCCGTGCACGCGGTGCGCGGCCACACCGCCGCCGCCCTGGACCGCGCCCGCCGGGGCGAGGCACCGCCCGCCGCCGCCCTGCGCGCCCTCAACGACGCCCAGCGCGCCGCCCCCGCCGTCCGCGAACTGACCTGGACCGGCGAGGTGCTGACCGCCGTCCCCCGCCGCTTCGGCACCCCCGGCGCCCGGCTGGCCGCGGCCCTCGCCGAGGCCGCCGCGGACCTGCTCGCCGACCCGGCCGTCACCCGGGTCCGGGTGTGCGAGGCGGAGGACTGCGTGATGCTCTTCCTGCCCGCCCACCCCCGCCGCCGCTGGTGCTCCCCCACCCGCTGCGGCAACCGGGCCCGCGTGGCGCGGCACTACCAACGGCACCGGGGGGCCTGAGCGCGGCACCGGGCGCACCGGGGGAACGGGTCGAACCGGACGCGGTCGAGTCGTTCGGACCGCCGCCGGGACGGGCAGCCGCAAGGGCATGCGGTTGTGGACGACTTACGGCAAGGAGGTCCTGCGCTCGGCCCCGGAGCGGCTGCGCCGGGCCGTGCGGCACGACGGGTCCGAGCGGGAGCGGGCCGTGTGGGTGGTCAAGACGGTGGTGGCCGTGGTGGCGGCCTGGTGGGTCGCCTCCTCGCTGCTGCCGCACCCCGTCACCACCTTCGCTCCCTTCACCGCCCTGCTGGCGATGCAGGCGACGGTGTACCGATCGGTGCGGCAGGCGCTGCGGTACGGGGCCGCGGCGGCCGTCGGCATGACGCTGGCCGCGGCGTTCGGCACCGCCGCGGGGGTGCACCCGTGGAGCCTGGCGGTGCTGACGGTGTGCGCCCTGGCGGCGAGCAGGCTGCCGGTGTACGGCTCGCAGCGGCTCCAGGTGCTCGTCACGAGCCTGTTCGCGTTCAACTCCGGCGGGGGCGAGCCGCACTACGTGCTGCGGCTGGTGGCCGCCGTGGGGATCGGCCTCGGCTGCGGGCTCGCCGTGAACGTCCTCCTCCCGCCGCCGACCCGCTACCGCAGCGCCCGGGAGGCCGTGGCCGAGCTGTCCTCGTCCGTCTGCGGCCTGCTGCACGACATCGCCTCCACACTGCGCGACGGCGCCCCCGGCGAGGACCGCACCCGCGAGTGGGCGCGGCGGGCCCGGCGGGTGGAGAAGGTGGCCCGGCGGGCCCGCCGCACCGTGGCGGACGGGGAGGAGAGCGCCCGGCTCAACCCCAGGCGGGTGTTCAGGGGCGGCGACCGCACCCTGCCGGAGCACCACCGCCGGATCGGCACCCTGGAGCGGGTCGGGTTCCAGGCGCAGTCGATCGTGCGCGGCCTGACGTACGCGGCGAACGACGCGGACTGGGCGGCCCTCGCCGAGGACTTCCTCGTCCCCTACGCGGACCTCCTGGCGGACGCGGCCCGGGCGTTCAGCGACGGGGACGGGGACGGGGACGGGCGTGACGCGGGCGAGCGTGACGGGGCCGAGCCGGGCGACGCCGTCCGGGCGGGCCGCGACCGCTACCGGGAGCTCACCGCCCGCGCCCGGCACCGGGAGCTGACCGCACCCGACGAATGGCCGCTGTACGGCACCCTGCTGACGGACGCCTACCGGATCCTGGAGGAGCTGGACCGGCCCGCCGCCGGACGCCGCCACGCCTCGTCGCCCGTCGGATAGGGGCTGACCATCGTGCCGAACCAGCCCTCGACGGGTTCCGCCAGGTACTCGGGCAGGGCGTCCAGGAAGGCGCGCAGGGGCGGGTATGCGTTGTGCCGGTCCAGGTCCTCCTGCGAGCGCCACACCTCGTACAGGAAGAACCGGCCGTCGTCGTGCTCGTGCAGGTGGTACTCCAGATTGCCCTCGTGCTCGCGGCTCGGCCCGACCAGGGAGTGCAGCAGGCGCCTGACCTCGTCGGCGCGCTCCGGCTTGGGGCGCAGGAAGCCGTACAGCGACAGGGGGGTTGGTGTCGTCGTCATGGCGACCACGCTAGGATCTCACATGGATGTGAGATTCAAGTCGGCGCCGGGTGAGGCGGGTCACATGAGGCCGGCCGTACGGGGGGCCGTGTGAAGGGGGTCGCGTGAAGGGGGTCGCGTGAGGATCGGGGAGCTGTCCCGCCGCACCGGTGTCGCCGTCCGGCTGCTGCGCTACTACGAGGAGCAGGGCCTGCTCATCTCCCGGCGCACCGAGGGCGGCCACCGCGCCTACGCGGACGACGCGCCCGACACCGTCGCCCGCGTCCGCACCCTGCTCGCCGCCGGGCTGCCGACCCGGGTCATCCGCGAGCTGATGCCCTGCTTCACCGGGGACGGCACCGCGCTCGACGCCTGCGTCCACGGCCACCTGCGCGCCCAGCTCGCCGGTCTGGACGCCCGCATCGCCGACCTCGGCCGGGCCCGCGCCCAGCTCGCCGGGCTCCTCGACGCGTCCGTCGCGGCCTCGCCGCCGGGGGGCTGACCGGAGGAAAACCGGCCGCCCCCGGCATCCGCGCGCCGCGCAGGTGGTACGGAGGTCGCTGTGCCCCGACGTACGTGGAGGGAAGCGACCATGCGGAAGCCGACGACCTCACCGGCCATCGTCCTGGCCGCCGTCACCGCCCTGCTCTGCGTCGGGGCGGACCTGCGGGACGAGCCGAGGGACGACTCCGGGCCCGCCGCGAAGGTGCCGCCGACCCACCGGGTGACGGTGTCACCGCACACGGTGCCCCGGGGCGCCACCACCACCCTGTACTACACCGTCACCCGCACCGATCACCCCGGCGACAGCAACGCCCGCCTCGGCGTCATCGCCCCCGGCTCCGAGCTGGCCTCCCCGCACGGACTGTGCGTCAACCCCCTGGCGGGCCCGTACCCGTCCCCCGAACGCCACCGCCATCTGCTGGACTGCTCCTTCACCGACCTCCAGCCCGGCAACCCCGTGACCGTGCCGGTCCGGGTCACCATGGGCGAGGACTGCGCCCCGGTGCGGGCCCAGCTCGGCTCCTGGTACTCCACCGGCGACAACACCTACGGCGGCCGGATGGTGAAGGCCCCGGCGGTCACCTGCGAGCCGCCGCCGGAGCGGTGACCTCGCCGCCGCGGCGCGGGCCCGGCCTTGAGGTGGCGTATCAGGGCCCCGAAGGCGGCGGGACCGACGGTGAGCACGGTCCCGGGGGCGTCGCTCTCCCTCAGGTGGACGGCACCGCGGGGGGCGGCGGTGACTTCGACACAGTTCGTGGCCTCGGCGGAGCTGAAGGTGGACTTCTGCCACCGGAGGTCCGACATGCGGGGTGTCTCCTAGAGCAACAGGTAGAGGATGTGCTGGAGGAGCCCCAGTGAGTCCTTGCCCGTGCCGGTCGCGGAGGCGGTGCCGACGTCCACCGGGGGCAGGGCGAGCCGGCTGAGGGTGTCGAAGGACTCGCCGTACTCCCGCACCATCCGCGGCTCGCCGAGGAAGTCGCTCCTGCCGAGCTGATCGACGATCACGGTGCCCAATTCCACCACGGGCGGTTCGACCAGCATGAACGCGTGGCTGCCCAGCGCGGGCCGCCCCTCGGACTCCAGCGGGAAGATCTGCACGGTCACGTTCGGCAGGCGGGACACCTCGATGAGCCGCAGGAGCTGGTCCCGCATCACGTCCCGCTTGCCGTACCGCACCCGCAGCGCCGCCTCGTGGATGATCGCGTGCAGGCGCGGGGGCCGCTCGCCGGTGAGGACCTTCTGGCGGTCCATCCTGAACCGGACGGCGTTCGCCTTCACCTCGGGCGACGCCTCCACATAGCCGGCCTCGTACACGGCCGTGGCGTAGTCGAGGGTCTGGAGCAGCCCGGGGATGAGCAGCAGCTCGTAGCTGCGCAGCCGGGCCGCGCCGGCCTCCAGCTCCGCGAGGTCCAGGTGCGGAGCGTTCAGGGCCTGGCGGTACTCGGTCCACCACCCCTTGCCGGAGCCCTGGCCCAGCTCGACCAGGGCGTCCACATGGGCGGGGGGCGTGGCGCCCGCGGCCGCGGCCAGCGTCCGCAGCCGCTCCGGCGACAGGCTCGTCCGGCCCGCCTCAATGTTGCTCAGGTGCGGGGGCTTCATGCCCATCCGCAGCGCCGCCTCCGCGACCGAAAGCCCGGCCCGCTCACGCAGCTTCCGCACCTCCGCGCCGAAGCGGCGCTGACGGTACGTGGGGTTGCTCCTCAGCCCCATCGGCCCTCCCTCACACGGGCGCATCACCCGCGAACCGGTTGTACGGGTACGACGTCGTCGGCACCGCGAGCGCCGAGCCCGCCGCGGGACCCCACCCCCACCGGAGGTGGTCCTCCCGCGCCGGACCCCGGCGGCCCCGGCGCACGGTCTGTTCATCCCCAACGACCCTTGAGCCGTTCGCGTGGCGCGGACGAGGGCAGCGGACCGCTCCGCGCCGCCCCCGCTGCCGCGCCGGCGCGGCCGGGCCGCCCACCGGCGGGCGCTGACGTGCGCTTGGGCCGCAAAGCCGAACGGGGCGGCCGGACCAGCTAAGGTCCGGCCGCCCCGGCGGTGCGCCCTGGGCGCGGGCTACGCGTGCACCACGTCCTTCTCCTCCGCGAAGTGGCACGCCGACTCGTGCGCCGCGGGGGAGTCCGAGCCGCGGAAGCGCTCGGGCACCGCCAGCAGCGGGATCTCCTCCGCGCAGCGGTCCTGGGCCTTCCAGCAGCGGGTGCGGAACCGGCAGCCCGACGGCGGGTTCGCGGGGCTGGGCACATCGCCCGAGAGGATGATCCGCTCGCGCGAGTCCCGGGCCGACGGGTCCGGCACGGGGACCGCGGACAGCAGGGCCTGGGTGTAGGGGTGGGTCGGGTGGTCGTAGATCTGGGTGTCCGTCCCGATCTCCACCATCTTGCCCAGGTACATCACGCCGACCCGGTCCGAGATGTGCCGGACGATCGACAGGTCGTGGGCGATGAACATGTAGGAGAGGTTGAACTCGTCCTGGAGCTTCTCCATCAGGTTCACCACCTGCGCCTGCACCGAGACGTCCAGCGCCGAGACCGGCTCGTCGCAGATGATGATCTCCGGGTTCAGCGCCAGGCCGCGGGCGATCCCGATGCGCTGCCGCTGGCCGCCGGAGAACTGGTGCGGATAGCGGTTGATGTACTCCGGGTTCAGGCCGACGACGTCCAGCAGCTCCTGGACCTTCTCCCGCCTGCTGCCCTTCGGCGCCGTCTCCGGGTGGATGTCGAACGGCTCGCCGATGATGTCGCCCACCGTCATGCGCGGGTTGAGCGAGGTGTACGGGTCCTGGAAGACCATCTGGATGTTGCGGCGGACGGCCTTCAGGGCGCGGCCCGACAGCCGGGTGATGTCCTCGCCCTTGTACAGGATCTCCCCGGCCGTGGCCCGCTCCAGGTTCATCAGGAGCTTGGCGACGGTGGACTTGCCGCAGCCGGACTCGCCCACGATGCCCAGGGTCTCGCCCTGGTACAGGTCGAAGGAGATCCCGTCGACGGCCTTGACCGCGCCGACCTGGCGCTTGAACAGGATGCCCTGGTTGAGCGGGAAGTGCTTGACCAGGTTGCGGACGGACAGGATGGGCTCGCCCCGCTCCACCGGCGTCGCGGCGACCTGCTCGACCCGAGCCACCTCCTCGGAGACCGACTCCACCGTGCCGTCGGGCTTGGACAGGTCAGGCATCGAGGGTCTCCTTCCAGAAGTGGCAGGCGCTGCCGCGGCCGGGGAGCTCGGTGCCGTCGCGCTCGGTCACCGGGTGCAGCGGCGGGATCTCCGAGCGGCAGATGTCCTGTGCCTGCGGGCAGCGGGGGTTGAACGCGCACCCCGGCGGGATCCGCAGCAGGTTGGGCGGCAGGCCCTTGATCGCGAACAGCTCCCGGCCCTTGAGGTCCAGCCGGGGGATCGACTCCAGCAGGCCCTTGGTGTAGGGGTGGGCGGGGCGGCTGTAGATGTCGTGCACGGGAGCGGTCTCCACGATCCGCCCCGCGTACATCACCGCGATCTTGTCCGCGACGTCGGCGACCACGCCGAGGTCGTGGGTGATCAGGATCAGACCCATCTGGTACTCGCGCTGGAGCTCGGCCAGCAGGTCCATCACCTGGGCCTGGACCGTCACGTCGAGCGCCGTGGTGGGCTCGTCCGCGATGATCAGGTCGGGCTCCAGGGCCAGCGCCATGGCGATCATGATGCGCTGGCGCATGCCACCGGAGAACTGGTGCGGGAAGTCGCCCACCCGCTGCTTGGCCGCCGGGATGCGGACCCGGTCCATCAGCTCGACGGCCTTGTCCTTGGCCTGCTTCTTGGACAGGCCCTGGTGCACCCGGAACATCTCGCCGAGCTGGTAGCCCACGCTGAGCACCGGGTTGAGCGCGGACAGGGCGTCCTGGAAGATCATGGCGATCCTCCGGCCGCGGATCCTGCGGCGCTCCTCGGCGGACATCTTCAGCATGTCCTGGCCGCGGAAGAGGATCTCGCCCTTGGGGATCCGCCCGGGCGGCATGTCGAGGATGCCCATGATCGCCTGGGCGGTCACGGACTTGCCCGAGCCGGACTCGCCGAGCACCGCGAGGGTCTCGCCCGCGCTGACGCTGTAGTTCACGCCGTTGACGGCCTTGGCCACGCCGTCGCGGGTGTGGAACTCCACATGGAGGTCGCGGACCTCCAGCAGCGGGCCCGTGTGCCCGTCCCGGTCCGCGCTCGGGGCGGAGTCGGTCTTGCTGATCGTTGCCATGGTGGCGGACGCTCCTCTCAGCGCAGCTTCGGGTCGAGGGCGTCGCGGACCGCGTCACCCAGCATGATGAACGCCAGCACCGTGATGCTGAGCGCACCGGCCGGGTACAGCAGCATGTGCGGCGCGTTGCGGTACTCCCTCGCCGCCTCGGAGATGGAGATTCCCCATGACACCGTCGGAGGCTTCAGTCCCACACCAAGGTACGACAACGTCGCCTCGAGCGAGATGAACGTGCCCAGGGCGATCGTCGCGACGACGATCACGGGCGCGACCGCGTTCGGCAGCACGTGCCGCAGCATGATGCGGGTGGCGCCCGCCCCGAGGGCGCGGGCCGCCTGGACGTAGTCCTGCTGTTTGACGGTGATCACCGCGCCGCGCGCCACACGGGCCAGCGGCGGCCAGCCCAGCACGGCGATGATCCCGATGACGGTCCAGACCGACTTGGTCTTCAGCACGGACAGGAACACCAGGCCGCCCAGCATGATCGGGATGCCGAAGAAGATGTCCGTGATCCGGGAGAGGATCGCGTCCCACCAGCCGCCGAAGAAGCCGGCGAGGCCGCCGAGGATGCCGCCGATCAGCGCCACGCCGAGGGTGGCGCCGATGCCCACCTGGATGGAGGCCCGCGCGCCGTAGACGGTGCGCGCGTACACGTCGCAGCCCTGGAGGTCGAAGCCGAACGGGTGTCCGGACTTGGCGCCCTCACGGGAGTTGATCAGATCGCACTTGTTCGGGCTGGTCGAGGTGAACAGTCCCGGCCAGATGGCCACCACGAGCAGGAACAGGATGATCAGCGAGGAGATGATGAAGACGGGGTTGCGCCGCAGGTCCCGCCAGGCGTCGTTCCACAGGCTGCGCGGCTTCTCCCGCTCATCCGGGATGCGCGCCGTGTCCGCGTCCAGCAGGACGGTGTCCGCCGCCGGGCCCGCCGGGGCGATCGGATTCTTCTCGATCTGGTCAGGCATAGCGGATCCTCGGGTCGAGCACGGCGTAGATCAGGTCCACGAGCAGGTTCGCGAGCAGGAAGACGAGCACCAGGATGGTGACGAAGCCGACGACCGTCTGCGAGTTCTGGCGCAGCACGCCGTTCCAGAGCTGGTAGCCCACGCCCTGGATGTTGAAGATGCGTTCGGTGACCAGGGCGCCGCCCATCAGGCTGCCGATGTCCGCGCCGAGGTAGGTCACCACGGGGATGAGCGAGTTCCGCAGCATGTGCACGCCCACGACCCGGCGGCGCGGCAGGCCCTTGGCCACGGCGGTGCGCACGTAGTCGGCGCGCATGTTCTCCGCGATCGAGGTGCGGGTCAGCCGTGTGACATAGGCCAGGGAGACGCCGGCGAGGACGAAGCCGGGCACGAGCAGTTCGCTGAACGTCGCGTCCGCCGAGACGGCCGGATCCATCCAGCCCCATTTGACGCCCAGGAAGTACTGGGCCAGGTAGCCGGTGACGAACGTCGGGACGGAGATCACGACCAGGGTGAAGACCAGGGTGCTGGTGTCCACGATGCGGCCGCGGCGCAGGCCGCTCACCAGGCCGAGGCCGATGCCGAGGATGATCTCGATGGTGATGGCGACGATGGTCAGGCGGATGGTCACCGGGAAAGCGTTGGCCATCAGTTCGCTGACCGGCTGGCCGTTGAAGGCCTTGCCGAAGTCACCGGTGAACACCTTCCCCATGTACAGCACGTACTGCTGCCACAGGGGCTTGTCGAGGTCCAGGTCTCGGCGGATCTGGGCGGCGGTCGCCGGGTCGGGGGCTCTGTCACCGAAGAGCGCGGCCACGGGGTCGCCGAGCGCGTAGACCATGACAAAGATCAGGAACGTGGTCCCGAAGAACACGGGAACCATCTGGAGCAGTCGTCGGATGACGTAGCGCCCCATGGGGGACTCCTTCGAGGGTCCGGCACGGCTGGCAGCCGGTAGCCGCGGTGGGCCACCGGCTGCCACGTGCTGCGGAACGGTTGGCGGGGGCTCCCGGATCCTCGTCGGACGCTACGGATTACGCGCGGGCCCGTCGAAGGAGCCGGGAGCGGCGCGCCGCCCTTACTTCTTGACCGAGATCTCGGTGAACACCGGGACGCTGAACGGGTCGAGCATCACGCCGTCGACCTTCGCGGAGTAGCCGGCGTCGCCGTTCTGGTACCACAGCGGGATGGCCGGCATGTCGTTGAGGATCTTCTTCTCGGCGTCCTGGTAGAGCTGGATGGCCTTGGCGTAGTCCGGCTCGGCGTTCGCCTGGTCGATCAGCTTGTCGACGTCCTCGTTGCTGTACGAACCGTCATTGGAGCTGGCGCCGGTCTTGTACAGCGGGGTCAGGAAGTTGTCGATGAGCGGGTAGTCCATCTGCCAGCCGGCACGGAACAGACCGGTCATCTCGTCCGCGTGGATCTGGTTGCGGTAGTCGGCGAAGGTGCCCACCGTGTTGACGATGCACTTGTCCTTGCCGAGGGCGTTGTTGATCTGGTTGCAGACCGCGTCCATCCAGTCCTTGTGCGAACCGGTGTCGATGTTCGAGGTCAGCGTCAGCTTGCCGCCCGGAAGGCCGCCGCCCTCCTCGATGAGCTGCTTGCCCTTCTCGACGTTGTACTCGCAGAACTCACCGCAGATGGTGTCCGAGTAGCCGCCCGACTCGCCCAGCACCGGCGAGGTGTAGTCCTTGGCCGGGGTGCGGGTGTTGGCGAAGATCTTCTCCGTGATCGACTTGCGGTCGATCAGCATGGAGATGCCCTGGCGGACCTTGCGGGTCTTGTCGAGGTCCCAGTTCTTGTTGTACAGCGGGAAGACGACGGTCTGGATGATGCCCGCGGGCTGGTTGATGTACCGGCCGCTCAGGTCCGTCTCGACGTTGGTCAGCGAGGAGGCGGGCAGACCGTCGAGCACGTCGAGGTTGCCGGCCTGGAGGTCGCTGTACGCGGTGGTGCCGTCGGTGTAGACCTTCAGCTCCACGCCGTTGTTCTTGGGCTTGTCACCGCCCGAGTAGGTCTCGTTGACGCTGAGCTTCATGCCCTTGCCCTTTTCGTACGAGTCCACCTTGTAGGGACCGTTGCCGAAGGGCTTGGCGAGGTAGCCCGCGTGGTCGGAGAAGAACTTCTCCGGCAGGGGCGCGTACGCCTTGTAGCCGAGGCGCTTGGGCCAGGTCGAGAACTTCTGCTTCAGCTTCACCGTGAAGGTGGTGTCGTCCACGACCTTCAGGCCGGACATCGTCTTGGCCTTCGGCTTGGACTTCTCGTCCGCCGGGTGGACGTCGTCGTAGCCCTCGATGTCGGAGAAGAAGTAGGCACCGATCTGCTTGTTGTCCAGCAGGGCGCCGTAGTTCCACGCGTCGACGTAGGACTTGGCGGTCACCGGGGTGCCGTCCGCGAACTTCCAGCCCGCCTTCAGCTTGACGGTGAAGGTCTGCTGGTCCGTCGTGGTGATGGACTCCGCGTTGGCGTTCTTGGCTTCACCGGTCTTGGGGTCGTACTCCATGAGGTTGGTGAAGATCATGTCGAGGACCTTGCCGCCCTGCACCTCATTGGTGTTGGCAGGCTCGATCGGGTTCTGCGGGTCCGTCCAGTAGGCGCGGACGATGCCGTTCGGGTCGGGCTTGCCGCTGTCGCCGCCGTCGCCGTCGCCGTCGTCCCCGCCGCCGCCACAGGCGGTGGCCGCGAGGGCTATGACTGCGGCGCTGACGACCCACTTGGCCCGCGTGGCTCCGCGCATGGACTGCCTCCTCAGGAGTTCACAGGTACGAAAACATGAGAGAAGCCTGGCCCGCTGACACCCCTGACACCGGACCGGCCGTCCTCTCGCTCGTGAGTCTGCGCTCCCCAGCGCGTGACCCATTGACCCGAGCTCAACGGGTCAACTATCGAGCACGCGGAGACGCTGCGGTATCTCCTTAAGGTCTCGTTTTGATCACACGGCGCATGCACCGATCCTGCATTTCGGGCATACGGAACATAGACAGACAGGTATGAAACGGTCCGTTAACTTACTTGTCGGACGTCGGGTCCCGATAATCGGACAGCCCCGATCACGCTCCGTCGTGTCCGGAGAGGGGCCTTCGGGCCGGGGAGACGACGTGCGGAGGAGGTCAGTCTACGCGCAGAGACTGCGGGGCGGGCCGGGCACGGGGCAGCCGCCGCGCGGCCCGGGGAGGAGGCCCCCCGACCTCCGGGGGATCCTCCCCCTCCCGCCCCTCCCCCACACGTGTCAGGCCGCCCCGGGGGGCGGCCTGACACGTGTGGGTGCTCGCTCGGGGAGCGGCGGGCGGCTACCGCTTGGAGCGGGCCAGGGCGCGGCCGCGCTCCTTCTGGTCCAGGACGACCTTGCGGATGCGCACCGTCTCCGGCGTCACCTCCACGCACTCGTCCTCGCGGCAGAACTCCAGGGCCTGCTCCAGCGACAGCTTCCGCGGCGGGATCAGCTTCTCGGTCTCCTCCGCCGTGGAGGAGCGCATGTTGGTGAGCTTCTTCTCCTTGGTGATGTTGACGTCCATGTCGTCGGAGCGGGAGTTCTCGCCGACGATCATGCCCTCGTACACCTCGGTGCCGGGCTCGACGAACAGCACGCCGCGCTCCTGGAGGTTCATCATCGCGAAGCCGGTCGCGTTGCCGGCGCGGTCGGCCACCAGGGAGCCGTTGTTGCGGGTGCGCAGCTCGCCGAACCACGGCTCGTAGCTCTCGAAGACGTGGTGCGCGATGCCGGTGCCGCGGGTGTCGGTGAGGAACTCGGTGCGGAAGCCGATCAGGCCGCGGGACGGCACGATGAACTCCATCCGGATCCAGCCGGTGCCGTGGTTGGTCATCGTCTCCATCCGGCCCTTGCGGACCGCGAGCAACTGGGTGATGGCGCCCAGGTACTCCTCGGGCGCGTCGATGGTCAGCCGCTCGGTGGGCTCGTGCTTCTTGCCGTCGATCATCTTGGTGACGACCTGCGGCTTGCCGACGGTGAGCTCGTAGCCCTCCCGGCGCATGGTCTCCACCAGGATCGCCAGCGCCAGCTCGCCGCGGCCCTGCACCTCCCACGCGTCGGGGCGCTCGGTGGGCAGCACCCGCAGCGAGACGTTGCCGATCAGCTCCCGGTCCAGACGGTCCTTGACCAGCCGGGCGGTGACCTTGTGACCCTTGCCGCCCTTGCCGACCAGCGGCGAGGTGTTGGTGCCGATCGTCATGGAGATCGCCGGCTCGTCCACCGTGATCAGCGGCAGCGGGCGCGGGTCCTCCGGGTCGGCCAGGGTGTCGCCGATCATGATGTCGGGGATGCCGGCGATCGCGATGATGTCGCCGGGCCCGGCCTCCTGCGCGGGCTTGCGCTCCAGCGCCTCGGTGACCAGCAGCTCGGTGATCCGCACCCGCTCCACCGAGCCGTCGCGGCGGCACCAGGTGACCTGCTGGCCCTTGCGCAGCGTGCCGTTGTGGATGCGGCACAGCGCGATCCGGCCGAGGAAGTTGGAGGCGTCCAGGTTGGTCACGTGCGCCTGGAGGGGGTGGCCCTCGGTGTAGGTGGGGGCCGGGATGGTGTCCAGGATGGTCTGGAAGAACGGCTCCAGGTTGCCGTTGTCCGGCGCGGCGCCGTTGGCCGGGCGGTTCACCGACGCCTGGCCGTCACGGGCGCACGCGTAGACGATCGGGAACTCGATCTGCTCCTCGGTGGCGTCCAGGTCCATGAACAGCTCGTACGTCTCGTCCACGACCTCGGCGATCCGGGCGTCCGGCCGGTCCACCTTGTTCACGCACAGGATCACGGGGAGCTTCGCGGCCAGCGCCTTGCGCAGCACGAACCGGGTCTGCGGCAGCGGGCCCTCGGAGGCGTCGACCAGGAGCACCACGCCGTCCACCATGGACAGGCCGCGCTCGACCTCGCCGCCGAAGTCGGCGTGGCCCGGGGTGTCGATGATGTTGATGGTGATCGGGTCGCCACCGTCCTTGGGGTGGTACTTCACCGCCGTGTTCTTCGCGAGGATGGTGATGCCCTTCTCGCGCTCCAGGTCGTTGGAGTCCATCACGCGGTCGTCCACGTGCTGGTGCGCGGCGAAGGCGCCGGCCTGCTTGAGCATGGCGTCGACCAGGGTGGTCTTCCCGTGGTCGACATGGGCGACGATGGCGACGTTGCGGATGTCGTTGCGCGTGGGCATGCGTCTTTTGCGCTTCTCTCGAGAGTCGTGGGTCTCGGCGGGTGCCGTTCACATCGCTCTGCGTGTCGCACTGCCGCCCGCCGGGCTGGCGCGCCGCGGCTGTGATCCATGGTACGGGGCTGCGAGCGGACGGCGTTCCGGTGTGCGGTCACCGGTCGGAGCGGCCGACCCTGGAGAGGAAGCCGATGTCCTGGTAGCGCGGGGTGGCGAAGCCGAACGCCCCGGCGTTGGCGACGCCCTCGCGCACCCCGACCAACTGGGGCCGCTGGTACAGGGGCAGCGAGTGCGCCGCCGCCCAGATCCGGGCGTCCGCGCGCTCGGCGAGGCGGCGGGCGACGTCCGGGTCGAGCTCGCCCGCGGCCTGCTCGAAGAGCTGGTCGATCTCGTCGGTGCCGACGCGGGCGAAGTTCTGCTCCGTGATCAGCGAGCCGTCCGGGGCGGGCAGCGGCTTGGCGTAGATGGAGCGGGCGTCGGTGGCGGGGAACGCCGAGCCGGGCCAGGAGAACAGGGCCAGGTCGAACGAGCCCCTGGCGACGTGGCGGGTGAAGAAGCGGTCCGGGCCGACCCGGGTGATCTCGGTGCGGGCGCCGATCCCGGAGAGCATCTCGGCGACGCGGTCGGCCACGGTGCCGAGCAGGGGGGCGCGGTCGGGGACCAGCAGGCGGAGGGTGAAGGGCTTGCCGTTCTTCACCCGGACGGTGGCGGGCTCGACGACGGTGACGTGGCGGCGGAGGGCGGAGTCGCGCTTCTTCGACTTCTTCTTCTTTTTCGCCTCCTTGTCGTGGCCGTCGCCGGACTCCTTCTTCCGGGACTCCTCGGCGGAGGACTTCCCCTTCTTGTTGTTCTTGTTCTTCTTGCCCTTCTTGCTCTCCTTGCTCTCCTTGCTCTTCTTGCCCCCGGACTCCCCGGAGGACGGCCCCGACGAGGGCTTGTCGTCGCCGGCCGTGGCGGAGGCGGGCCCCGGCTCCCCGTGCGAGGGGGACGCGGACACCCGCAGCCGCTGCGGGCCCGCGGCGCCGGTCGGGGACGGGGAGGCCCCGGCCGTCGGGCGCCAGCCGGACTCGTGCAGCAGGGCCTCGGCGCGCTCGGGGTCATGGCCGCCGAGGGCGGAGCTGTTGTCCTTGTAGCCGTCCTGGTGGGCCAGCAGCAGGTGGTTGCCGAGCGGGCGGGCGGGCAGGCCCAGCGGGGCGAGCACCGACTCGGCGATGGCGCGGCGGTCGACGGCCCGGGCCACGGCGCGGCGCACCCGCTCGTCCGCGAGGGGGCCGGTGTGCCCGTTGAGGGTCAACTGGGTGTAGGCGGCGTCGGGGGCGCGGCGCAGCCTCACCCCGGGCGCGGGGCGCTCGGGCTTGGCGGTGGGCACCGGTTCGAGCTCGGCGATGTCCAGTGCGCCCCGCTCCAGCTCGGCGGCCCGCCGTTCCCGGGGGACGGCGGTGAACACCACCCGGTCCAGCTTGGCCCGCGCGCCCCACCAGCCCCGGGCGCGGGCCAGCGTCAGCGAGCGCTCGCGGCCCTCGCGGTCGATCTCCTTGATCCGGTACGGCCCCGCGGTCTGTGGCAGCCGCTTCCTGGAGTGCTTGTTGAACGCGTCCGGGCTGGCGGTGACCGAGCGCGGGTACAGCGGCGTGAACAGGGACCGCCAGTCGGCGTACGGCTGGCCGAAGGTGACCCGCACCTCCCGGTCGGAGGAACCGCGCCGCACCTTCTCGATCTGCCGGTAGCCGTCGTTGCGCGCGGGCCAGAACCTGGCGTCCCGCCCGGACAGCGCCCGCCACTGCGCCGTGAAGTCGGCGGCGGTCACCCGGGTGCCGCCGCTCCAGCGCGCCTTGGGGTTGAGCCGGTAGACCACGACCTGCCGCGGGCGCTCGCGGACGACCTCCGCCGACTCCAGGTAGTCGGGGTTGAGCCGGGGGCGGCCCCGGTCGTCGAGGGTGAACAGGGCGGGCAGCACGGCGCCGACCACGCGGTGGGTGTCCGCGGACGCCTCCGCCTGGAAGACGTTGAACGTGGCGGGTACCGCGTCCACCGCCCAGCGCAGGGTGCCGCCGTCGCGGACCGCGGAGCGCGGGGCCGGGCCGATGTCGGAGGCGGGCGGGGGCGGCGCCGGCGAGGTGCAGCAGGCCAGGGCGGGCAGCAGCAGGGCGACGGCCAGGGCGGCGGCGGCGCTGCGTCCGGCTCGCGGGCGTGCGGGCACTTCGGGCATGGTCGCTCCTCGGGCCGTCCGGTGCGGGGTCGTGACGGGGGCCGTCGAGGCCGATGACTGCCCGGCGGCCGCCCCCGCGCATCGCCGCGGCGGCCAAGCCCACCCGGGCGGAGCAGCGTCCGTTCGGCCGGAGGTGACGGGTCTTCGGCCAATCGCGCTGCATCCCTTCACAAGGGCGGGCGCACCGCGCGACACTCGCATGGGCGTGATGTTCACCACATTCCTGTGCCGCATCCCATTGGCTTCGCGCCGGAGGTGAGGGCTACGTGTCCCTGCACGACGACCTGACCCGGGTCCAGCGCACCGTGGACGACCTGGTCCGCTCCGTGGACCGGCTGGAGCACGCGTTCGGCGACGGCCTGGAGATACGCAGGGTGCGCACCGACGCCGACCACCTGCGCGAGAGCCTGGCCCTGCTGCTGGCCGCCGCCGCGATGGCCGGCGAGGGCAAGCGCACCGCCGTGGCCGGCTCGATGGTGACCATCCCCGACGCCCCCTACGACCCGGCGCTGTGGGCGGGCGCGGAGGACGAGGGCATCGGCTCGCCGCACCGGCACGCGCCGTAACGGGCCGCCGTCCCGCATCCCACGACAACGCGACACCTTCCCGCGCCCGGGCTCGGGCGGCCGCTGTGCGCCGCCCTGCCCGCGCCCGCGCGGGCGGCGCTGTGCCGCGCTCCCCCGCCGTACTCGGAGAACCCCTTGGCAACCGGAATCCACCCCCCGCCCGACCCGGGCAGCAGCTCCCCCGGTCCCGACGACGACCCCGCACCGCGCCGCGCGCCCCGTGGAGCCGCACGCTCAGGCGTGCACGCCCCGGGGCGCGCGGCTCTCGCGGCCGGGCACCTGAGACGGGACCGGTGGTGGGTGCCGCCGCTGGCGACGACGCTGGGCCTGCTGGCGTTCGTCGTCTACTCCACGTGGCGGGCGTTCGCCAACGGCGACTACTACGCGGCGCCGTACGTCTCCCCGTTCTACTCGCCGTGCCTGGCGTCGAACTGCACCGAGATGCAGTCCGGCAGCGCCGACTGGCACCTGGTCGGGGACTGGTGGGCGCTGTCGCCCGCGGTGCTGATCCTGATCTTCCCGCTGGGCTTCCGCCTCACCTGCTACTACTACCGCAAGGCGTACTACCGGGGCTTCTGGGCCTCGCCGCCGGCGTGCGCGGTGGCCGAGCCGCACCGCAAGTACACCGGGGAGACCCGCTTCCCGCTGATCCTCCAGAACGTCCACCGCTACTTCCTGTACTTCGCGGTGCTGGTCGCCTCCGTCCTCACCTACGACGCGGTGCTGGCGTTCCGCGACGAGGACGGCGAGTGGGGGCACATGGGCGTCGGCACGCTGGTGCTGTGGGCGAACGTGCTGCTCATCTGGGCGTACACGCTCTCCTGCCACTCCTGCCGCCATCTGGTCGGGGGGAAGCTCAAGCACTTCTCCCGGCACCCGGTGCGCTACCGCATGTGGGGCTGGATCGGCGCCCTGAACGCGCGGCACATGCTGCTGGCGTGGTCCTCGCTGATCAGCGTGGCCTTGGCCGACCTGTACGTGTACCTGGTGGCCAGTGGCGCCTTCGACGACCCGCGGCTGTTCTGAGCCGGCCGCCCCGGGAGGGGCCTCCCCGGGGCCGGAGGGTCCTCCCCCGGCACCCCATCACAGGACCAGGCCGACGCACGGGCCGTGCAACGCGGTCAGAGAGGGATGAACCAGACATGACGGAGGCGGAACGCCACACGTACGACGTGGTGGTGGTCGGCGCGGGCGGCGCCGGGCTGCGCGCCGCGATCGAGGCCAGGGCGCAGGGCATGCGCACGGCCGTGATCTGCAAGTCGCTGTTCGGCAAGGCGCACACGGTGATGGCCGAGGGCGGCATCGCGGCCAGCATGGGCAACGTCAACGAGGGCGACGGCTGGCAGGTCCACTTCCGCGACACCATGCGCGGCGGCAAGTTCCTCAACAACTGGCGGATGGCCGAGCTGCACGCCCGGGAGGCCCCGGACCGGGTGTGGGAGCTGGAGACGTGGGGCGCGCTGTTCGACCGCACCGAGGACGGCCGGATCAGCCAGCGCAACTTCGGCGGGCACCAGTACCCCAGGCTGGCCCACGTCGGCGACCGGACCGGCCTGGAGCTGATCCGCACCCTCCAGCAGAGGATCGTCGCCCTCCAGCAGGAGGACGAGAGGGAGTACGGCGACCACGAGGCGCGGCTGAAGGTCTTCCAGGAGTGCACGGTCACCCGGGTGCTCAAGGCCCGCGCCGAGGGCGGCACCGCCGCGCCGGAGCGGGTGGCCGGGGTCTTCGGCTACGACCGGGAGACCGGCCGGTTCTTCGTGGTGGAGGCGCCCGCCGTGGTGCTGGCCACCGGCGGGATCGGCAAGTCGTACCGGGTGACGTCCAACTCCTGGGAGTACACCGGCGACGGGCACGCGCTGGCGCTGCTCGCCGGGGCGTCGCTGGTCGGCATGGAGTTCGTGCAGTTCCACCCGACCGGGATGGTCTGGCCGCCGTCGGTGAAGGGCATCCTGGTCACCGAGTCGGTGCGGGGCGACGGCGGGGTGCTGCGCAACAGCGAGAACCGCCGGTTCATGTTCGACTACATCCCGGACGTGTTCAAGAGCCAGTACGCGCAGACCGAGGAGGAGGCGGACGGCTGGTACGCCGACCCCGACCGCAACCGCAGGCCCCCCGAGCTGCTGCCCCGCGACGAGGTGGCCCGCGCCATCAACGCCGAGGTCAAGGCCGGGCGCGGCAGCCCGCACGGCGGGGTGTTCCTCGACGTGTCCACACGGATGCCCGCCGAGGAGATCAAGCGGCGGCTGCCGTCCATGCACCACCAGTTCAAGGAGCTGGCGGACGTGGACATCACCGCCGAGGCCATGGAGGTCGGGCCCACCTGCCACTACGTGATGGGCGGGGTGGAGGTGGAGCCGGACACGGCGGCGGCCACCGGGGTGCCGGGCCTGTTCGCGGCGGGCGAGGTCGCGGGCGGCATGCACGGCTCCAACCGGCTCGGCGGCAACTCCCTGTCCGACCTGCTGGTCTTCGGCCGCCGGGCCGGGCTGCACGCGGCGCGGTACGCGGGCGCGCTCACCGCGGGCCGGCCCCGGGTGGGCGAGGAGGACGTGGCCGCGGCGGCGGCCGAGGCGCTGCGGCCGTTCGAGGGGGGCGGCGCGGGCGGCGAGAACCCCTACGGCCTGCACACCGAGCTCCAGCAGACCATGAACGACCTGGTCGGGATCATCCGCCGCGCCCCGGAGATGCGCGAGGCGCTGGAGCGCCTCGCCGAGCTGCGCCGGCGGGCCCGGCGGGTCGGCGTCGAGGGCCACCGGCAGTACAACCCCGGCTGGCACCTGGCGCTCGACCTGCGCAACATGCTGCTCGTCTCCGAGTGCGTGGCCAGGGCCGCGCTGGAGCGCACCGAGAGCCGGGGCGGGCACACCCGCGACGACCACCCGGAGATGGACCGCGCCTGGCGGCAGGTGGCCCTGGTGTGCCGGCTGGACGGCGACGGCGCCGACCCGTCCGCGCCGGAGCCCGCCCGGCACGGCATCGGGCTCACCCGGCGGCGGACCCCGCCCATCCGGCCCGACCTGCTCGACCTGTTCGAGCGGGAAGAGCTGATCAAGTACCTGACCGACGAGGAGCTGGAGCGGTGAGCCACACGCAGCGTTTCCGTGTCTGGCGCGGCGACCGGGACGGCGGCGGGCTGCGCGACTACGACGTGGAGGTCAACGAGGGCGAGGTCGTCCTCGACGTCGTCCACCGCCTCCAGGCCACCGTCGCCCCCGACCTGGCCGTCCGCTGGAACTGCAAGGCCGGCAAGTGCGGCTCGTGCAGCGCCGAGATCAACGGGCGCCCCCGGCTGATGTGCATGACCCGGATGTCGGTGTTCACCGAGTCCGAGACCGTCACCGTCACCCCGATGCGGGCGTTCCCCGTGGTCCGGGACCTGGTGACGGACGTGTCGTTCAACTACGCCAAGGCGCTGCGGATCCCCTCGTTCGTGCCGCCGCCGGGGCTCGCGCCGGGCGAGTACCGGATGATGCAGGAGGACGTGGGCCGCTCCCAGGAGTTCCGCAAGTGCATCGAGTGCTTCCTGTGCCAGGACACCTGCCATGTGGTGCGCGACCACGAGGAGAACAAGCCGGTGTTCGCCGGGCCCAGGTTCCTCATGCGGGTGGCGGAGCTGGACATGCACCCGCTGGACGCGGCCGAGGAGGCCGGGCTCGACCGCAAGCGGGCGGCGCAGGAGGAGCACGGGCTCGGGTACTGCAACATCACCAAGTGCTGCACCGAGGTGTGCCCCGAGCACATCAAGATCACCGACAACGCGCTGATCCCGCTGAAGGAGCGGGCGGTGGACCGCAAGTACGATCCGCTGGTGTGGCTCGGGGACAGGATCCTGCGGCGCCGCAAGGAGTGACGCCGCCGCCCGGCGCCCCGCCGCCGGTGCGCGCCGCCCGGGAGGCGGCGCGCACCGGTTGCCGGGCTCAGCGCCGCGCGGAGCGCTGGATCATCTCGTAGCCCACGGCGTACTGCCCCTCGTTGCGGGAGTAGTCGCCGATGGCCCAGAACCGGCCGGGCCGCCCGGCCGGGGCGAGGCCGTGCACGGCGTAGGCGTAGCCGCCGGTGACGGTGGCCCCCTCCGTCCTCGTCCAGCGCCCGCCGTCCCAGCGCCAGTACACCGGCGGACCCTGGTGGCCCTCGGGGTCGCCGGCGAGCCACACCGTGCCGTGGCCGTCGCCGGTGACGGCCCGCAGGGCGATGCCCCGCACCGGGCCGGTGACGTCCCGCCACGCCGTGCCGTTCCAGTGCAGCACCCGGGGCTCGAAGCCGGGGTCGCTGTCGCCGCTGGTGAACGCGGTCGCCCACACGCTGCGGGCCGATTCGGCGTACACGCTGTTCAGGTGGATGCCGGGGCCGGGCGACGGCGTCTTCCGCCACTGCCTGCCGTCCCAGTGCAGCGCCAACGCCTGCGCCCGCGAGGGGTGGGTGTCCACGGCCTCGCTGCCGACCGCCCACGCGTCGTTCGCCGCCCTGGCGTCCAGGTCCCGGATGTTGCTGCCGGCACCCAGGTCGGTGGTCCGCCACTGCCCGCCGTGGTAGGCGCTGATGGTGCGGCTTCCGGCCATCCAGGCCCGGCCGCCGGGCACCGCCTCCACCTCGGACAGGTAGTACCGGTCGTGCTCCTCGGGCAGGGCCACCTGCCGCCAGTGCCTGCCGTCGTAGCGGGCCAGGACCTCCTCCCCCTGGGCCGGGCCGGCGCCGTACGCCCACACGTCGCGGCGCGAGACCGCGCTCACCGACTCCCAGTACCGGGTGTCGGGCAGCTCCTCGGCGGTCTCCTGGCGCCAGGCGGTGCCGTCCCACCGCAGCATGACCCCCCGGGAGCGCTCCGCGGGCCGGTCGTACCTGTTCCCCACGGCCCAGGCGGCGTCCGGGCCCGCGGACGACACCGCCCTGAGGTGGCTCTCGCCCAGCGTGCCCGCCAGCGACGTCTCCCACCGCGGGCCGGGCTTCGCCTTGGTCCAGGCCGCGGAGGCGGGTGCCTCGGCTGGCCTGTCGGCCGGCGCCGCCACCGCGGACGGCGCGGCCAGGCCGGCCGCCGCGACCAGTGTGATCGCGGCGGCGGTGATGCGGGTTGTCGTCCTCACGTCGTGCCCCTCCCCGGGCGCGGCGCCGTCTCGCGACGGCGGCGCCCCTGTGCCGGTTTGATCGACCGCACAGGAGACGCGCCGCCGCACCGCACAGTTGTACGGGCGGCGGAGAGGCGGCCCGCCGCGGGGCGCCGGGCGGACCCGGGGCCCTCAGAACAGGCTGAGCAGCGCGTCCACCGGGTCCTTCGCGGTGCCGTCGTCGTCCGGCAGGGACAGCTCGAACCACACGGTCTTGCCGTGCGGGGTGCGGCGGCTGCCCCAACTGTCGGCGAGCAGGCTGACCAGTTGCAGGCCGCGGCCGCCCTCGTCGGTGTCCCGGGCGCGGCGGCGGCGCGGCTGGACGAGCCCGGAGTCCCACACCTCGCACACCAGGGTGCGGTCCAGCAGCAGGCGCAGCCGTATGTCGCCCTCGCCGTGCCGCAGCGCGTTGGTGACCAGCTCGCTGACCAGCAGCTCGGTGGTGTCCACCAGCCGCCCGAGGTCCCACTGCCCCAGCCGCTCGCAGGCCAGCTCGCGGGCGCGGGAGACCGAGGTGGGCGAGGGCGGCAGCGTCCAGTCGCCGACCGCGTCGTCGGGCAGCGCCCGGATCCTGGCCATGAGCAGGGCGATGTCGTCCTCGCCGTGGTGGGTGTCCAGGGTGGTCAGGACGTGGTCGCAGACGTCCTCCAGCGGGCGGCCCGGGCCGTCCAGCGCGCCGCGCAGCGCCTCGAGGCCGGTGTCCAGGGGTTGGCCGCGGGACTCGACCAGGCCGTCGGTGTACAGGCCGAGCAGCGCGCCGTCCGGGAGCTCCACCGTGATCTCCTCGAACGGCTCCCCGCCGACGCCGAGCGGCATGCCGCTGGGCACGTCCACCATCTCCGGGGGCCGGCCGGGCTGGGCCAGCAGCGGCGGCATGTGGCCGGCGTTGGCGAAGGTGCAACTGCGGGTCACCGCGTCGTAGACGGCGTACACGCAGGTGGCCAGGTACACCTCGGACAGGTCGGCGCCCTCGCGCTCCTTGACCTTGGTGCGCCGGCTGCGGCCGCCGGTGGGCTCGCCCAGGCCCCGCACCGTCTCGTCCAGGGCCTGGAGCACCTCGGCGGGCTCCAGGTCGAGCAGGGCCAGGGTGCGCACGGCGGTGCGCAGCTCGCCCATGGCGACGGCGGCGCGCAGGCCGCGGCCCATCACGTCGCCGACCACCAGGGCGGTGCGGTGGCCGGGCAGCTCGATCACGTCGAACCAGTCGCCGCCGACCTCGGCCTCGGTGGTGCCCGGCAGATAGCGGCAGGCGATGTCCAGCCCGGCGGCCTCGGGGTTGCCCGGCGGCAGCAGGCTGCGCTGGAGGATCAGGGCGCGCTCGTGCTCGCGGCGGTACAGGCGGGCGTTGTCGATGCAGACGGCGGCGCGGGCGGCCAGCTCCTCGGCGAGCGCGGTGTCGCGCTCCCCGAACGGCTCGCTGCCCTTGGCGCGGGAGAACTGCACCAGGCCGAGCACGGTGTCGCGGGCGACCATGGGCACCACCAGGGTGGAGTGCACCAGGTTGCCGAGCTCGGGCTCGGTGGCCTCAGCCACGCCCATGGCCTGGGTCTGCGCGGTGCGCAGCGCCCTGGCGAAGGGGGAGGCGAACGGGTAGCGGTGGGTGCCGCCCACCTGCACCGGGCCGCCGTCCTCCGCCTCGGCGCCGCCGAGCGGGACGGGGCCGTCGGAGACCGCGCTGGCGAACGCGACCCGGCGCAGCTCGCCGCTGCCGTCCGCGGTGCCGTGGCCGCCGACGGTGTCCAGCAGGTTGTCGCCGCTGAGCAGCGCCTGGTACAGGTCCACCGACGCCAGGTCGCAGAAGTGCGGGACGGTGACGTCGAGCAGCTCGCGGGCGGTCTTCTCCAGGTCCAGGGTGTTGCCGATGCGGGCGGTGGCGTCGTTGAGCAGGGCGAGGTTGCGGCGGGCGCTGGCGGCCTCGCGTTCGGCCCGCTGGCGCCCGGTGATGTCCACGGCGAGGCCGGCGACCCCGATCGGGCGCCCGCTGCCGCTGTGCAGCCGGTACAGGGACACCGCCCAGCGGCGGCGGCCGGGGGCGCTGGGGACGGTGCCGACGATCTGCATGTCGAGCACGGGCTCGCCGGACTCCAGCACCTGGCGCAGGGCGGCGGCGATCCGGTCGGCCTCCACCCGGGAGAGCAGGTCGTGGACGGTCAGGCCGCGCAGCTCGCCGACGCCGCGGCCCATGGTCTTGGCGAAGCGCTGGTTGACCCGCAGCAGTTTGAGCTTCAGGTCGAACAGGAAGAAGCCCATCGGCGACTCGCCGAACACGGCCTGGGAGGCGGCGAGGTCGGTCTCGATGCCGCGCAGCACCTTCACGTCGAGGACGATGCACAGCGCGCCGCGCCGGCCCTCGCCGCTGTCGGACGGCATCACGTAGACCTCGGCGAGGCCCTCCTGCCCGGAGGAGTCGCGGAAGGGCACCAGGCCGATCCACTCGCGGCCGTCGAGGATCTCCGCGAGGCGCTCGCGGCCCTGCCGCCACAGGTCGGGCGGCACGAAGGCGGATATCGGGTCCTTGCCGATCGCCTCGCCGGCGGTGGTGCCGAGCAGTTCGGCGGCGCGGTCGCTCCACTGCTCGATCCGGCCGTCGGGGCCTATGGAGAACGACGCGACGCGCAGATAGTCGTAGACGGAGCCGGCGGGGCTGGCACCCCACACCACGGGAGTCCGCGTCCCCTCGCCGTCGTAGGGATCGCCGTATCCGGCGGCGGGGACGCCGTGCCGCGCACCGGTCCCCACGGGCACACCGGCCCGACCGCCCACACCTGCGTTGGAGGTCTCCGCCCTCGCTGGCTTGTCGCTCACGTACCCGACCCCTCCAGCTCACCACCCGGACCGGCCGTCTCCGAGTATTCAGCATTTCCACCGCACGGCACACGGTGTTGACGATCACAGCACCATTTCTACAGACGATATGAAGGACGAACCGCCGCGTTCGCTCCGAAATCAGCTACCCGGCAAGGGCAGTTCGAACCACACGACCTTGCCGTCCGCGCTGTACCGGGTGCCCCACCGGCGCGAGGCGCGTGCCACGAGCCTGAGTCCGCGCCCGCTCTCCGCGGTTTCGTCCACCTGGCGCTCCCGCGGCGGCTCCGGCAGCGGGTCGGAGACCTCCACCAGCAGCGCGTGCCCGCGCACCAGGCGCAGCCCGATCGGGCCGCAGGCGTGCCGGAGGCTGTTGGTCACCAGCTCGCTGACGAGCAGCACCGCCGTGTCCTCCAGCGGCGTCAGCCGCCAGCGGCGCAGCGTCTCCCGCACCGCGGCGCGGGCCCTGGCCACCGAACCGGGCTCCTCGGGCAGCGTCCAGCAGGCGTGCGCGTCCTCCGGCATGCGGCCCAGCCGCGCCATGAGCAGCGCCACGTCGTCCGGCTCCTGACCCGGCGTCAACCCCGCGAGCGCGGCGTCGCAGGACGCCTCCAGGTCGTCCGGCGCCCGGCGCAGCACGGCCACCAGGCGCCCGATGCCGTCGGTGATGTCCTCGCCGCGCTTCTCCACCAGGCCGTCGGTGTACAGCACCAGCACCGACTCGTCCGGCACCTCGAACTCGGCGCTCTCGAAGGAGGCGCCGTCGATGCCCAGCGGCGTGCCCGCGGGCAGGTCGAGCGGCCGCACCTCACGGCCTCCCCCGCCCTCGCCGGGCACCACCAGCAGCGGTGGCACGTGCCCGGCGCGCACGGCGCACACGCGCTGCACCGCCGGGTCGTACACCGCGTACACGCAGGTGGCCATGAGGATCTCGTCGGGCCCGTGGGCCAGGTCGTCGGCCAGGCCGTTGACGTGCCGCAGCAGGGTGCCGGGGGGCAGGTCGAGCTGGGAGAGGGTGCGCACGGCGGTGCGCAGCCGGCCCATGGTGGCCGCGGCCCGCAGCCCGTGCCCCATCACGTCCCCGACCACCAGCGCCACCCGGCCGCCCGCGAGCGGGATCACGTCGAACCAGTCGCCGCCCGCCTCCCTGCCGTGACTGGCCGGAACGTATCGGTGCGCGAGCCGCACCCCGGGGGGCTGGAGTTCCTGCTGCGGCAGCAGGCTGCGCTGGAGCATCAGCGCGGCGTCGCGCTCCCTGGCGTACAGGCGGGCGTTGTCCAGCGACCCGGCGACCCGGTCGGCCAGCTCCGTGCCGAGCGCCACGTCGTCCGCGTCGAAGCACTCCCTGCGGCCCGCCCGCCCCACCGTGATCAGCCCGAGCACCACGCCACGGGCGCGCAGCGGCAGGGCGAGGACCGAGTGGATGCCCAGCTCCACGGCGGTGCGCACCCGGAGGTCGTCCGGGTGGGTGGCGGCCAGGATCTCCTCGGTGGAACCGGCCACCCTCGGCTGCCCGGTCAGCAGCACCTGCTCGAACATCGAGCCGCGGCTGAAGGTGAGCGGGCGGTCCTTGCCCAGCAGCCCCTCCATCGCGGGGTCGCGCGGCGGCGGGGCGGCGGCGAGCTGGAGCAGGCTCGGCTGCCGGGTGTGCGGGGCCGCGGGCAGCTCGCCGCCCTCCAGCACGTCCTGGAGCAGGCCGATCCCGGAGTAGTCGCCGAAGCGGGGCACGAGGGCGGCGGCGACCTCCTCGGCGATCGCCCGCATGTCCAGCAGCTCGGCGATGCGCGAGCCGACGTCGTTGAGCAGGTCGAGGCGTTCGCGGACGCGCTCGGCCCGGCGGGCCGCCTCGTACCGCTCGGTGACGTCCGTGACGATGCAGCTCACGCCGAGGACCCGGCCGCGGCGGTCGGCGAGCCGGTGGCAGGAGACCGAGCGGTAGCCCGGGCCGACGGGGGCGCGCAGGGCGAAGTCCACCACCGGCTCGCCGGTGCGCAGCACCTGCCGCTGGATCTCCATCAGCTCGCCCGACCGGGGCACCCGCACACCGGTGGCCTGCTCGACCTCCGAGATGGTGCGGCCCAGGTGGTTCGCCACCGGCACGCCGTCGATGCGGCTGAGGGCCTCGTTGACCCGCACGTGCCGCAGCTCGGTGTCGAAGACGGCGATGCCCAGCGGGGAGGAGTGGAACAGCGAGTCGAGCACCGCCAGGTCCTGCTCGACGGTGCGGACCTCGCTGGTCTCCACCAGCGACACCAGCACGTAGGGCTTGCCGTCGCCGTCGACCAGCAGGGAGGCGCGGACGTCGGCCTGGACGGCGTGCCCGGCGCGGTGGCGCAGCGGGAGCACGCCGGTCCAGCGGCCGTGGCGGGTGAGGTGGTCGAGGATGGCCTCGCCGGTGGGGGCGGCCGCGGGGGCGGCCGGGCCCGGCTCCGGCGTCGGCGCCGGGCCCGGGAGGAAGGTCTCGATGCGGCGGCCGACCACGTGCTCCCCCGGCCAGCCGAGGACGCGCTCCGCGTGAGGGCTCCACAGCACGATCCGCCCCGTGGTGTCGAGCAGCACCACCGCGAGGCGGAGGGTGTCCAGGAAGGAGGCGGTGGGGTCGGGGTCGGCGGCCCGATCAGGGGATTCGGACTGCGGTTCGAGCCGGGACTCGGACTCGGGCTCGCGCTGGGGCTGCGAGTGGGCAGGCGGGGGCGGCGCGCCGGGCGGGCCGACTGCCTCGGTCACATCGTCCCCCAGGCTGGAAGTTCCCCAAACCGACAAAAAACGGACTAATAATTCTTACCCGAGATGCCGGGTGGACACCAGCAGGGGCCACCGGGCGGCGCGCCCCCGCTCCCGGGCGCCTCCGCCACTGCTCGAGCGTTCCTCGTGGTGCGCGCCGCAAGGTGAACGGGCGCGAACCTCCCGAGACGGAGCCGGGGAACGGTCCGCCCGGCGGCACGGCAGACGCCGCGGGGCAGGCCGGGGCTCCGTACACCGCCCCCTTGAGGGGCGCGCCCGGATGCGGAGCTCCACCTGACGGGGGCACCGACAGGGACCACCGGGTGGCGCCGGGGAAAAGAGTGTGCGCGGGAGCCAGGAGGGTGGCTCCCGCGCATACTCGCCCGTCATCACACGGACCACCCGGGGGCGGGGCGGCCCGTGCGGGTCAGCGCACCGGCAGGTGGTAGGAGAGCCGGTAGCGGTCCGCGGGCACGACGATGTCGGCGGTCTCCACGGGGCGGTCGGAGGCGTAGAAGGTGCGGGAGATCACCAGCACCACATGGCCGGCCACCCCGCCGAGCGCGGCGGCCTCCTCGGCCAGGCAGGGCCGGGCGAGCACCTCCTCCACCACGTTGTCCACGACGATCTCCAGCGCCTCCATGCGCTCGGCCACGCTGCGCCCGCCCAGCGGGCCCTTGGCGGGGAGCATGATCGGCGTGCGGCCGGTGATGGCCAGGGGCTCCCAGGACACCGAGAGCATCATCGGCTCGTCCTGGCTGCGGAACAGGTAGCGGCTGCGCATCACCCGGTCGCCCACCGGGACGTTCAGCCGCCGGGCGACCTCGGGCGTGGCGTCCTCCGCCGCGCTCTCGCCCTCCCAGGTGCCGAGGGCCTTCTCGTCGGCCTGCTCCTGCCGGAACAGCGTGGAACGGCCCGGCTGCCGGTAGCCGGAGCGCGCGAGCCTGCGGGGGCGCACCCGCTCCCGCACATACGTCCCCGAACCCGACCGGCCCTCGACGTATCCCTCGACGATGAGGACCTTGCGGGCCTCCAGGGCCACGGTGTCGGAGACGGCGTAGTCCTCGCGGATCTGCTTCTGCGAGGGGAGCCGGGCACCGGGCACGAGATGCCCGTCGAGGATCTTCCTGCGCAGATCTGCCGCGACGCGAAGGTACGCGGGCTGCTCGCCGAATGGCACGTGGCCCCTCCAACAATTGACCGGCGCGTTCAGCTTGGCAACGGCCGCCGACCCCGGCAAGGGAGGCGGCAGCCCGGTCCAAGCGATTACAGAGAGTATGATCCTCGATTCGCTCCGCTATCAAGGGGCCCTTTCAGCCGTCCCCATCACTTCGAGTGATCTCCGCGAAACCGCCCCCGCCGCCGCCGGAATCCCCACCTCCGCAGCTCAGACCGGGGCGCACCGGCGCGCCACGCGGCGGCCCCGCCCGCGCGCCCGGGGCACCTCCCGAACAGCCTGGCGAGCGCCGCCGCGCGCGCCCGGGGCTCGGCGCGGGGCTCGGCGCGGGGCGGCGATTCCCGGGCGCGGCGCGGGAAGGGGCGGCCGGCGCTCCGGGCGCCCCGGCCGCGCGGGGAGGCGCCCGGTCAGGCCGCGCGGCGCGGGCGGGGGCGGCCGGAGCCCTCGGCGGACCTGCGCAGCGTCAGGTGCCGGGTGCCCACCAGCGCCGCCGACAGCGCCGTCCCCCCGTACAGCCAGCCCGCGTTCACCGCGAGCGCCGTGCCGACCGTCACCGCCCGGCCCAGCAGGCCGCCGCCCTCGCCCGGCGTGGTGACCAGCAGGGCGGCGACGAACGCGATCGGGGCCGCGACCGGGGCCGTCACCAGGTCGGAGGAGCGGACCCTGAGCGCCGCCACCACGCACGCCACCAGGAAGCCCACCCCGAAGACCATGCCGAAGCCGTCCCCGGCGAACGCGTCCACGGCGCCCCCGACCAGGCTCAGCACGAGGGTGACCACCCCGGTGCCGACGGCGGTGAGCCGGGCGGGCGAGGTGCTCTCGCCCGCGGCCGGGCGGGCTCTGCGGGCGGCGGCGCGCCCCGCGGCGGGGGCTGCCGCGCCGTCCGCGGACTCGCGGGAGGGACGCGGCAGGCGCGGGGCGCGCCGCTCGGAGTCCCTCGACGGCGCGGAGGGGACCGGAACCCGGCGCGGCCCGGAGTCCCGGGGTGCTCGTTGTCTCTCCACCCACCCAAAGTAGGGGCAGGGGCAAGTTTCGGCTGGCCGGACACGCCTTCCTTGGGCTGTTCTTGGGCCGCCGCGGGTACCGTGTCCACGACAACCAAGCCATGACGCCCCGTCAGGCGCGGGGCGGGCAGGGAGGCGAGATGGGGCAGCAGCACGTCGTCCGCCGCAGGGCCGTGCTCGCCGCGGCCGCCGCGGCCGCAGCCCTGCCCGCAGCCCTGCGCGGCGCCCCGCGGGCGGGCGCGCGGGACACGGGCGACGTCCACGCCGGGCTGACCGCCCGCTGGCGACAGGTCCTGCTCGGCGGCGACCCGCCGGCCGGCGGCCCCGAGTACACCGCGGCCGTCGCCGCCCAGGACCGCACCGCCCGCGCCCACCTGGCCTCCCTGCGCACCGGGCCCGGCCGCACCACCCCCTTCGACGACCTGCCGCTCGGCACCGCGTCCGCCAACGTCACCGCCGTCGCGGGCCGGCTGCGCACGATCGCCCTCGCCCACGCCACGCCCGCCTCGGCCCTGCACGGCGACCCGGAGGCGGCGCGCGCCGCCGCGGCGGGCCTGGCGCTCCTGCACGACGCCGCCTACCGGGCCGGGCAGGAGGCGTACGGCAACTGGTGGGACTGGGAGATCGGCACCCCGAAGGCCGTCGGTGACCTGTGCGTCCTGCTCGGCGACGCCGTCGGGCCCGCCACCCGCGACGGGCTGCTCGCCGCCACCGACCACTTCGTCCCCGACCCCCGCCGGATGCTGCGCGGCACCCTCGACTCCACCGGCGCCAACCGGGTGGACCTGTGCCGGGTGGTGGCGCTGCGCGGCGCGCTCGGCCGGGACGAGGGGAAGCTGGCCCTCGCCTCCGCCGCGCTCGCCGGGGTGCTGGACCCGGTGCCCGTCGGGGACGGCTTCCACCCGGACGGCTCGTTCCTGATGCACACCTGCGTCGCCTATCCCGGCACCTACGGCGAGGTGCTGGTCAGGGGCGTGGCCGAGCTGATGAAGCTGCTCACGGGCACGCCGTGGGACGTGGCCGAAAATGAGCGGCAGCGCGTCGTCGACGCCGTGCGGCGGACCTTCCTGCCGCTGGTGCACGGCGGGCTGACGCTCGACTGCGTGCGCGGCCGGGCGATCTCCCGCACCGGCGCCAGGGACGCCGACGACGGCTTCCTGCTCGCCGTGGACCTGGTGAACCTCGCCGGAGCCCTGCCGCCCGAGCGGGCGGCGACCGCCGGCGAGCTGCGCTCGGTGGCGCGGGAGTGGCTGCGCCGCAACACCTGGCGCCCGCTGTCGGCCCGGCAGCCCGCGCAGATCGCCGCCGTCGCGCCCGTCCTCGCCGACGGCTCGCTGCCCGCGCCGCCACCGCTGCTCGGCCACTTCGCCTTCCCCGACATGGAGCGCTTCGTCCACCGCCGCCCCGCCTGGAGCGCGTCGCTGTCCCTGAACTCCGACCGCGTCGCCCGGTACGAGTACATGAACGGGGAGAACGCGAAGGGCTGGCACACCGGCGACGGCATGCTGCTGCTCCACCTGGACGCCGACCCGTTCCAGCACACCGACGGCCACTGGCCCACCGTGGACGCCAAGCGGCTGCCCGGCACCACCGTGGACACCGCCCCGCTCCCGCCCGGCGCGGGCGGCGACAACGACCACGAGCCGCTGACCGGCACCCGCCTCTCCGGCGGGGTGCGCCTGGACGGGTACGGCCTGGCCTCGGTGGACCTGCGCGGCCACGCCTCCCCCCTGACCGCCCGCAAGTCCTGGCTGTTCCTGGACGACGCGGTGCTGCACGCCGGGTCGGCGATCAGCGCCACGGGCGGGCGGCGGATCGAGACCACCGTGGAGAACCGCCGCGCCGACGCCCCCGCGGCCGTCCACCCCGGCTGGGCCCACCTGCCCGGCACCGGGGGGCACGTCTTCCTCGCCGGCCCCGCGCCGCACACCGTCCACGAGACCCGCACCGGCACTTGGCGCGACCTGAACGCCTCCGGGCCCACCACCCCCGTCACCCGCCGCTGGACCACCCTCTGGCTGGACCACGGCACCGACCCCCGGGACGCCTCCTACGCCTGGCTCCAGCTCCCCACCGCCTCGGCGGAGGCCACCGCCGCCCGCTCCGCCGCCCCCGGCGTCCGCGTGACCGCCCTCACCCCGGACCTGCACGCCTTCCGCACCACCGGCACCGCGGGCCCCCGCCTCACCGCCGTCACCTTCTTCGCCCCCGGCAGCCACGCCGGGATCACCGTGGACGCCCCCTGCTCCGTCCTCCTCCTGGAGCACCCCGGCCGCTCCCTGCGCGTCGCCGTCGCCGACCCCTCCCGCACGGCCGCCACCGTCACCCTCACCCTCCACGGCCACCGGCACCCCCTCTCCCCCGAGACCGCCGACGACGGCCTCACCGTCCTGACCACCTCCCCCCTCCGCCTCCTCGCCGAGCCCGGCGCCCGCCACGGCGCCACCCTCACCGCCACCCTGCGCCCCGGCCCCCCGCCCCGCCCCCGCCGCGCGCACCTGCTCCGCCCCACCGCCGACGCCACCGTGCGCGGCGACGGCACCCGCGACGACACCGGCCCCCACCTCACCGTCGGCCCCACCAGCCGCGCCACCCTCTCCTTCGACCTGGCCCCCCTGCGGCGCACCCGCGTCCACCGCGCCGTCCTGTGGCTGTACGGCGCCGTCCCCAACGACCCCGCCACCCGCGAGGACGACCTCCTCTTCACCGCGCTCCGCGCCCACTCCCCCCACCGCGCCCCGCCCTCACCCCCCGGCACCGCCACCGTCTACCCGGACTGGACCGCCCTTGACGTCACCGAGGCCGCCCGCCGCCTCCCCCACCCCTTCACCGTGACCCTCGCGCAACCCACCCCCGGCCCGGAGGTACGCCTCCACAGCCGCGAGAACCCCACCCACCCCCCGCTCCTCGAAGTGATCACCGACCGCCACCCCCGCAGCCCGTAAACTCGAAGGCCGAGTCCCGCCCGCACATCCCCACCACCACCCCCGCACCGAAAGTCACCCATGTCGCTCACCATCGGAATCGTCGGCCTGCCGAACGTCGGCAAGTCGACCCTGTTCAACGCCCTCACCAAGAACGACGTGCTCGCGGCGAACTACCCCTTCGCCACCATCGAGCCCAACGTGGGCGTCGTGGGCGTGCCCGACCCCCGCCTGGACAAGCTCGCCGAGATCTTCAACTCCCAGCGCAAGATCCCGGCCACGGTCGACTTCGTGGACATCGCGGGCATCGTGCGGGGCGCCTCCGAGGGCCAGGGCCTGGGCAACAAGTTCCTGGCGAACATCCGCGAGTCGGACGCCATCTGCCAGGTCATCCGCGCCTTCGCGGACCCCGACGTGGTGCACGTGGACGGAAAGATCTCCCCGAAGGACGACATCGAGACGATCAACACCGAGCTGATCCTCGCCGACCTCCAGACGATCGAGAAGGCCCTGCCCAGGCTCCAGAAGGAGGCCCGCCTCCAGAAGGACAAGGTGCAGGTCGTCGCCGCCGTCGAGGAAGCCAAGAAGATCCTCGACCAGGGCACCACCCTCTTCGCGGCGGGCTTCACCGCCACCTCCGAGAAGGGCCAGCTCATCCGCGAGCTGCACCTCCTCACCACCAAGCCCTTCCTCTACGTCTTCAACGTGGACGAGGACGAGCTGGTCAACGAGGACTTCAAGAACGAGCTGCGGGCCCTGGTCGCCCCCGCCGAGGCGATCTTCCTCAACGCCAAGATCGAGTCCGAGCTGACCGAACTCGACGACGACGAGGCCCTGGAACTCCTCCAGTCCATGGGCCAGGACGAACCCGGCCTGGCCACCCTCGGCCGCGTCGGCTTCGAAACCCTCGGCCTCCAGACCTACCTCACCGCAGGCCCCAAGGAATCCCGCGCCTGGACCATCCGCAAGGGCGCCACCGCCCCCGAGGCGGCCGGCGTCATCCACACCGACTTCCAGAAGGGCTTCATCAAGGCCGAGGTCATCTCCTACGACGACCTGGTGGCGGCGGGTTCGGTCGCCGAGGCCCGGGCGCAGGGGAAGGCGCGGATGGAGGGCAAGGAGTATGCGATGCAGGACGGGGATGTGGTGGAGTTTCGGTTCAATGTTTGATTGAATCTTTAATCAAATTTCCATCCTGCAGAGTTGCATGTCAAGAGGGGCCCTCAGCCCAAGATGGGGCCCTCTGGTGGCTCAATGAAGGTCTAGTGGTGCTTTGGTGCTGGCTGCTGTCCCAGGGGGCCGGAAGTGATCACCTGTCGGCACCTGCGGCCACCCCCGGGATGCTGTCCCGTGCTGACATTGTGATTTCGGCGCTACCTCTGGAGCTAGCTCGCGGTAGTGAACGCAGGTCTGGCGCTCGAGACGGGCACGCCAAACTGTCCTTGCACGGGTGGTGGGCGCGAGGCAGTGGATCTTGCCGTGAAGGGTCTATTTGCCAGATCAGAGCCCTTAGTTGGGCATAGGCTGAGAGGTCTTGTCGTGGGTAGGGGCCGGATGTGGCCTGGTCAAGGAGCAGCAGCGTATGAGCGGGCAGGAACGGCGTCGTGAGCAAGTCCCGGAGTCGTTGAAGGCAGCAGCCCGGAGGTCTCCCAACTTCGGGCGGCTCTACGCGATGCAGCCCCTGCTGGCGATCTACGGCGCACAGGCCGAGCAGTCGGTCTTCACCAACCCCAACGTCTCGTACGTCGCTTCCGGGCAGTTCGGCGAGGTGCTTGCCGAGGAGCTGGTGCAGCGGGCCGGGGTGCGGGTCGAGGGAACCCGGCAGATCGACCGGCTGGCCGGACTCCAGCGCGCTGGCCTGCTCCCTGGTCGAACTCGGGATGCCTTTGACACGCTCCGCCGGGGGCGCAACGACGCCGCGCACAATCACCTCTTCGACACCAGCAAGGCCCTCAAGGCCGTCGAACTCTGCTTTCACCTCGGCCAGTTCTTCTCCCGAGCGATCGACGACGTGCGAGAGATCGCTGCGTTCGTGCCGCCCCAGCTGCCTAGTGAGGTGGCGGGCGGATCCGCCGAGCTGGCCGAACTCCGCGAGGCGCTCGGTCGCTACCAGCGCACGCTCGCCGAGTCCCGAACTCGCCTCAGCGAGGTTGGTGACCGGCTGGAGGCCGAGCGGCGCGGCCGGGAGGAGGCCGAGAGGCTGACCGAGGCCGCTGAGCGGGCCCGTGCTGAGTCCGAGGCGGAGGTAGCCCGCCACCGGGACGAGATCGAGCGGCTCCGGCGCGCCCACCAGGACCGATACGACCAGGAGCGCCTCAAGCCCCGACCGGTCAGCGTCAACGCCCGTGAGGCGATCGTCGCCCGCGCCCAGCGGCCCGAGCCGCTCAACGAGGTACAGGCTCGCGTCCGCATCGACGAGATGCTCACCCAGGCTGGCTGGACGGTCCAGGACTACGGCGACCTCAACCCACTCGCCTCCCAGGGCGTCGCGGTCCGAGAGTTCAGCCTGGCCACCGGCCGCGCCGACTACGTCCTTTATGTCGATGGCGTGATCGTCGGCGTTATCGAGGCCAAGCGCGAGGGCACCCCCTTGGCCGGCGCCCTCGCGCAGAACGAGCGGTACGCGGGCGGTGTCCTCAAGGAGCACTCCATGGCGGTCTGGCGCGAGGGGGAACCGTTCGCCTTCCGCTACGCCACCACCGGCGCCGAGACGTTCTTCCTCAATCTCCTCGACCCGCACGCCCGCTCCCGGTCGGTTTTCGCTTTCCACCGCCCGGAGACCTTCGCCGCCTGGATGAAGCGGGCCACAGAGCACCCGGACACCCCCACCTTCCGGGCCGCCCTGCGCACCGCGCTGCCGGTCCTGGAGTCGCACGACCTGCGTACGGCACAGGAGGAGGCGATCGTCGGCCTGGAGAGTTCACTCGCCCAGGACAAGCCGCGCGCACTGATCCAGATGGCCACTGGTGCGGGCAAGACCTACACCGCGGTCACCGCGTCGTACCGGCTGCTCAAGCACGCGCGTGCGCGCCGCATTCTTTTCCTTGTCGACCGAAACAACCTCGGCCGCCAGGCCAAAGCCGAGTTCGACCGCTACAAGGCGCCGGACGAGAACCGCAGGTTTACCGACCTCTACAACGTCGACTCGCTCGGCCGGTCCGGTCTCCAGGAGACGTCCTCCGTCGTCGTCTCCACGATCCAGCGCATGTACGCGCTCCTCAAGGGCGAGCCGCTGGAGGATACCGCTGAGGCAGAGGACCGCGAGGACTCCTCTACCCTCGACGAGAACTACATGACCGACCGCCCGGTCACCGTCGAGTACAACCCGGCCGTCCCGATCGAGTCCTTCGACTTGATCGTCATCGACGAGTGCCACCGCTCCATCTATGGCCTGTGGCGTGGTGTCCTGGACTACTTCGACGCCCACCTGGTCGGTCTCACCGCCACCCCTACCCGGCAGACCAAGGGCTTCTTCGACGGCAACATGGTCTCCGAGTACACCTATGAACAGGCCGTCGCTGACGGCGTCAACGTCGACTTCGATGTGGTCACCATGGACTCCTCTATACGAGAGGACGGCGGCGCGAAGATCGACAAGGGGACGACGGTCCGTATCCGCGACCGCAAGACCCGAGCCCAGCGTTACGAGGAGCTGGACGAGGACTTCGTGTACACAGTCGGCCAGATAGGCCGCACGGTGATCGCCGAGGACGAGATCCGGGCCGTCCTCACCGCGTACAAGAACAACTGGCAACGGTGGTTCCCGGGCCGGACCGAACTGCCTAAGACGCTGATCTTCGCGGCGAGCGACGACCACGCGGACGAGGTCCTCAAACAGGTCAAGGAGGTCTTCGGGCGCGGTGACGCCTTCGCCAAGAAGATCACCTATCGCTCCCGGGACAAGGGCGACGACCCCGAGCAGCTCGTCAACGACCTGCGGAACTCGCCGTTGCTGCGGGTCGCCGTCACGGTCGACATGATCGCCACGGGTACGGATGTCAAGGCCCTGGAGTGCGTGATCTTCCTGCGGGCCGTCCGCAGCCCCGTCCTCTTCGAGCAGATGAAGGGGCGCGGCGCCCGCACGATCGACGCCGACGACCTGAAGGCGGTCACTCCAGATCCGGCCGCCGACCTGGCCAAGGACCGTTTCGTTCTGGTCGACGCAGTGGGCATCACAGCATCGCCGCTGGTCGACACCCGCCCGATGCTGCCGCCGGACGGCGGCAGTCTCAGCTTGACCAAGCTGATGGACAAGGCGGGCAGCCGCTCGCTGACGGCCGAGCAGGCCGAGACGCTCGGGCGCCGGCTGGCCCGACTTGACCGAAAGCTCACGAAGGAGGAGCGGGAGAGGATCGAGCAGGCATCGGGCGGGGTGCCACTGGCGGACATCGTCCGGAAGATCACCGACGCGGTGGACGTCGACACTCAGGACCGGGCGTACCGGGAAGGCGGCGCGGACCGCGCGCGGCGACTGGTCCACGACTCTGTCGAGACTCTGACCACACACCCGGAACTGCGAAAGCTGATCATCGGCATCAAGCAGCAGCACGACCTCACGTACGACGCGACGACCGAGGTCACGCTGAAGGTGAATGAGGTCCCGAGGGAGGAGCGGGCGGCGAAGGAGCTGGCGGAATGGCGCCAGCTCCTGGAGAGCCGCAAGCGCGACGAGGCGACGGCGGAGGCGATTGCTCTCCAGGTGATCCTCGGTATCGGCTCGCGGGTGCGCCCGCAGGAGGCGCGAGCCCACCTGAAGGAACTGATGGCGGCCATCAAGGCCACCAGGCGGAACTGGACCCCGAAGGTCATCTGGGACCACTACGAGCTGGTCGGCGAGGCGGCCGAGTCGCTGACGAAGTCGGCCGGTCTGGGGGACCTCATGAACCTCGTCCGCTACACGCTCGGCGCGGACGACCAGCTGCGCCCGTACCGTACGGTGGTCGAGGAGCGCTTTGAAGGCTGGCTGCTGCGGCAGAGCCAGGCAGGAGCGGAATTCACAGATGACCAGCTGTGGTGGCTGCACCGGATCAAGGACGCGATCGTGGTCGATCTTGGCATGGAACGCGAAGACTTCGGCCACATGCCGTTCTCCGAAAAGGGCGGCGGCCCGGGCTTCGCGAATGCCTTCGGTGGCAGAAACCAGGCGCTGGAACTGTTGGACGAGCTGAATCGGGAATTGGCTTGAGTGAGGGAATGGGCGGGTTGCCTGAGGGGTGGGCAACCTCGACGCTGGGGGAGCTCGCAGAATATGTGAATGGCCGAGGGTTTCGAAAGACTGAATGGTCTAAGTCTGGGCGGCCGATTATTCGCATTCAGAACCTTACCGGCTCGAATCGCGTGTTCAATTATTACGAAGGGGATTTGGAAGGTCGTCACCTTGTAAAAAAGGGAGACCTTCTGCTTTCCTGGGCTGCAACGCTGGGTGTGTACGAGTGGGGCGGGCCGGAAGGGGCGCTAAATCAGCACATTTTTAAAGTGAAGCCTTACGTCGATCGCCGATTCTTCCGATATCTCTTGCAGTACAAGTTGCAGGAGGTCAAGGCGCGCACTCAAGGTTCCGGAATGGTGCATGTTACGCGTGGAGAGTTTGAGGCTGTTCCTGTTCCTGTTCCTCCACTTAGCGAACAGCGTCGCATCGTCGAGGCCCTCGAAGAGCAGCTCTCCCGCCTTGACGCGGCTGAGCAGGTACTCCAGGTTAATCGTGCACGCATTCGCGCCTTGGCCACCCGCGTGGCGAACTTTGCTGCCGCTAGGGCAGTTCCGGCGAGCCAGCCCACCGCGCCCCTTCCGCGCGAGGCAGACGCAATCGATCGGAACCTGCCCAGGATTCCAGCCAGCTGGTCCTGGGAACGGCTCGGTGATATTGCCGAGGTTGTGGGCGGTGTCACCAAAGACAAGAAGAAGCAACTTGATCCCGACCTCACCGAAGTCCCTTACCTTCGTGTCGCGAATGTGCAGCGCGGATGGCTTGACCTTAATGATGTAGCGACCATTCGAGTCCCGGATAAGAAGGCCAAAGACTTGCGCCTCAAGACCGGAGACGTACTGATGAATGAAGGTGGAGATCGCGACAAGCTTGGCCGCGGCTGGGTTTGGCGGGGGGAAGTCAAGGATGCCATTCACCAGAACCATGTATTCCGAGCAAGGATTCACGGGGACATCCTTCTGCCAGAGCTCCTCGCCTATCATGCAAACAGCTCGACGCGATGGTTTGAAGTGAACGGGAAGCAGACAACCAACCTTGCCTCGATCAGCCTGAAGAAAATTAGAAATCTTCCAATCCCCGTCCCTCCTGCGGGTGAGCAACTAGAGATTCTGCAGCAGATTAGTGAGCAGCTTGATGGCCTTGCGCGCGCTGGGGCCGCCGTCGAGGTTGGGCTCAAGCGAGCTGCAACGTTGCGCTCGGCGCTGCTGAGGAAGGCATTGACCGGCAACTTGGTCCCACAGGACCCCGCCGACGAACCCGCCATCACCCTCCTAGCCAGGATCGCCTCCGAGCGCGATGCCGCTAAGCCGGCCCGCAGGGCGAAGCCCAGCCGTGAGGGCGCGCGGGCGAGCAGCCCGCGCAAAACGGCCGTCTCGCGAGGCCGCGTTGCCGCCCGAGCCGTCACGAACGTCACCGCACCCCCCGCTCCCGCTCCGACCCACTTCCCCGCCGCCTCCGTTCAGCAGGAGTTGTTCGACCAGTGACCGCGTCCGTCCCTGCATCCGAAATCGTTCCCGCCGCTGCGACGGACGACGCCGTCACGCCCTCCTCCGAAGGCGTCCCCCTCACCGAGACGCCGAAGTCAAAGAAGGCCGCCGCGCAGACCAACACGTTGGTCGCGAAGCTCTGGAACTACTGCAACGTCCTCCGTGACAACGGCATGTCCACCATCGAATACGTCGAGCAGCTCTCGTATCTCCTCTTCCTGAAGATGGTCGACGAGATCGAGAACGACGAGTGGGGTGGCCGTGACCTCAGCGCCCTCGTGCCCGCCGACTACAACTGGAAGTCGCTCGTCAGCAAGCGTGGTGCCGAGCTCGAAGCGCACTACCGCGCCATCCTGGAGCACCTCGGCCGTAGGCCCCACACCACCATCGGCACGATCTTCGCTGATGCTCAGAACCGGATCACCAAGCCCGCCCTGCTCGAGAAGCTGGTCGTCGAGCTGATCGGTCGCGAGGAGTGGACGGTCACCGGCACCGACCTCAAGGGTGACGCCTATGAGGGCCTGCTCGCCAAGGGGGCTTCGGACACGAAGACCGGCGCCGGCCAGTACTTCACGCCGCGCGCGCTCATCGACGCGATGGTGGACGTGACCCGGCCGGGTCCGGACGACACCATCACCGACCCCGCCTGCGGCACCGGAGGCTTCCTGATTGCTGCCCACGCGTACGTCACCCGGCACCACGTCCGGGACATGGACATCGACGCCCGCAAGGCGTACGACAGCGGATCCAAGATCTGGGGCACCGAGCTGGTCACCGGCACCGCCCGTCTCGCCGCCATGAACATGCTCCTGCACGGCATCGGCAAGAGCGACGGCCCCAGCCTGATCAACGTCGGCGACGCGCTTGCCGAGAAGCCGAGTGGCCGGCACGCGAGTCTGGTCCTCGCCAATCCGCCCTTCGGCCGGAAGTCCGCGATCACCGTGATCGGCCAGGACGGCGAGCTGGAGAAGGAAGACGTTCAGTACGACCGTGACGACTTCACGGCCACCACGACTAACAAGCAGCTCAACTTCCTTCAGCACATCATGTCGTTGACGGCAGTCAACGGCCGGGCCGCCGTCGTCCTCCCTGACAACGTCCTCTTCGAGGGTGGCGCGGGCGAGAAGGTCCGCCGCAAGCTCCTTGACGAGTTCGACCTGCATACGATCCTGCGCTTGCCTACGGGCATCTTCTACGCGGGCGGTGTCAAGGCCAACGTACTGTTCTTCGACAAGAAGCCCCCGCGCGCCGACGGCAAGCCGCACACCAGCGTCACCTGGATCTACGACTTTCGCACCGGCCAGCACTTCACCATGAAGCAGCGCCCGCTGACCCGCGCCCACCTGGACGACTTCGTCGCCCGGTACAAGGCCGGCGAGCCGCTGACTGCCCGCGTCGCGGACGAGGACGAGAACGGCCGCTGGAAGTCGTACGCGTATGAGGACTTGATCAGGCGCGACAAGGTCAACCTGGACATCACGTGGATGAAAGACCCGGCCCTGGAGGATGCGGACAGCGACCTGGAGCCAGAGGTCATCGCCGAGGAGATCGTGCGCGATCTCCAGTCTGCTCTGGCCGAGTTCACTGCCATCGCAAAGTCACTGGGCGCGGACGTGGACGTACCAGAGGCGGAAGAGATCTGACGACGGCCTGAACATTCATCGTCAACCAGCCGGAGAGCTGCAACGCCAAGTGCTGTGCACCTCTCCGGCGTTCCCGTGAAGTTGCCGTTGGCGGGGGCGGTGCTGAAGCCTCCACGATGCACCGGCCTCGATGCTGAAGCAGCCGCGACAGGCGCCAAGACGGACACCCCTCGGCCAACCGCGCTACCCTCCATGAGGTAGCAAAGACGGCAAGTTCTGCTCGTCCTTGCCGACTCCGGCGGTGAACTGGCCTGCGGCCGACTGCTTAGCGTACGCCCCGCAACTGGCTGCGGTCGCCGCCCACGTGCCACGAGAACTTGAGGTGATGCCCGTACGCGGGGCCCGGCCGACCTCGTACGTACTGCGGAGCGCTCTAGCAGCCTGGGGTAAGGGAGTGAAGGGCCGGATCGTGGAGTCGAGACGATTAGATCAAGCCACCACCGACCACGATGCGCAAGGCCACTTGACCTGCCCCAGTGCAGTCTAGGGAATACTAGAAGTCTGTGTCCCGAACCTCTTGCCCTTCCACGTGCCGAACCGAGGTATGAATGGTCATCGCACACCCTCAGACCCGTCAGTTCGAGTCGTTCGTCACGAACCTGTCGTACGCACGCCAGATGGTGCGAGCGGGACAGGCGCTGGAGGTGCTCAGCCCCAAGGGCATCGACACCGGCGATTTCTACCGGGCCGCCTGGGTGCAGTCCATCGCTGCCCTGGAGCACTGGGTGCAAGAAGAGGTGTTGCGCCGGGTCGCTGAGGAAGCTGCCAAGGACGACCCGGATATGCCGCGGAAGCTCCGCGACTACCCGTTGCCGCTCTACTGCCTGGAGAGGGTACAGCGGGGCGAATCGACCACCTCTGAGGTGGTCGCAGAGAGGGTGCGCCAGGACATCGCCCGGCAGACTTTGCAGAACCCGGACGCCATCGCAAAGGTGATGGCGCTCGTCACAGACGTCAAGGTGTGGCGGGAGGCTGCGAAGTGGGTCAACCGGTGGAGCCAGTACCGCACTTCATATGATGAGAAGCGGCTGCGCGGTAAGTACATCCTGCTGCTCCGTCGTCGAAACCAGATTGCACACGACGCGGACCTGATCGACGGCGACCTCAAGCAGCGCCGGCCGATCGGCGAGGCTGATGTCACGGACGCGCTGAACTGGATCGAGCGGATCGCGCTCGCGCTCGCGTACGCACTGGACGGAGAAGCTTCCAGCCCCTCTGGGCTTCCGGCTCCAGACCCGACTTGGGTGGAGGCTTCGGAAGCGACTGGTGGAGATCAGTTGCGCCAGACTGACTGATTGTTGTTGAGCCCTGCGAACTCGTCCTAGGGTCCTTGTCAGTCCTCTGGTTTAGCCTTCGGCCATGCGACCGCCTCTTGAGAACGTTCTGCGCAATGCGCTCGTAAAGAAACTAGAGTTGATCGAGCCGGGGCTCCGTCCTGTTCAGCTCGAGGAGTATCCGCTCCCCAATGCCCATGGCACGAGGGGCAGCATCGACATCCTGGCTCGCGATCGCCATCAGATGTGGGTGGTCATAGAGCTGAAGCGGTCCCGGTCCAGCGCACGACAGGCCCTGCACGAAGTCAACAAGTACACGGAGCTTCTTTGCCGGGAGAAGAGCCTCGCGCCGGACCGCATCCGCGCCGTGATCGTGGCCATGCCGGATGACTGGGATGAGCTCCTGGTCGCCGTCAGTCACGCAGCACGTGACTGGAGCCATGATCTTCGCGGATACCGGCTCCTCCTGGACGGTAGCGGTGCCCCTGCAGGGGCCGAGCGGGTGGAGCTACTGCCTCGGGCGTTCGAGCCTCGGGTTACCCCCATCCATAACCTGTTCTTCTTCACCTCGGAGGAACAGCGCAATCAGGGCTGGAAGATCATCAGTAAGGTTGCGCACGGGTTTGGGAAGCTTGACCTACTAGCGGCGGATCTGGACCGGGTGGCGGAGAAGCACTACATCCCTGCGCCTTTCGGCTTGTACCTTGCGGTAGGCCGGGTAAACGAGGAAATCGCCTCGGCAGAACTCCTGGACAGTTACGACGGGCCGGAGCCTTTTGCTGCCGAATATCAGGCCGAGTACCTCGCCCTTTGTGCGATCTGCAATCGCCTTGCACGCAGCGAGATGCGTGGAATAAACATGGAATCTGCACAGCCAGGACTGCTTAAGAATCTTGCAGACAACCCCAACTGGGCCATACGAGGCTTCCGAGGTACCGGCGCCTACGACGATACTGCTGCCTTCGAGCAGCAGGACCTGTTCCGCTTCCTCACCGGGGACGAGCGAGGAGACAGCCAGGTTCTTTACACGGGTACCGCCAGCCCGCAAGGAGCCAGCCGCTGGAAGGCGTTTCGGCAGGAGATTCGACAGAGCCTTGCCGGCAACCATGAGTGGGAGTCACTGGTGGAGAGCTGGCTAGACGAAGTGAGCCCAAAGGTCGGTGACGGAGACATCGGGCTGCACGTCTACAACCCGTGCGACCTCCTGCAAGCAATCATCCACGGCTGGCCCGACCGGATGGAGGAGCTTCTGCCGATGGTCATCGGTGAAGCTGTACCCCGACATGGTCTGCGCAGTTCGGTGCGCGGTGCTCTTTGTTGGAACGGGCGAGGCATGTCACTCCCCGATGCAGTACGGCTCGTGTATCGAGACCCCCTGTTCCTAATGAGTAACATGTACGCGGGGACGGTGTGGGAACGCGACCGCGAGCTCCTGGATCTCCTCGGGCTGCACTACGTACTCTTGGAAAGCATCGGCCCCGCCTGGTCTGAGGCATCTGAATCCGACGAGCACCGCATCTGGGTGCAGCACGAGCAGGGTGCTCGAGTCTATTCATCCGCCTCGAATCCTCGCGCGTACAGACAAGCGTTTGCCAGCATCGCAGCTAATGGCGAGATCGTCTCAGTTGGGCAGTACATCGCCAGGCACTCCCGCGAGGCTGAGATCGTGGCCGGGGAGTACCGCGCTTTCGTCCATGCCGTGCAGTAGAAGCCGATCGTAACCTAGAGCGACTATGCGTCGGTGATGCGTCGCTAATGAGGGCTGGTTGCTGTCGGCACCGCCTATGTGTCACCGCGCGGATTCGCTAAGAAGAGCGGATTGGTAGCGCGCTCCTTGCACACATGCGAGGTGGTGGTCACGATCTCAAGACCAGGGGTTCGGCAGATCGAGGTGGCGGTTGGCGAGCGTCTTTCAGAGGTGCAAGCGGGATGCCCGAGACCGGAACTACCCCTGCTTGCGCCCAAGGTGTGGCCATGCGTGGACCGTGCGCTATCGGGAGCTGGGCGGCAGACGGGGCGGCAGCGGGAGAAGTCGTTTACGCGGAGGATCGGCTTGGACGGCGCGGACGCCTTCGCTGCCGCCGTGGAGAAAGACAAGCAGACTCGCGTGCGCGTCAAGCCTGCTCGTAGCGCTGTGCTCTTGTCAGTCTGGGCCGAGGAGTGGCTTGAGCGACGAGTCACCGGCGAGGCGACCCGCTGCAACTACGAAGGGTTCGTTCGCAACCATCTCGTGCCGAGCCTTGGCCGTAAGCCGCTGGCTGGGTTGGTGCGGCGGGACTTTGAGAGGTCCGTCAAGGACATCTACCGAGGCGGTGCAGGGCTGGCTGCGTCGACGGTGAACGACCGCATGGTCCTGGTGGCCGCCATCATGGAGGCGGCGGTCGTCGACAAGCGCATCACGGAGAACCCTGCCCGAGGCATCCGGATATCCCGTAGGGATGCTGTGGCGGTGGACGAGGACGCAGTGCCGACGCCAGCTGAGGTGGATCTGATCGCTGCGCAGATCACGCCACAGTTCCGCCTCGCCGTCTACCTTCAGTCCGGTACAGGACAGCGACCTAGCGAGGCCCTGGCCTTCTCCACCGAGTGCAGGCGGTCTGGCTTCGTCAGGATCCGATGGCAGGTGAGTGCCAAGACGCACCACGAGGACTGCCCGAAACCCTTCGTCCCCCTGAAGCATCGGCTGGAGAAGGAGTGCCGGGACATCCCCACCGCCCTGTTCGTCGAACAGGAGATTGATGCCCATCTCCGCAGGTGGAAGCCGGTGCCCGTGGTTTTTCCCGGGCAGAAGGGCAAGCGGATTTGACTCGAGACCTTCTTCGCCCCGCGTCAGCCTGGCGCCGGGGTGATGCCGTCCATCGCGTCCTATAGTTACCAGTTCAAGAAGGCGTGCCTCCTGGCCGGCCTGGTCGATCTGGACGGCAAGGCCAAGTACACGCCTCGTAGCCTGCGGCACTTCTTCGCTTCCATTGCCCTGGCCAACAGTGTGCCGATCCACGAGGTATCACGCTGGCTGTGGGACCGTTCCGTCAAGACGGCGGTCGATATCTACGGGCATTTGCTGCCCGGCGCGTGGGAGCGCTGCCGGGAAGTCTTGCAGCGCTCCATGCGGCTCGTGCCCCAGATGTGACGTTCCTGCCGTCAGAGGAGGTGAGCTCGAGCGTCGGCGACCGAGCTGTGTAGGAGTACCGGGACTGGCTGGCCTGCTTGGTGCTGGGATGGAACGCCCGTGCTGGGATGGTGCTGGGATGTCCACTGTAAAACGCGCGTTTCCGCAGGTGGGAGCTCTGCACTACAGATTCCGCTTCAACGTGTAGCGGGTAACCAAGCGCCCCATCGCCGATCTGGCAAACCCGCCGGTCAGGGGTTCGACTCTTCAGGGTCGGGCCCTGATTTTTCCCGTACTGGGATGGTGTTGGGATGCCGGGGTCAGTTCCCCGTGCTGGATCGCGGGATATCCCCGCGAGGGGCGTGCGGGAGGTTTTGACGGGCTCGCGCTCCCACTGCTTCACGGCTTCGCGGGCTCCCTTGCTCAGGTGTTCTTTGTCGTAGTTGAGCGCTGCGGAGAATTCGGTCAAGGTCAGCCCTGCAGCCTGTCGTAAACGACGAAGTTCGGGGCGAAATGCGCAGTTGCGCTCATCGTCAACCTCACCTTGAACAGCGGCCATGAGAGCCATGCGCCCCCACGGGGCACTCACGTGCAACGTCCACCGTAGAGATGCACCGACGACCAGCGGCGACGCGACTGAAGCCAAGACCGTCGAGGCGGTCGAGCCGCAGCAGGCGAAGGCGGTGGACAGTCGGCTGATCGACGAGTTGGTTGGCGTACCCCCGGGTGGCGTGGACTCGTTCAAGTCGGAGATCACCCGCAAGCAGCCGGAGCTGCGAGATTTGGCGACAAGCTGGGGAGGTTACTAACATCTACGTTAGTAACTATACGGTTAGTCTCATGGATGGAGGTCGCCAGGTCGTGGTGGATTTCGTGGGCCGTCGGCAGGAGCTGGCGACGTTGGAGCGAGAGCTGCGGAAGGTGGCAGCAGGAGTTGGCGGGGAGCGGCCCGGTCGGTGCGTGATGTTGCGCGGGCGGCGCCGAGTGGGCAAGTCACGACTGGTCGAGCGGTTCGCGGAGCGCTCGGGAGCCCCGTTCTTGTTCTACGCGGCGACCGGCGCGTCCCCCAGGGATGATCTGGCACGGCTGGCGCGGGACGCCCAAGCGTCGACGCTGCCGCTGGCCGGGCTGGTGGCCGCCGCACGGCCGGAGAGCTGGGACGCGGCGTTCGATGTGCTGGCTGCGGCGCTGCCCGCCGACCGGGCGAGCCTGCTCGTCATCGACGAGGTGCCGTACCTGATGGACGCCGACGGCGCCTTCGAGGGGATGCTGCAACGGGCCTGGGACCGGGTGCTGGAGACCAAGCCGGTGCTGCTGGTCCTCATCGGCTCCGATCTGTCGATGATGGAGGCTCTCAACAGCTATGGACGCCCCTTCCATCAGCGCGGCCGGGAGATGGTGCTGGGGCCGCTGAACCCCGCCGAGGTGGGGAGGATGCTGGGGCTGGAACCGGCGGAAACCTTCGACGCCGCGCTGGTCACCGGCGGGCTGCCGCTGATCTGCGCGGAATGGCCGCACGGCGCGGGGCTGTGGGACTTCCTCGGCGAGGCCTTGAATGACCCGGTCTCGGCCCTGCTTGTGTCGGCCGAGCGCTCATTGGCCGCCGAGTTTCCCCCGCAGGCTCAGGCGCGTACGGTGCTGGCGGCCATCGGCAGTGGCGAGCGTACCTTCACCAACATCGCCCGTGCGGCCGGCGGGATCGGGGCCACCCCGCTGCTGCGAGCGCTGGAGTTGCTCACGGACAAGCGGATCGTCGCCGCGGAGCTGCCCGTGTCGCTGCGCCCGTCGAAGGATCGCCGCTACCGGGTGGCAGATCCCTACCTGCGGTTTTGGCTGCACCTGCTCGGCCCGTCCATGGAGGAGATCGAGCGAGGACGGGGCGACCTGACCTTGGCGCGGATCCGGGAGAGCTGGACCAGTTGGCGCGGCCGGGCGATCGAGCCACTCATCCGCGAGGCGCTCGCCCGGATGCTGCCTGATGACCGGCTCCCCGCAGCGCCCGCAGTCGGCGGCTACTGGACCCGCACCAACGACGTTGAGATCGACATCGTTGGGGCGGACCGCGCCCCCATCGCGAAGGAGCTGCTTTTCGTCGGCTCCATCAAGTGGCTGGAGCAGTCGCCCTTCGATCGGCACGACCTGGCAGCTCTCCATCGCCACCGGGCCGCCCTCACCGACGAACCAGTTCCAGTCGTGGCGGTCTCGCGCAGCGGAGTCGACTGTCCTGGGCTCGATGCCGCCTACGGCCCAGGCGATTTGTTGAGCGCTTGGCCGCTGTGAGTGCGGATTGCGGGCGTCCGCCGGGCCGGGCGGTCACGGCAGGCCCACCACCGTGACCCCGCGGAGTTCGAGGATCAGGCCGGAGGCCAGCATCGCGTCGAGTCTGTGGTCGCCGTACGGCAGCCAGGGGTTCGACTCGTGGGCCCGCCAGCCGGTTGGCGTGCGCTGGTACAACCTGCCCGCGACGCCCCAGGGGCGGGGCTCGCGCACGCGCAGGGCGGTGAAGTCGCCGCGGCCGAGGTGGGGGCACTGCTCGGCGGAGGCGCGGGCGTGGGGCTCGCACAGCGGGGGCATGGCCGTCAGGGCACCCTCGGGCCAGGTGGGAGGGTCGTCCGGTTTGCGCCAGTCCAGGAACAGGTACCCGGCGTCGTCGCGGCTCGCCGGGCCGTTGCAGAGCTGGCGGCGCAGGGCGGACGCGCAGGCGCGCTGGCGGGCGGAGTGCATCTCCCTGTACAGCGGGCGGCCGACGCCGGGAGAGGACGACATGCGCGCCCACAGCACACCGTGCCCGTCCCGGTCCCCCGGCCGGGGACGCCCCCGGTAGGCGAGGCGGAGACGGGGGAAGACATCGAGGGTCAGGTCCCTCTTCAGTCCGGGCTCCTCGCTGCTCCAGGCGGTGATGTACGGGACGAGGGTGGGGCGGGCGATCGATCGGCTACTCACCGGCGACCAGCTCCGCCCAGACGACCTTGCCCCAGCGGCGCAGATCGGTGCCCCACCGGTCCGCGACGGCCCCGACGATGAGCAGCCCGCGCCCGGACTCCTCGTCGTCGAAGGGTGCCCGGAGGGTCGGCACGGAGCGGGACTTGTCGCTCACGGCAACCCGCACCCGGCGCGGCTCGGGCCGCTTCACGCTCACCCGCAGGGGGCCGCGGTCGCTGTGCCGTACGGCGTTGGTCACCAACTCGGCGACGATGAGTACCGCGTCATCGATCAGGCAGCCGAGCCCCCAAGTGTTGAGGGCGGCGGCGACGAGCTGACGAGCGCGGCACGCAGACTCGTCCTCGCTGGGGAGCGTCTCGCTGTAACCGGGACAGCCGGTCGCGTTGGCACGGGGCGCAATCACGAACAAGGGGGTTTTCCCTTGGGCGCTTCTGTCGCCACTCCCCTGCGGCTGTTCCGGCGGGACCTGCGGTGGTGTCTGGTCATTCACGACTCGTACCTCCGGCACGGCGCACCCGCTTCAGAGGCAGGTGGCCCGCTGACAAGGACTTCGGACTGACGGCACGCCAACACTCGGACACTTTTGGTCCGTTCGCCCGAGTGCCGACCTTGCAGGAGTGTGGAGTCTTGCGGACAGCGTCTGCAATCCCACTATGGAGTGCAATTGCAAATCCGGCTTGCGACGTGGCGCGACGGGCCACCAGACTGGCCGCGTGACGACATCAAGCCCTGTGGTGCGACGCCGGAGGCTGGGGCTGGAACTGAAGCGACTCCGTGAGTCGGCCGGCCTCACGGGCGCCGAACTGGCGAAGCGTCTGAACTGGTCGGCTTCGAAGTTGTCCAGGTTCGAGGCAGGTCGCGCGGCCCCCTCATCGGTGGACGTGAACCGGCTGCTCGACGAGCTCGGAGTCAAGGACGCCGAGCAGCGCGAGAAGCTGGCGACCCTCACCCGAGACGCGCGAAAGAAGGGCTGGTGGCAGCTCTACGACGTCCCCTACTCGACCTTCATCGGGTTGGAGGCGGAGGCCACGACGCTGCTGACCTACGAGAACGTCGTACCCGGCTTGCTTCAGACCCGCAGATACGCGGAAGAGATCAACCGCGCGACAGTTCTGGGCTTGTCCGACGACGCCCTGGAACAGCGCGTGGACGTGCGGATGCAGCGTCAGCACGTCGTGACGGGACCGGAGCGCTTGGAGCTGCGAGCAGTCCTCGACGAGTCGGCGCTACGGCGGATGGTCGGTGGTCCCGAGGTGATGCGCGAGCAGTGCAACCGCCTGCTGGAGATGGCCGAGCTGCCGAACGTGATCCTTCAGGTCATCCCCTTCTCGGCGGGAGCTCACCCCGGGACACTGGCTGGACCGTTCGTTATCCTTAAATTCCCACATCAGGAGGATCCCGATGTGGCCTATGTCGAAGCCAGCCCCGACCCTTACCAGCCCGATCCCCAGGGGTACGAGGTGCTGTTCGACCACCTTCGTGCAGCCGCCCTGAGCGTCACGGAGACGCTGACGCTGATCCGGAACATGGTGAATGACCTATGAGGAGCGAGATGGACCTGGCGCACGTCACGTGGCGCAAGTCCAGCAGGAGCCAGGGCAACGGCAACTGCATCGAAGTAGCCGAAGGCGTCCCCAGCGTCGTGCCCGTCCGGGACTCCAAGGACCCTCACGGGCCTGTGCTGGCGTTCAGCCCTGTGGCCTGGGCGGCGTTCGTCGAAGCCGTCAAGGCCGATCGCTTTCCTGCAAGTTAGACAACCACAGTGATCGCAAAAGACCCCGCTCTCTCAGAGCGGGGTCTCGTTGGTTCTGTCGAGCCGGGTGCCGAGGAGAGAGCACGGGGAAGCCCCCGCCGCTCGGGCGGGGGCTGTTCTCAGCCCTTCAACTGGGTGAAGCGGAGGCGGTTGCCGAAGGGGTCGCGGAGGCCGCAGTCGATGCCGTAGGGGCGTTCGGTGGGTTCCTCGGTGAACTCCACGCCGCGGGAGCGGAGGGTTTCGTAGGTCTTGCGGCAGTCGTCGGTGGTGAGGATGAGCCAGCCGCCCATGGCGCCCTTGGTCACCAGGTCGCGGACCTGCTGTGCCGTCTCCTCGGACATCGCCGGCGGGCCGGGCTGCTCCAGGAGGATCTCGCGGTCCGGGTGGCCGGGGACGTGGACGGTCAGCCAGCGCATGAAGCCCATGTCGACGTCGGCGGCGACCTCCAGGCCGAGCTTGCCGACGTAGAAGTCGAGGGCCTGGTCCTGGTCGAGGACGTAGATCGCGGAGTGTGTGATCGCGGTGAACATGGGTGCCACGTTAGTGACGCGGCGGGGCGGAAACTTATCCGAAACTGCTCAGGTGCTCGGTCGGGACCAGGCCATGGTGAAGCAGGTCGGTACGTTCGCGGCGGCCGCCTGCCTGCGGTACTCCCTGGGTGAGCGGCCGACGATGTCGCGGAAGGTGCGGCTGAAGGTGCCGGGGCTGCCGAAGCCGACCTCGAAGCAGATGTCGGTGACACTGCGGTCGGTCTCGCGCAGCAGGAACATCGCGCGTTCGACGCGGCGCCGCTGGAGGTAGCGGTGCGGGGTCTCGCCGAACACCGCCCGGAAGGTGCGGGCGAAGTGCGCCGGGGAGACGTGGGCGATCCGGGCCAGGGCGGGGACGTCCAGCGGTTGCGCGTAGGCGCGGTCCATCGCGTCCCGGGCGCGGAGCATGCGGCGGTTGGTGTCCTCTGCGGCGCGGCTCACGGCGTCATCCCATCACGGCGGGGAGGCGGGCCGGTCCGTTCGGGAGTTTTTTCGGGGATGCTGTCGATGCGGTCGGGTCCCGTTCGTCGTGATGGTGTGCGGCACCGACGCCGTGCGGGGAAGCGACACAGGAGGCACACCGTGAAGTACATGCTGCTGATCAACGCCGGTGCGGTCGACGCGGACGGCGGGGCCGCCGAGTGCGACGTCCAGGAGTGGATGAACTACGACAAGGAGGTCCGCGACGCGGGGATCCACGTCTCGGGCGAGTCGCTCGCGGACCTGGTCACCGCCACGACGGTGCGGGTCGGCGCGGACGGTGAGCGGTCCGTGGTGGACGGGCCCTTCGCGGAGAGCCGCGAGGTGCTGGGGGGCTTCTACGTGATCGACGTGCCGGACCTGGACGCCGCCCTGGACTGGGCCGCCCGCTGCCCCGGGGCGCGCGGCAGCGGGTCGGTCGTGGTGCGGCCGGTCGCGGACTTCGGGGCCTGACGGCCGTGCCGGAGCGGGGGCCGGAGCTGGTGGGCGGTGCCGACCGGGCGGTGGAGGCGGTGTTCCGCGAGGAGCACGGGCTGCTGCTCGCCTCCCTCGTCCGCCGCTTCGGCGATCTGGATCTGGCCGAGGAGGTCGCCTCCGAGGCGATGGAGGCGGCGCTGGTGCACTGGCCGGAACACGGCGTTCCGGCCAGGCCCGGTGCCTGGCTGCTGACGACGGCCCGGCGCAGGGCCCTCGACAGGCTGCGCCGGGACCAGGCGTACGCGGCCCGGCTCGCCGTCCTCCAGGTGGAGGCGGACCGGGCCGCGCCGGCCCCGCCCGCGGACGCCGGCTCCGGCCTCCCCGACGAGCGGCTGCAACTGTTCTTCACCTGCGCCCATCCTGCCCTCCCGGCCGAGGCGCGCGGGGCGCTGATGCTGCGCTGCCTGGCCGGGCTGACGACGGCGGAGGTGGCGCGGGCCCACCTCGTCCCGCCGACGACGATGGCGCAGCGGATCGTGCGGGCGAAGAAGAAGATCCGCGAGGCCCGGATCCCGTTCCGGGTGCCGGGGGCGGACGAGTTGCCGGAGCGGCTGCCGGGGGTGCTCCGGACGCTGTACTCACTGTTCACGGAGGGCTACGTGGCGAGCTCAGGACCCGACCTCCAGCGGCCGGACCTGGCCGAGGAGGCCATCCGGCTGGCGCGAATCCTGCGGCGGCTGCTGCCCGGCGAGCGGGAGGTGACGGGGCTGCTGGCGCTGATGCTGCTGGTCCACGCGCGGCGCGGGGCCCGCACCGGCCCGGGCGGGGAGCCGGTGCTGCTCGCCGACCAGGACCGCGGCCGCTGGGACAGCTCCATGATCGGCGAGGGCCTCGCCCTGGTGCCGGCGGCGCTGACCGGCGGTCCGGCCGGGCCCTACGGGGTGCAGGCCGCGATCGCCGCCCTGCACGACGAGGCCGCGGACGTGGCGGCCACCGACTGGCCGCAGATCGTGGCGCTGTACGACGTGCTGCTCGCGCTCACCCCGTCCCCCGTCGTCGCCCTGAACCGGGCCGTGGCCGTGGCGATGCGCGACGGCCCCGAGGCGGGCCTGGCCCTGCTCGACCATCTGGCCGGCGAGGAGCGGCTGCGCGGCTACCACCCCTACCACGCCGCCCGCGCGGACCTGCTGCACCGGCTCGGCCGACCCTCCGAAGCGGCCGCGGCCTACCGCCGCGCCCTGGAGCAGGCCGGCACCGAACCGGAACGGTCCCACTTGCGGCGCAGGCTCACCGAGACCGACCCGGGCACCGCGGACACCTGACGCCGCCGACCGGGGCGGGGCTCCCGCAGCCCATGCCCCGCGCCACCTACGGCCGGCCGCGGGCCGGGTCAGCGGCGGCCGGCGGTGAGCCTGTCCAAATCGATGTCGATGCCGAAGGGCACGGGCAGCCTCAGCGAGTGCCGGAAGATCCCCGCGGGGGCGTAGGCGCCCGTCGGTTCGTCGAGTTCGTGGACGTGGACGGCGGGGACGGTGTTCTCGTCCTCGACGCGCCAGTGGTGCCGGATTCCCGCCTCGGCGTACTTCCGGAGCTTGACCGTGCGATCGCGGTGGGCGGATTCGGGGGAGACCACCTCGACGACGAGGACGACCTGCTGCGGCTTGTAGCACGTCCGGTCGGGGTCGTAAGGAGCGGTGGTGACGAGGAGGTCCGGCTCGGGGCGGTTGCGGGCGTCGAGCCGGATGGTCATCTCGCGCTCGACCTCCAGGCCGTCCGGGGCCTGCTCCATGAGCGCGACGGTCAGGCCGGTGACGAGGCGGCCGTGCCAGGACCGCTGCGGGGACGTCATGAAGACGAGGGCTCCGTCGAGCAGCTCGGTGTGGCGGGGCGCCTCCGGGAGATGGTCCAAGTCCTCCGCGAACCAGCCTTCTGCGCGTGGCGGGCGCATCCAGTCGGGCAGTGCGGTCATGCTTCGACCTTGGCCATTCGGACGATCCCCGCCCCCGCGTCCCGCGGTTCCCTCAGCCCCGCCCCGCGCACGCCATCGCCGCTCCGACGATGCCCGCGTTGTTCTGGAGGGTGGCCGGGACGACGGGGGCGCGGACGCCTTCGATGAGGGGGAGGAACCTGTCCGCCTTGCGGCTCACGCCGCCGCCGATGATGAACAGGTCGGGGCTGAACAGGGCCTCGACGTGGCGGAGGTACTCGCCGACCCGTTCGGCCCACTTCGGCCAGGACAGGTCCTCCGCCTCCCGGGCGTGGGAGGAGGCGCGCTTCTCCGCGTCCTTGCCGTGCAGTTCCAGGTGGCCCAGTTCGGTGTTGGGGACGAGGGTGCCGTCGGCGAACAGGGCGCTGCCGATGCCGGTGCCGAAGGTGAGGACCAGCACGACGCCCCGGTGGCCGCGGCCCGCGCCGAACGCGGCCTCGGCGATCCCGGCGGCGTCGGCGTCGTTGAGGACGGTGGCGGGGGCGCCCAGGGTCCGCGTGAACAGCTCGGCCGCGGGCAGGTCCACCCAGCGCTTGTCCACGTTGGCCGCGGTGCGCACGGTGCCGTCGGTGACGACACCGGGGAAGGTGATGCCGACCGGGCCGGTCCAGCCGAAGTGGTCCACGACCTCCTTGACGGCCTCGGCGACGGCGCCGGGCTCGGAGGGGTGGGGCGTGAGGACCTTGTGCCGCTCCTGGGCGAGCGTGCCCTTCTCCAGGTCGACCGGGGCGCCCTTGATGCCGGAGCCGCCGATGTCGACGCCGAACGCGTCCGTCATCGCGCCGATCACTCCCCGGCGGACGGCCGTCCGGCCGCGGCCTCGGCGCGCAGGTCGCGGCGCAGCTCCTTGGGCAGGGAGAACTGGATGTGCTCCTCCGCCGAGCGGATCACCTCCACATCGCCGAAGCCGCGCTCGGCGAGCCAGTCCACGACGCCCTCGACCAGGATCTCGGGCACGGAGGCGCCGCTGGTCAGGCCGACGGTGGTGACGCCCTCCAGCCAGGACTCGTCGATCTCGTCGGCGCCGTCCACCAGGTGGGCGGCGTCGGCGCCCGACTCCAGGGCGACGTCGACCAGGCGCTGGGAGTTGGAGGAGTTCTTGGAGCCGACGACGATGACGAGCTCGGCCTCGGCGGCGATCCGCTTGACCGCGACCTGGCGGTTCTGGGTGGCGTAGCAGATGTCGTCGCTGGGCGGGGAGACCAGGCCGGGGAAGCGCTCCTTGAGCCGGTCCACCGTCTCCATGGTCTCGTCGACCGACAGGGTGGTCTGGGACAGCCACACCACCTTGTCCTCGTCGCGCACCCGCACGTTCGCCACGTCGTCCGGGCCGTCCACCAGGTGGATGCGGTCGGGGGCCTCGCCCATGGTGCCGACGACCTCCTCGTGGCCCTCGTGGCCGATGAGGAGGATGTCGTAGTCCTCGGAGGCGAAGCGCACGGCCTCCTTGTGCACCTTGGTGACCAGCGGGCAGGTGGCGTCGATGGTCGCCAGGCTGCGGCGGGCGGCCTCCTCGTGGACCACGGGGGCGACGCCGTGCGCGGAGAAGATGACGATGGAGCCCTCGGGCACCTCGTCCGTCTCGTCCACGAAGATGGCGCCCTGCTTCTCCAGGGTCCTGACGACGTACTTGTTGTGGACGATCTCCTTGCGCACGTACACCGGAGCGCCGTACTGCTCCAAGGCCTTCTCGACGGCGATCACGGCGCGGTCCACGCCCGCGCAGTAGCCCCGGGGGGCGGCGAGCAGGACACGGCGGGCGGCGGCGGCTCCGGGCAGAGTCATGGCCCCATCGTACGGGGGCCGGGCTGAGGGCGCCTCGAGGGCGCGTGGGACGGCGGGGGCGGCGCGGCTACCCTCGCCGCATGGCTCTCCAGACGTCCGCCGAAGCGCCCATCCCCGTCCACGAGGTCTCCCGGCTGATCGGCGGCTGGATCGACCGGCTCGGCGCGGTGTGGGTGGAGGGGCAGATCACGCAGTTGTCGCGGCGGCCCGGCGCGGGCGTGGTGTTCCTGACGCTGCGCGACCCGTCGATGGACGTGTCGATCTCGGTGACGTGCTACCGCCGGGTGTTCGACGAGATCGCGGACACCGTCACCGAGGGCGCCCGGGTGGTGGTGCACGCCAAGCCCGAGTGGTACGCGCCGCGCGGCACCCTGTCGCTGCGGGCGGCGCGGATCCAGTTGGTGGGGATCGGCGAGCTGCTGGCCCGGCTGGAGCGGCTGAAGCGGTCGCTGGCCGCCGAGGGCCTGTTCGCGGCGGAGCGCAAGCGGCCGCTGCCGTTCCTGCCGGGGGTGATCGGCCTGGTGTGCGGGCGGGCGTCGGCGGCCGAGCGGGACGTGCTGGAGAACGCGCGGCGGCGCTGGCCCGCGGTGCGGTTCGAGGTGCGCAACGTCGCGGTGCAGGGGGCGCACGCCGTGCCGCAGGTCGTGGAGGCGGTGCGGGAGCTGGACGCGCTGCCCGGGGTCGAGGTGATCGTGGTGGCGCGCGGGGGCGGCAGCGTGGAGGACCTGCTGCCGTTCTCGGACGAGCAACTGGTGCGGGCGGTGGCCGCCTGCCGCACGCCCGTGGTCAGCGCGATCGGCCACGAGCCGGACAGCCCGCTGCTCGACCTGGTGGCGGACCTGCGGGCGTCCACGCCCACCGACGCGGCCAAGAAGGTGGTGCCGGACGTGCGCGAGGAGCGGCAGCGCGTGGACCAGTTGCGCGAGCGCGCGCTGCGGGTGGTCACCGGGCTGCTCGACCGGGAGGAGCGGGGGCTGCGGGCGGCGCTGAGCCGTCCTTCGATGGCCGTGCCGCTGCGGATGGTGGAGGAGCGGGAGGCCGAGGTGACGGCGCTGGCCGAGCGGGCCCGGCGCTGCCTGCGGCACCAGCTCGACCGCGCGGACGCGGACCTGGCGCACACCCTGGCCCGGTGCGTGGCGCTGTCCCCCGCCGCGACCCTCGCCCGGGGCTACGCCGTGCTCCAGCGGGCGGACGGGGCCGTGGTGCGCTCGGCGGCGGAGGTGGCCGAGGGGGAGGAGCTGCGGGCGCGGGTGGCGGACGGGCAGTTCGGGGTGCGGGTCACCGGGGGCGCGGACGGGGCCTGAGGGGGCTGCGGGGTGGGCGGCGGCTCGTAGGGTGGGGCGCATGACCGACAACGACACCGACACCCCGGCCCGGGCGGCCGCCGCGGCCGCGCTGGGCTACGAGCAGGCGCGGGACGAGCTGATCGAGGTGGTGCGGCGGCTGGAGGCGGGGGGCACCTCGCTGGAGGAGTCGCTGGCGCTGTGGGAGCGCGGCGAGGAACTGGCCGGGGTCTGCCGCCGTTGGCTGGACGGGGCGCGGGCGCGGCTGACGGCGGTGCTCGAGGCGGAGGGCGAGGAAGCCTCCGGCGAGGACGGTGTGAGCCGCGTCACATCTGGCCAGGAAGAGGTTGAACGTTAATGCATCTTGGCTAGGGTTGGCCCCGTAACCACGAAGTGCCACCGACTTCCGACCGGCGAGGGATCACCATGGCCACCCCCAGCGAGCTGCTGGCGCTCGACAGCGCCGCCCAGGACCTGCTCTTCCGCGAGGCGAGGACCGCGAACACCTTCACCGACGAGCCCGTCTCCGACGAGACCGTCCGGGCGATATACGACCTGGTGAAGTACGGCCCCACCTCCATGAACCAGTCCCCGCTGCGCGTGGTGCTGGTCCGCTCGCCCGAGCGCCGCGAGGCCCTGGTCGCCCACATGATGGACGGCAACAAGGAGAAGACGAGGAAGGCCCCGCTGGTGGCGGTCCTCGGCACGGACCTGGAGTTCCACGAGGAGCTGCCGCGGCTGGCCCCGGCGCTGCCGCAGGCCAAGAACTTCTTCGCCGACCCCGCGGTCCGCGAGTACTCCGCCACGTTCAACGCCACCCTCCAGGTGGCCTACTTCATCGTCGGCGTGCGCGCGGCCGGGCTCGCCGCGGGCCCGATGACCGGGTTCGACGCCGAGGGCGTGACCAAGGAGTTCTTCGGCGACGGCGAGCACAAGGCGCTGGCCGTGGTGAACATCGGCAAGCCGGGCCCGGACGCCTTCTACCCGCGCGCCCCCCGCCTGGACTACGAGGAAGTCGTCACCACCGTCTGACGACCGCCCCCGAACAGGGCCGGTCCGCCCCACACGGCCTCCGGGGCGGACCGGTCCTCACCTTTTCCACGACCCTCCGGCGCAGCGGCCCGCCGACCGCCCGGCGTGCCAGGCTGCCGCCATGGACGACACCCTCACCGCGGAGGACTACACCTCCGTACACCGCGCCCGCCGGGCGCTCGCCGACCGGTACGGCGACCTCACCCTGAACGCCGCCCTGTCCGCCTGGGCGGAGTTCGTCGCCGACCTGGAGGACGGCTACGACGCCGAGTGGGCCCACGAGTACCTCCACGACCTGCGCTGCCGCGACTGGCTCGCCGAGGCGTGGCCCCTGCTCACGCCCGCCGTCCGCGCCGCCCGCCAGGCCGAGCTGAACGCCCTGGACGCCCGCTGCCTGCGGGCCACGGTCCCGCTGCGCGGCACCGCCCCGGGCCCGGCCGAGCCGGGCGCGGGGCGGTGGTGGCAGCGGCGGCGGCCCCGGCTGCTGCTGGGCGCCGACGGCACCGAGGTGTCCGGCGGCGCCGGGGTGCCCGCCGGGTGGGCGTGAGCCGTCAGCGGCGCAGTGCCGCGGCCAGTTCGGCGAGCTGGTCGTGCGGGGCGGTGCCCGTGACCACCGTGGTCACGTCCTTCTCCGCCCGCACCAGCGCGTTGTACTTCGGGCCGACGTAGCGCTCCCACGTCTGCCCGCCCACCCGGACGGTGCCGTCCGGCCTGGCCTGCTTGCTGACGTCGTCGATGAACCGGGCCGCGGGCCCGTCGGTCTGCTCGACCGCCGCGTACTCGTCCTGCGGGTTGATGAACCCCAGGTGCCACACCGCGCCGTCGGCCTCGGGGTCCTGCCCCCGGTACCGCACGGACGTGGCCCGCCAGTCCTTGGACAGCCCCTCCGGCGCCAGCACGGGGAACGGCGCCGCCCGCCGTGCCGTGAGCAGCTCGATCCGGTAGTCCACCGTCTTGACCGGGTCGCCTCCCGAGTGCGGCACGAAGAAGTAGATGACGGCGCTCACCGCGCTGATCACCATCAGGGACAGCACCATGTCCCGCACCGTCTGCCTGCCGCGTCTGTTCGTTGCCACGCCCCCCATGGTCGCAGGTGGGGGGCGGGCCCCCGGCAGGCACCCTGCTCACGGGGCATCCGGCCTGGGTACAGTCACGGCAACCCTCATTCCGGCCGTCGACGTACAGAAAGGTACGATCGGATGACCGAGCAGACCCACCTGCCCCCGCAGTTGGAAGTGGCCCCCGAGGCCCCCGACCGCAACCTCGCCCTGGAACTCGTCCGCGTCACCGAGGCCGCCGCCATGGCCGCCGGGCGCTGGGTGGGGCGCGGCGACAAGAACGGCGCGGACGGCGCCGCCGTGCGGGCCATGCGCACCCTCGTCTCCACCGTCTCGATGAACGGCGTCGTCGTCATCGGCGAGGGCGAGAAGGACGAGGCGCCCATGCTCTTCAACGGAGAGCGCGTCGGCGACGGCACGGGGGCGGAGTGCGACGTCGCCGTGGACCCGATCGACGGCACCACCCTGACCGCCAAGGGCATGACCAACGCGCTGTCCGTGCTGGCGGTGGCCGAGCGCGGCACCATGTTCGACCCGTCCGCCGTGTTCTACATGGAGAAGCTGGCGACCGGCCCGGACGCCGCCGGGGCCGTGGACATCACCGCGCCCATCGCCGAGAACATCCGCCGCGTCGCCCGCGCCAAGCGGGCCACCGTGGACGACGTCACCGTGGTCGTCCTGGACCGGCCCCGGCACGACGGCCTGGTCAAGGAGATCCGGGAGACCGGCGCCCGCATCAAGTTCATCTCGGACGGCGACGTCGCGGGCGCCATCATGGCCGCGATGGAGGGCACCGGCGTGGACCTGCTGGCCGGGATCGGCGGCACCCCGGAGGGCATCATCACCGCCTGCGCCATGAAGTGCCTGGGCGGCACCATCCAGGGCCGCCTGTGGCCCAAGGACGACGCCGAGCGGCAGCGCGCGATCGACGCGGGGCACGACCTGACGAAGGTGCTCACCACCGACGACCTGGTGTGGGGCGAGAACGTGTTCTTCACCGCCACCGGGATCACCGACGGCGAGCTGCTGCGCGGGGTGCGGTACCGCTCGGACACGGCCACCACCGAGTCGCTGGTGATGCGCTCCAAGAGCGGCACCATCCGCAGGATCGACTCCACCCACCGGCTGTCCAAGCTGCGCGCCTACAGCGCGGTGGACTTCGACCGGGCGCGCTGAGGCCCGGGGCCGCCGGGCCCGCCGCCGCCCGCCGGGGTCCGGCGTCCGGCCACTGGCCGGCCGGGCCGCGGGCAGCGCAATGGGGCGGAGCACCGAGTGGTGCTCCGCCCCGTCGCTCGCTCAACGCACGCCCCCGTCGGTCGGAAAGCCTCCGCGCCCGCCGCGGCCCCGGCCCCTGCCGGCCGGCCGCGGGACGGCGCGCGGCGCCCCTAGCCCACGGCCGCTATCCGCCCCCGGTGGGCGGCCGACTTCAGCTCCGCCTCCCGGCGCCGCCGGCGCGCCAGCACCACCCGGCGCTCGGCGGCGGTGAGGCCGCCCCACACGCCGTAGGGCTCCGGCTGGAGCAGCGCGTGCTCGCGGCACTCCAGCAGGACCGGGCACCGCGCGCACACCCGCTTGGCCGCCTCCTCCCGGGCCAGCCGGGCCGCCGTGGGCTCCTTGGACGGGGCGAAGAACAGCCCCGCCTCGTCCCGGCGGCAGGCGGCGCCCGAGTGCCAGGGGCCGCCCACGTCGCCCGGCACGGCCTCGGCTGGGGTGAAGCGGCCGGAGGTGCGCTGGCCCGGAAGGGCTGCGTCCTTCAGGGACTCGGTCGATTGCAGCACGGCTTATCTCCTGACGACGACGGCTCGGCGGCGATTTCGAGCTTGTCCGTCCGCTGCGCACGGCTGTCCCCACCCACTGTCCACACAGGCGCAGCCGTACGAGAGACGATGAAGCAGCCCTACCCGCTGTGGCGGGCTTCATGCACACCGTGTCCGGCCGCAGGTCAAGTACGCCTCGCGCGCGGCGCCGCGCGCCCCGCCGCCAGGGCCTGTCGGGCGGGCCGCCGGGCGAGGTGTCAGCCCCCGGCCGAGCGGCCCCAGTCCTTCAGACGCTTACCCTTCCCGCGCCGCACACTCACCCCGCCGAACAGCGCGAGACCGCGCACCCGCACCACCGGCGCGCCGGGGTCCGCCGAGTCGTGCCCCTTGACGTCGAAGCCGCCGAACAGGCCCATGCCACCGCCGCCGCGCACCGAGACGTTCTCCGGCACCAGGATCTCCACGCCGCCGAAGACCGCGTTGGCCTTGACCACCACCTCGGGCGAGGAGAACACCGCCTCGGTGAGGTCGATCTCCACCCCGCCGAACACCGCGAGCGCGTTCACCTCGCGGCCGACCCGCCACCTGCCCCTGCGGGACGCCCCGCCGAAGACCGCCACCGCGGCCGGGGCCTCCTCGGCGGCCGGGGGCGGCGCGGCGGGCGCGGGCGCCGTGGCCCGCGCGGCGTCCGGGAGGTCGCGGGTGAGGGGTTCGAGCTCGCCCACGGTCTTGGAGCGGTAGGCGGCGTCGAGGCGCTCGGCGTGTTCGTCCGTGGTCAGCCTGCCCTCGGCCAGGGCCTGGGCGAGGATCTCGGCGACCCGGTCGCGGTCGGCGTCGGACGCCCGGATCTCGGCGTAGGCGACGGGGCGCCGGGCCGGTGCGGCCGGCTGCGGCTTCTTCTGGAGCTCCGACTCGTCCACGCGCGACACGATATCCAAACGCGATAGATCGTGACCAGAGGGCCGGGTGCGCGAGGCGGGGGTGGGGGTGGGGGCGGCCCGAGCGCGGGACTTACGCTTGTCCCCGCCCCGTCCCTACCACGCCGCCGAGTGAGGACCCGATGCCCGACTTCGCCTACACGGACCTGCTGCCCCTCGGTGCCGACGACACGCCGTACCGGCTGCTGACCGGCGAGGGCGTGGGCACCTTCGAGGCGGGGGGCCGCCGCTTCCTCACCGTGGAGCCGGAGGCGTTGCGGCTGCTGGCCGCCGAGGCGATGCACGACATCTCGCACTACCTGCGCCCCGCGCACCTCGCCCAGCTCCGCCGCATCCTGGACGACCCGGAGGCCAGCCCCAACGACCGCTTCGTCGCCCTGGACCTGCTGAAGAACGCGAACATCGCCGCGGCGGGCGTGCTCCCGATGTGCCAGGACACGGGCACCGCGATCGTGATGGGCAAGCGCGGCCAGCAGGTGCTGACCTCCGGGCGGGACGAGGAGGCGCTCTCCCGCGGCGTGTACGACGCCTACACCAAGCTGAACCTGCGGTACTCGCAGATGGCGCCGCTGACCATGTGGGAGGAGCGCAACACCGGCAGCAACCTGCCGGCGCAGATCGAGCTGTACGCGGCGGACGGGGACGCGTACAAGTTCCTGTTCATGGCCAAGGGCGGCGGCTCGGCCAACAAGTCGTTCCTGTACCAGGAGACCAAGGCGGTCCTCAACGAGGCGTCGATGATGCGCTTCCTGGAGGAGAAGATCCGCTCGCTGGGCACGGCGGCCTGCCCGCCCTACCACCTGGCCGTGGTGGTGGGCGGCACCTCCGCCGAGTACGCGCTGAAGACCGCCAAGTACGCCTCGGCGCACTACCTGGACACCCTGCCCACCTCCGGCTCCCCCACCGGCCACGGCTTCCGCGACCCGGAGCTGGAGCGGAAGGTGTTCGAGCTGACGCAGCGGATCGGGATCGGCGCGCAGTTCGGCGGCAAGTACTTCTGCCACGACGTGCGGGTGGTGCGGCTGCCCCGGCACGGCGCGTCCTGCCCGGTCGCGATCGCGGTGTCCTGCTCGGCCGACCGCCAGGCGGTCGCGAAGATCACCGCGGAGGGCGTGTTCCTCGAGCAGTTGGAGCGCGACCCGGCCCGGTTCCTGCCGGACACCACCGACGAGGAGCTCGGCGCCGACGACGTGGTGCGGATCGACCTCAACCGGCCGATGGCGGAGATCCGGGCCGAGCTGAGCCGCTACCCGGTGCGCACCCGCCTGTCGCTGACCGGCCCGCTGGTGGTGGCCCGCGACATCGCCCACGCCAAGATCAAGGAGCGGCTGGACGCGGGCGAGCCGATGCCCGCCTACCTGCGCGACCACGCCGTGTACTACGCGGGCCCGGCCAAGACCCCGGAGGGCTACGCGTCCGGCTCGTTCGGTCCGACCACGGCGGGGCGGATGGACGCCTACGTGGACCAGTTCCAGGCGGCGGGCGGCTCGCTGGTGATGCTGGCCAAGGGCAACCGGTCCAAGCAGGTCACCGACGCGTGCGCCAAGCACGGCGGCTTCTACCTCGGCTCGATCGGCGGGCCCGCGGCGCGGCTGGCCCAGGACTGCATCCGCTCGGTGGAGGTGCTGGAGTACCCGGAGCTGGGCATGGAGGCGGTGTGGAAGATCGAGGTGGCGGACTTCCCGGCGTTCATCGTGGTGGACGACAAGGGGAACGACTTCTTCTCCTCGCTGGAGCCCCCGCAGCCGCTGTTCACCGGCATCCCGGTGCGGGGGGCCTGACCCGCGCGGGCCGGGCCCCCGCCGGTCACCCGGCCCGCTCCCCCGTCACGTCCCACAGGTGGTGCACCGGGTCGTGCAGGAAGTACCGGGCGAAGGTCTCGACGGTGAACGCCGCGCCGTCGCTGCGCCGCCCCGGCCGCCGCCAGGCGTCGCCGCGCACCGTGGCGAAGTGCGCGGCCAGCCGCTCCGCCGCTGCGGCCAGCTCCTCGGCCACCACCGCCGGGTCCTGCTCTCCGTAGCGCTCGGCGACGGCGGTGGCGTCCTGGTCCCAGTTGGGGTACAGCGGGTCGTGCTCGGTCAGCATCAGGCCCAGCCGCTCGTCGTAGACGCGGCAGGTGTCGCGGACGTGGCAGGCGTACTCCAGGGGCGACCAGGTGCCGGGGCGGGGGCGCGCCCGCACCCCCGGGCGCCGCAGCACCTCGCGCCAGGCGGCGGCGCCCTCCCGCAGCAGGGCGGGCAGTTGCTCCAGGGGGAAGGAGCGCGCGTCGAAGCCGCACTCGGGGCAGACGCGGGTGAGGACCCAGGTCCAGTCCTTGTCGTCGGGGACGATCTCGTCGTTGCCGTGGTCGGGAGCGATCATGCGGCGAGCATGGAGGAGCGCCACCGTTCAGCACCAGTGAATGTTTCTTCATCCGTCGTCTTAGGAACCCTACGAGGGAAGTCCCCCGGCCCGGCCCGACGTTGGAAGAGGACATGACTGATCGCACTGGCGCACCCGGCGGAAGCGGCACCCCGGGCGGGGCCGAGTACCGCGTCGAGCACGACTCCATGGGCGAGGTCCGCGTCCCCGCGCACGCGAAGTGGCGCGCCCAGACCCAGCGCGCCGTGGAGAACTTCCCCGTCTCGGGCCAGCGCCTGGAGCGCGCCCACATCGAGGCGCTGGCCAGGATCAAGGCGGCGGCCGCGAAGGTGAACGCCGGGCTCGGCGTGCTCGACGAGGACATCGCGGAGGCGATCGCCGAGGCGGCCGGGGAGGTCGCCGAGGGCCGCTGGGACGACCACTTCCCGGTGGACGTCTTCCAGACCGGCTCGGGCACCTCGTCCAACATGAACGCCAACGAGGTCATCGCGACCCTGGCCGGCGAGCGGCTCGGCCGCCCGGTGCACCCGAACGACCACGTCAACGCCAGCCAGTCGTCCAACGACGTCTTCCCGTCCTCCATCCACATCGCGGCGACCTCGGCCGTCCTGCGCGACCTGGTCCCCGCCCTGGAGCACCTGGCGGGGTCGCTGGAGCGCAAGGCGGAGGAGTTCGCCGAGGTGGTCAAGGCGGGCCGCACCCATCTGATGGACGCCACGCCCGTCACGCTCGGCCAGGAGTTCGGCGGCTACGCGGCCCAGGTGCGGTACGGGGTCGAGCGCCTCCAGGCGTCGCTGCCCCGGCTGGCCGAGCTGCCGCTTGGCGGCACCGCGGTCGGCACCGGCATCAACACCCCGCGCGGCTTCTCGGCCGCGGTCATCGCCGAGGTCGCCCGCGCCACCGGGCTGCCGCTGACCGAGGCCAGGAACCACTTCGAGGCGCAGGGCGCCCGCGACGGGCTGGTGGAGCTGTCCGGGCAACTGCGCACCATCGCGGTGGGCCTGGTGAAGATCTGCAACGACCTGCGCTGGATGGGCTCCGGCCCGCGCACCGGGCTCGCCGAGATCGCCCTGCCCGACCTCCAGCCCGGCTCGTCGATCATGCCGGGCAAGGTCAACCCGGTGGTGCCGGAGGCGGCGCTGATGGCGGCGGCGCAGGTGATCGGCAACGACGCGGCGATCGCGTTCGGCGGCGCGTCCGGCAACTTCGAGCTGAACGTCATGCTGCCGATGCTCGCCCGCAACGTGCTGGAGTCGGTGCGGCTGCTCGCCAACGTCTCCCGGCTGCTGGCCGACCGCGCCGTGGACGGCGTCACCGCCGACGCCGAGCGTGCCCGCGAGTACGCCGAGTCCTCGCCCTCGGTGGTCACCCCGCTCAACAAGTACCTCGGCTACGAGGAGGCGGCGAAGGTCGCCAAGCAGTCCCTCGCGGAGCGCAAGACCATCCGTCAGGTGGTGGTCGAACGGGGGTATGTAGAGCAGGGGAAGCTGACGGAGGAGCAGCTCGACGAGGCGCTGGACGTCCTGCGGATGACGCGCCCGTAAGCGTTCGGTCGCACGGGGGTCGCCCACCCGGTGCCGTGGGTTACCTTTGACGGTCCACCCTGATCCGGCCCGCCCTCGGGCTCTCCAGGGGGGTGACGGCGTGAGGGAGGGTCATGACGGCCGAGACGGTGCGCACCGCGGAAGGACAGGCTGCCGCCCCGGGGCGCTGGGCGCCGGGCGAGACGGTGCTGTGGCGGTACCGGGGCAACGCCACCCGGCGGCTGCTGATCTGCCGCCCCGTGACGGTGGTCCGCGACGACCCGGAGGTGCTCGCGGTGTGGCTGGCGCCCGGCACCGAGTGCGTGCGCCCGGTGCTCACCGACGGCTCGGAGATCGCCGAGGAGCCGCTGTCCACCCGGTTCCGCAAGCCCCGCACGGCGCACCGTTCGACGTGGTTCGGCACCGGGGTGCTGAAACTGGCCAGGGCCCGCGACCCGTGGTCGGTGTGGCTGTTCTGGGACCACGGCTGGCGGCTGCGCAACTGGTACGTCAACCTCGAGGAGCCCAGGCTGCGCTGGTCGGGCGGGGTGGACTCGGAGGACCACGTGCTGGACATCGCGGTCTACCCGGACCGGACCTGGGAGTGGAAGGACGAGGACGAGTTCGCCGCGGCGCGCGAGGCCGGGCTGATCGACGCGGCGAAGGCGGCGCGGATCCGGGCCGCGGGGCAGGCGGCGCTGCGCGAGGTCGAGCGCTGGGGCTGGCCGTTCCGCGACGGCTGGGAGGACTGGCGCCCCGACCCGTCCTGGTCCGCCCCCGCGCTGCCCACGGACTGGGACCGGGCCCCGTCCGGCGGCCTGCCCGGGGCGTAGCGCCGCACCGGCCGCGCCCGGTCCGCGCACGGGCCGGCGCCCGGCCCCTTCCCCGGCCCGCCGGACGTCCGTTCGGGCGCGCCTCCGTCCGGAACTAATGGGTTACACAGCGTCACTTCTTCCGTTACCGTGGATGTTTGGCCAAGCGTTCACCGGAAGGAGCACCCCTTGGTCTTTCTTGACTCATCCGTAACCTCGGCTACCCAGGTGCACCAGTAGGGTCACGGTGGGTATGTGCATAGGAGACGGACCATCGTCCGCCATTACCGTGCGCAACGGTCCTCCCCCACAAGGGCGGGGCGCGGCGCCACCGCACGGGGGCGGGCCGGGCGAAAGGACGGCGGGCCGGGTGGACTACGACCGGGTCAAGGGCGACCGCACCGGCCAGGCCGAGGCGTTCGACGCCATCGGCGACCGGTACGACGAGGCGTTCCCGCACAAGGAGGGCCAGCTCGCCGCGGGCGAGTGGCTGCTGAAGTCCCTGCCGCCGGGGGCGCGCGTCCTCGACGTCGGGTGCGGCACCGGGCTGCCCACGGCCCGCCAGTTGTCCGACGGCGGTCTCGAGGTGGTCGGCGTGGACCTGTCCGCGGGCATGCTGGCCCGCGCCCGGGAGAACGTGCCGCGGGCCCGCTTCCACCGGGCCGACATCGCGGACCTGCACCCCGCGGGGGACCTCGACCTCGGCCGGTTCGACGCCGTGGTCGCGTTCTTCTCCCTGCTGATGCTTCCCCAGGCGGAGTTCCCGCACGCACTGCGCCTGTGCCACGCCCTGCTCAGACCCTCGGGCCTGTTCGCGCTGGCGATGGTCGAAGCCGACCTGGACGCCTTCCCGCTGCCCTTTCTCGGCAACGAGATCCGGGTCAGCGGCTATCTCCGCGAGGATCTGCGCGCGCTCGTCGAGCGCGCCGGATTCGCCGTCACCGCGGAGACCGCCTACGCGTACGCGCCCAAGAGCACGGACGTACCCCCGGAAGAACAGCTCTTCCTCCACTGCGCCAAGAAGTAGCGCGGCGACGGGCAGCGCACCACCGGATGGATCGACGAGGCCGTGACCGAGCAGCACGACATCCCCGAGGAGCACCCCGGCAGGTTCCCCCTGCGCGCCCTGGCGCACGGCGGCAGGAACGACGCCGAGGTGCCGGCGCCCCGCGCCCGCGGAGAGATCCCCGCCCCGTTGGCGGGTCCGGAGGGGGCCGGCCGCCCCGCCGACCGGCCCCCTCCGGACGACCGCCCCGGCGCGGTGGCACCCCCGCGTCCCCCCGCTGAGGACCGCACGGTGAACCGACACGCGGACCACCCCGACGAAGGTCCCGCCGAGCACCCGTCGCACACCCGCGAGCGCGACCGGCTGCGCTACCTCGACGCCGCCGCGCGCCGCATCGGACGCGGCCTGGAGCTCGACGAGATCCTCGAGGGGCTCGCCCGCGCCTGCGTGCCCGTCTTCGCCGACGCCGTCGCCATCCACCTGCGCAAGCCCCTGCCGGTCGGCGAGCGCAAGGTCACCGGGCCCGTCGTGCTGCGCCTGCGCCGCACCGACCGCATCCCGCACGAGCACGAGGCGGCCCGCAGGACACCGCTGCCCACCGACCTGCTGCCCCCGCCCGAGGAGGCGCGGCCGGTGCGGCTCGGCCCGTCCTCCCCGCTCACCGAGGTCCTCAAGGAGGGCCGCCCGGTGTTCGGCGGCGACCCGCGGACCACGGCCGCCCTCACCGAGCTGCTCGGCCCCGGTCCCACCACCGTGCTGCCGCCCGGCGCCCGGGTGGTGCTTGCCCCGCTGCGCGGGCGCACGAGCGTGCTCGGCACCGTCGTCCTGCTGCGCGGCCCCGCCAGGCCCGCGTTCGAGCCCGACGACCTGCTGGTGGCCGCGCAGCTCGCCACCCACACCGCGCTCGGGGTGGACAAGGCGCTGCTGTACGGCCGCGAGGCGGAGATCGCCGACGCGCTCCAGCGCGCGATGCTGCCCACGCGGCTGTCCCAGCCGACCGGCGTGCGCCTGGCGCACCGCTACCTGCCGGCCGCCGAGACCGCCCGCGTCGGCGGCGACTGGTACGACTCGATACCGCTGCCCGGCAACCGGGTCGCGCTGGTCGTCGGCGACGTCATGGGCCACTCCATGACCTCCGCCGCGATCATGGGCCAGCTCCGCACCACCGTGCAGACCCTGGCCATGCTCGACCTGCCGCCCGAGGAGGTGCTGTACCACCTGGACGAGCAGGCGCAGCGGCTCGGCGACGACCGCATGGCCACCTGCCTGTACGCGGTGTACGACCCAATAGCGCACCGCCTGGTGCTGGCCAACGCCGGGCATGTCCCGCCGGTGCTGCTGCACCGCGACGGGCGGGCCGAGGTGCTGCGGCTGCCCACCGGGGCGCCGATCGGGGTCGGCGGGATCGCGTTCGAGTCGGTGGAGCTGCCCGCGCCCGCCGGGGCCACGCTGCTGCTGTACACCGACGGGCTGGTGGAGTCGCGCGGCCGCGACGTGTGGACCGGGGTGGAGCAGTTGCGCGACCGGCTGGCCGCCGCCGGACAGGCCATCAGCTCCCCGCCGCTGGAGCCGCTGTGCGACGAGGCGCTGGACGTGCTCGGGCCCGGCGACCGGGAGGACGACGTGGCGCTGCTCGCCGCCCGGTTCGACGGGATACCGCCGCAGGACGTGGCGTACTGGTTCCTCGAGCCGCACCCGCAGACGGCGAGCCGGGCGCGGCGCCTGGTGCGCAGGGCGCTGCTGCGCTGGAACCTGCCGGAGCTGGTGGAGCCCACCGAACTGCTGGTCAGCGAGGTGGTCACCAACGCGGTGCGGTACGCGGAGCGGCCGGTGACGCTGCGCCTGATGTGCACCGACACGCTGCGCTGCGAGGTCGGCGACGACAACCCCCAACTCCCCCGCAGACGCCGGGCGCGCCCCAACGACGAGGAGGGCCGCGGCCTGATGGTCGTCGCCCGCCTCGCCAAGCGCTGGGGCGCCACCCGCTTGAGCGCGGGCAAGGTCGTGTGGTTCGAACAGCCCCTGCCCCCCGGCCGCTGAACACCTCGGACTACGCCCACCCCGGTCGTCCACCCCGCACGGGGCGGACGACCGGTTTCGCACGGCCCGGGGCCGGGAAGGGGCGCCGGGCCGTGAGGCCGTGAGGCCGTGAGGCCGTGAGGCCGTGAGGCCGTGAGGCCGTGAGGCCGTGAGGCCGTGAGGCCGTGAGGCCGTG
>NZ_BAAGTD010000011.1:0-41106 GCF_054782095.1 Streptomyces capparidis | reverse complement strand
AGGCCGGGAAGCCGGGAAGCCGGGAAGCCGGGAAGCCGGGAAGCCGGGAAGCCGGGAAGCCGGGAAGCCGGGAAGCCGGGAAGCCGGAGACCTGTCTCGCCACCGGTGGTTGCCGGTGGGGCCGTGTCCGGCTGGTGCCTGGGGTGCGGGAGCCCGGGTGGCGGGAACCGCGCGGCCTTCCGCCTGCCTTCCGTCTCTCCCCCCGACCCCATAAAGTGATATCACTTTGCTAATCTTCCACTAGCACAACGAGGATCACCAACAGGGGGAAGCCCATGCCCGCCGCACCCACCACCCCGGCCCCGGCCGCGGCCGACGTCGCCGTCGAAATGCCCGAACCCCAGGTCCGCGAGCGCGCGGCGAGAGACCGGGGCGGGGTGGCCGTCGCCCTGGCCGCGGGCGCCGCGCTCCTCGCCGCCGCCGGGGGTGTCGCCGGCGCCCTGGCCCTGATCGCGGGTGACGGCGGCGCCGCGGCGCCCGTCGCCCTGCTCGTCGCGGCGGGCCTGGTCGCCGCCGCCGCGGCCACCGCCCTGTGCGGCCTGACCGTGGTGGCGCCGGGCGAGGCCCGGGTGCTCCAGTTCTTCGGCGGGTCCTACACCGGCACGGTCCGCACCCCCGGCGTGCGCTGGGTCAACCCGTTCACCGAGCGCCGCCGCGTGTCCACGCGGATCCGCAACCACGAGACCGCGGTGGTGAAGGTCAACGACGCCTACGGCAACCCGATCGAGGTGGCCGCCGTGGTCGTGTGGCAGGTGGTGGACACCGCCCGGGCGGTCTTCGAGGTGGACGACTTCGAGGAGTTCGTCGCCATCCAGACGGAGGCGGCCGTGCGGCACATCGCCATCGAGTACCCATACGACTCCCACGAGGCGGGCGAGATCTCGCTGCGGGAGAACGCCGAGGAGATCACCGAGCGGCTGTCCCTGGAGATCACCGCCCGGGTGGAGGCGGCCGGGGTGCGGATCGTGGAGTCCCGCATCACCCATCTGGCGTACGCCCCGGAGATCGCCGCGGCCATGCTCCAGCGCCAGCAGGCCGGCGCGGTGGTCGCCGCCAGGCAGCGCATCGTGGAGGGCGCGGTCGGCATGGTGGAGTCGGCCCTGGCCCGCATCGCCGAGCAGGACCTGGTGGAGCTGGACGAGGAGCGCAAGGCCGCCATGGTCAGCAATCTGCTCGTCGTACTCTGTGGGGACCGCGCGGCCCAGCCGGTTCTGAACACGGGCACGCTCTACCAGTAGGGACAGTGAGTGCGGCGGTGACCGAGCGAAAGAAAGTCCTGCTCCGGCTGGACCCCGCGGTCCACGACGCGGTGGCGCGGTGGGCCGCGGACGAACTGCGCAGCACCAACGCCCAGATCGAGTTCCTGCTCAGACGCGCCCTCAGCGAGGCGGGCCGCCTGCCCGACGCCGCGGGCGGCCTGCCCAGGCGGGGCCGCCCCCGCAAGCGGCCGCCCGACGGGCCCGGCGCGGTTGAACCGGGCGGCGCCGGGGAAGGCGGGCGCGGAGAGCCCGACGGCGACCCTGCGTCACCACGGCGCGGCGGAGCCGCGGAAGCTGGCCCGCGGACCGGGGACCGGAAGATTTAACCTGGCAGACGCGCTGCCGATTTCACCAATCGGAGAGACCTGTGTCAGAGTTGGATCTAGTCCAAGTGCCGGGTTACCGGCTGTTTCAGGACAAAAGCAATCCCCGGAGGATCATCCGTGCTCACTGTCGGTGACCAGTTCCCCCAGTACGACCTGACCGCCTGTGTGGACCTCGACCCCGAGAAGGCGTTCACGCAGATCAACCACAAGTCCTACGAGGGCAAGTGGCGTGTCGTGTTCTTCTGGCCCAAGGACTTCACCTTCGTCTGCCCGACCGAGATCGCCGCGTTCGGCAAGCTGAACGACGAGTTCGCCGACCGCGACGCCCAGGTGCTGGGCGTCTCCGTCGACTCGGAGTTCGTGCACCACGCCTGGCGCAAGAACCACCCGGACCTGCGCGACCTGCCCTTCCCGATGCTGGCCGACGTCAAGCGCGAGCTGGCCTCGGAGTGCGGCGTCCTCGGCCCGGACGGCGTGGCGCAGCGCGCGGTGTTCGTCGTGGACCCGAACAACGAGATCCAGTTCGTGATGGTGACCGCCGGATCCGTCGGCCGCAACCCGAACGAGGTCCTGCGGGTGCTCGACGCCCTCCAGACGGACGAGCTGTGCCCGTGCAACTGGACCAAGGGCGAGGACACGCTGGACGCGGGCAAGCTCCTCGCGGGCGTGTGAGCGGCATGGCCCTGGACGAGCTGAAGAACGCGCTTCCCGCGTACGCCAAGGACCTGAAGCTGAACCTGGGCTCGGTCGTCGGCAACTCGCAGCTCCCGCAGCAGCGGCTGTGGGGCACCGTGCTGGCCTGCGCGATCGCCTCGCGCAGCCGCCGGGTGCTGACCGAGCTCGAGCCGGAGGCCAGGGAGCGGCTGAGCCCCGAGGCGTACGAGGCCGCCAAGGCCGCCGCCGCGATCATGGCGATGAACAACGTGTTCTACCGCACCCGCCACCTGCTGTCGGACCACGAGTACGGCAACCTGCGGGCGGGGCTGCGGATGAACGTCATCGGCAACCCCGGCGTGGACAAGACCGACTTCGAGTTCTGGTCCTTCGCCGTCTCCGCGATCAACGGCTGCGGCCAGTGCCTGGACTCCCATGAGAACGTGCTGCGCAAGGCCGGTCTCGACCGGGAGGCGATCCAGGAGGCGGTCAAGATCGCTTCTGTGATCCAGGCCGTCGGCGTCACCCTCGACACCGAGGAGCACCTCGCGGGGAGCTGACCCGCCGCGGTCCGCGACCGCATCAGGACACGAGGGCCCCGCGGGGCCGGCCCCCGTCGGGGAGCCGCCCCGCGGGGCCCTCGCCATGGGCGCGCTACCCGGCGGCGCAGGCGTCGGCGACCGCCTTGGTGTCCCAGTAGAACGGGCGGACCTCGGTGATCCGCCCGTCCGCGACGGTGATCGTCTGAAGGATGGGGAAGGCCAGTTCGCGCCCGGTGGCCCGGGCCCGCGCGCGGACGGAGGTGAGCACCACCGCCGTCCCACCGGTGGCGAGGAACCGCTGCTCCGAGAAGGCGAACGACTCCCAGGTCGCGCTCATCGCGGCCATGTGGTCCGCGATGCCCGCGTGGCCGCGCCAGGTGCCGCCGTAGGGCAGCGCCTCGGCCTGGTACAGCACGACGTCGGGGGCGAAGTACGGCGCGAGCGCGTCGAAGCCGGTCCCGCCGGAGGCCAGGTACTCGGCCTCGGCCGCGTACATGCGCGTCAGCACGGCCACCGACTCGGTCATGGGTGTGGTGGTGGAGTTCGTCACGCCGCCGAGCCTGGCAGCCGGCGGGCCGCGGCACCGGCGGCGATCGGCCGTCGAGGTCGCGCCGCCGGCCGCCGGGCCACGGGCGTGCGCCTAGGGCCCGTCGCCCCGGCCGTCCTCCGGCCCCGAGTGCTCCTCACCGGGTGGCGGCGGGGCCTCCTTGGCGCCGCCCGCCGGGGGTGCGGGGGGTGTGCCGCCGGGGGTGGCCAGGGCCGCGGCGCGCTGACGGGTCATCTCCCGGCTGCGCTCGGCGAGGTAGCCGACCCCCGTGTTGACCACCGCGACCAGCGGCACCGCCACCACCGCGCCGCCGATCCCCGCGATCAACGAGCCGCAGGCCACCGACAGCACGACCGCGAGCGGGTGCACCCGCACCGCGCGGCCGAGGATGAACGGCTGGAGGATGTGCCCCTCGATCTGCTGCACCGCGAGCACGATCAGCAGCACCATCAGGGCGGTGAACGGGCCGTTCGTCACCAGCGCCACCACCATGGCGAGCGCCCCGGAGACCACGGCGCCGACCAGCGGCACGAACGCCCCCAGGAAGATGATCACCGCGAGCGGCACGGCCATGGGCACGTCCAGCAGCGCTATCCCGGTCCCGATGAACACCGCGTCGATCAGCGCCACGAGCAGCGTGCCGCGCACGTACGCGGTCAGCGTCGCCCACACCCGCGGGCCCGCGCCCTTCAGCGCGGCGCGCGAGGCGGGCGGGAACAGCTTCAGCACCCAGCTCCAGATGCGCGGCCCGTCGTAGAGCAGGAACAGGGTGCAGAACGCGCACAGCAGGATGCCGGTCAGCGCCTCGATGATGATCGTGACGCCCTCGATGCCCCGGGAGGTCAGCTCCTCGCTGTTGTTGCGGATCGCCTCGGTGAGGTTGTCCGCGATGTCGTTGATCTGCTCCTCGGTGACGTGGAACGGGCTGTCCAGCAGCCACTGCTTGAGCTCCTCGATGCCGTCCTGCACCGAGTCGGACAGGTTCTCCACGTTCTCCATGATCTGCCAGACCACGAACCACCCGACCAGGCCGAGCACGACGAACCCGGTGACGAAGGTGGCGGTCGTGGCGAGCCCGCGCGGCAGGCCGAGGCGGCACAGCAGGGACACCAGCGGCTGGAGCAGCGCGGTGATCAGCAGCGCCGCGGAGAACGCCAGCACCACGAGCCGCACCTCGGCGATGACCTGCATCAGCACCCAGACGGCTCCGGCCAGCACCAGCAGCCGCCAGCCCACCTCGGCGGCCACCCGCATCCCCCACGGGACGACGGCGACGGGCGGGGGCAGTTCGTGCCCGGGCGGGACGGCGCCGTGGGCGACGGGCGGCGTGGGCGGCTCGGGGGGCCCGGTCCGGCCGGGCGAGGCGCCCGCGGGCTCGTCCTTCGCGGGGTCGCCGGCCCCGGCGCGGCGGGCCGCCGAGAGCCGCGCGGACATCGTGGACAGGACGGACGCCCCTCCCGCCCCCCACTTACGCAATCGGGACATGACGCTTCCTCTTACCCCCGCTACCGGGCCCGTGCCAGACGTGCAACGGCTGAACGCTACCGCAGCGGGCGCGCGCCGCCGGGGGCGCGGCGGCGAAGCCGGGTACGCGCACGAGGAGCGGCCCCCCGCCGACGTGGTGTCGGCGGGGGGCCGCTTCGCTCGCGCGCCTGCGTCCGGAACCCGTCCGGGGGCCTTGGCCCGCGCCGGAGCCCGTGGTGTCAGTCCCTGGTCCCGGCAGGCGGCGGGGGCTCTAGTACCAGTGGTTGGTCTGCCAGAACGACCAGGCGCCGCACGGGCTGCCGTAGCGCTCGTTCATGTAGTTCAGGCCCCACTTGATCTGGGTGGCCGGGTTGGTCTGCCAGTCGGCGCCCGCGGAGGCCATCTTGTGGCCCGGCAGCGCCTGCACCAGCCCGTAGGCGCCCGAGGAGGGGTTGACGGCCTTGTAGTTCCAGCCGCTCTCCCGGGTGACGATGTTGCTGAAGCACTGGTACTGGTCGCCGCCCACGATCTGCTGGGCGATGGCCTGCACCTGGGCGACCGTGTACGAGCTCTGCGGGGTCAGGGCGACACGGCTCTCGGAGCGGCTGGCGGCCTTCGCGGCCTCCTCCCGCTGCTTGCGCTCCTCCGCCTTCTTGCGGGCGGCCTCCTCCGCGGCGGCCTTCCGGTCGGCGGCCTGCTGGGCGGCCTCCTTGCGGGCGGCCTCCTCGGCGGCCTTGCGCGCCTCGGTGTCGGCGGCGTCGGCCTGGGCCAGCGCCTGCTGGCCGAAGTTGGCGGAGACGGCCTGCTGGGCCTGCTCCCCACTGGGTATGTCGGCGAGAAGCGTGGCGCCCACGGGCTCGGTGGCCTGGGACGTGTCTCCCTGTTCGCCTGCTGAGGCGACTCCACCGACGACGGCACCGACAGCGGTGACCGCGGTGGCGGACGCCACGGCGAATCCCCGGACCGAGATCCGAGTCACATGCAATCCTTCCGGCATCGCCCGCGTGGTGACCGCGCGGACGCAATCGTGCCCCTGGCGCTGGCCTTCCCAAACACGGCCACGGAAGGCGCGGGCCCGGTGCGCCCCCGGACGGGTTCGCTGGTACTACTCGGGCGGCGTACGGCACCACCAGTGTTCAGTTCTCGTGTTGTGCCTCAAGAGCTCCGGGAGCCCATGAGGACACCCTTGCCACTGCCGTACGCGGGGCCTGACAGAACCCACACCCTGCACCAGCGGGACGTGCAGGCGCAATTCCCCGTTGCGTGGGAAAGCTCACATGGCGTAAGGCGCGGCCGGTTCCGCGGTTTCACTGCCGAACAGGGCACGCCGGGCCTAGAGTCGTGTCCTTTCACTGCCGAAAACCGCTGGCCAGCGGGTCACTACGCGGTGAATCGCCCCGGCTTGCCCGGGCCCGGACGCCGCCCCGGGACACGGCGCGGGGCCGGGCCCGAAGGCCCGGCCCCGCGAGCGGCGGTGTGGTCAACGCCGCACGGTCCACGCGTCGTTCGTCCCCCTGTTTCCGGTTCTCCCCGGTTGCGCCGGAGATCGTCCGCCGCCCGGGGACGGGGGCGCGGCGCCGTTCCGCTTCGCCCGGTTCTCCCGTTTCCGCCGCGTCCGTCCGCGAGGCCGGCCACCCCCGCGGGAAGCCCGGCTGACAGAACGACCGATTTCACGGGAGAACCCGTTGCCCGGCGGACGTCCGCGTGGACGGCGCGCCCGCCGGGCCCGGGTCGGTCGCCCGTCAGACGTGGATGTCCTCCAGCATCTCGGTGACCAGGGCGGCGATCGGGGAGCGCTCGGAGCGCGTGAGCGTCACATGGGCGAACAGCGGATGCCCCTTCAGCTTCTCCACCACCGCCACCACCCCGTCGTAGCGGCCCACCCGCAGGTTGTCGCGCTGGGCGACGTCATGGGTGAGCACCACCCGGGAGTTGGTGCCGACGCGGGAGAGCACGGTCAGCAGGACGTTGCGCTCCAGCGACTGGGCCTCGTCGACGATGACGAACGCGTCGTGCAGCGAGCGGCCCCTGATGTGGGTGAGCGGCAGCACCTCCAGCATGCCGCGGCCCACGATCTCCTCGATGACCTCGGCGGAGGTGACCGCGGAGAGGGTGTCGAAGACGGCCTGCGCCCACGGGCTCATCTTCTCCGCCTCGCTGCCCGGCAGATAGCCCAGGTCCTGCCCGCCCACGGCGTACAGCGGCCGGAACACCATCACCTTGCGGTGCTGCCTGCGCTCCAGCACCGCCTCGAGGCCGGCGCACAGCGCCAGCGCCGACTTGCCCGTGCCGGCCCGGCCGCCCAGCGAGATGATCCCCACGTCCGGGTCGAGGAGCAGGTCGAGGGCGATGCGCTGCTCGGCGCTGCGCCCGTGGATGCCGAACGCCTCCCGGTCGCCCCGCACCAGGCGCACCCTGCCGTCGGCGGTCACCCGCCCCAGCGCCCTGCCCCGCTCGGAGTGCAGCACCAAGCCCGTGTGGACGGGCAGTTCGCCGGCGTCCGGCAGCTCCACGACCTCCTCGCCGAACAGCGCGTCCACCCGGTCGGCGGAGACGTGCAGTTCGGCCATGCCCGTCCAGCCGGAGGTGATCGCCAGCTCCGCGCGGTACTCCTCGGCGAGCAGCCCGAGCGAGGACGCCTTCACCCGCAGCGGCAGGTCCTTGGACACCACCGTGACGTCGTACCCCTCGGCCTGGAGGTTGCGGGCCACGGCCAGGATGCGGGAGTCGTTGTCGCCGAGGCGGCCGCGGTCGCTCGGCAGCATGGCGGGCGGCAGCAGCGCCGGGTCGCTGTGGTTGAGCTCCACGCGGAGCGTCCCGCCCAGGTCCCCGATCGGGATGGGCGCGTCCAGCCTGCCGTGCCTGATCCGGTACTCGTCCAGCAGCCGCAGCGCCTGGCGGGCGAAGTAGCCCAGCTCAGGGTGGTGCCGCTTGGCTTCGAGTTCGGTGACGACCACGACGGGGAGCACGACCTCGTGCTCCTCGAAACGGGTCATGGCGACCGGGTCGGCCAGCAGCACACTGGTGTCCAGTACATAGGTGCGCCGGTCGTGCGCCCGGCGGTTCTTGGTTGCCACCACCTGTTGACGTACCCCCTCGCGGGGCGCGCACCGGCGCCCACGACGGTATTGCGCGACGAGCACCGCCGGGAATCAGTGGGAAGGCGCCGCCGTGTCGCGCGGGACGGGACCGGGACGGACCCGGGGACCGGGTGCCGGCCCCCTCGTTCGGCGCGGCACGGCCCCGCCGGAGGCACCGGACCGGCCGGGCCTTCCGGAGCGACGGCTCATTCGCGCGCAATGGGCCTCCCGGGCGGATGGCCCGATGCCACCCGCTGCTCGCCGGCGCCCGTGGCCCGGGCACCGATCTGGTGGGGGTATTCCCCTTCCGGGGGACGCGCATGCCGTGGGGGGTGCAACGTTCATTCGGGTGACACCTGGGGTACAGCGAGGCTCAGGAGCCCTGCGAGGCGCGCCTTCCGCGGGGGGTCGCCCGCGGCCCGCCCGCCCTCCCGGCGCCGGGTCAGACCCCGTACCGCCGGTGCCGGTCCGCGTAGTTGCGCAGGGCGCGCAGGAAGTCCACCTTCCGGAACGCGGGCCAGAACGCCTCGCAGAAGTAGTACTCCGAGTGGGCGCTCTGCCAGAGCATGAAGCCGGACAGCCGCTGCTCCCCCGAAGTGCGGATCACCAGGTCCGGGTCGGGCTGGCCGCGGGTGTACAGGTGCTCGGAGATGTGCTCGACGTCGAGGATCTCGGCCAGTTGCTCGATGGAGGTGCCCCGCCCGGCGTGCTCGGTGAGCAGCGACCGCACCGCGTCCGCGATCTCCTGCCGGCCGCCGTAGCCCACGGCCACGTTCACCAGGATGCCCTGGACGTGCTCGGTCTCCTCCTTGGCGGCCTTCAGCACCCGCTGGGTCTCGGCGGGCAGGAGGTCCAGGGTGCCCACCGGGTGCACCTTCCACCGCCGGGTGGCGGCGAGCCCGCTCACCGCCCCCTCGATGATCCTCAGCAGGGGGTTGAGCTGCTCCGGGGGCCGGTTGAGGTTGTCCGTGGACAGCAGCCACAGCGTGACCACCTCGACGCCGGTCTCCTCGCACCAGCCGAGCAGCTCCTGGATCTTGTTCGCCCCGGCCCGGTGCCCCTGCTCGGGGCTGCCGCCGGAGGCGCGGGCCCAGCGCCGGTTGCCGTCCAGGATGACCCCGATGTGCTTGGGAACCCGGACCGAGTCCAGCTTCCGCTCCACCCGGCGCGCGTACAGGCCGTACACCAAGTCGCGCAACTTCATCGAGGCTCCAGTCCTCCCGGTCCCAGCGCCGCCGGGCAAGGCTACTCCGCACCCGCCGCGGCTCAGTAATCGGCTTCCACGATCCGCCGATCGGACACCTGTGTGAGTGCATCAATCTACTGAACGGAACGGTGTGCGATGCGCCAGGGGTGCCAACGGGGCGGCGCCGGCGGGGCGGTGGGCGCGGCCGGCTCAGACGGCGCCCGGCACCAGCATCCCGGCCAGCGCGCCCAGCAGCAGGAACGGGCCGAACGGCAGGGCGCTGCGGCGGCCGGCGCGGCCCGCGGCGATCAGGGCGAGGCCGGTGAGGGCGCCCAGCAGGAAGCCGGCGAACGCGCCCGCGAGCAGCGGCCACCAGCCGTACCAGCCGAGCACCAGGCCCACGGTCAGTCCCAGCTTGACGTCGCCGAAGCCCATCCCGGCCGGACTGACCAGGAACAGCGCGAACAGGAAACCGCCCAGGGCGAGCGCACCCAGCAGCGCGCCGGTCCACGCGCCCGCGGCGCCCGGCAGCAGGGACGCGCCCCCGAGCAGCGCCGCCCCCGCGCCCGCCATCGGCAGGGTCAGCGCGTCCGGCAGCCTGCGCACCGCGAGGTCCACGGCGGCCAGCAGCACCGCGGACGGCGCGAGCAGCAGCCATACGGCCGTCTCGGGCCGTGGCCCGGCCGCCAGGGCGAGCAGCCCGCACACGGCGGCCGTCACCGCCGCGGTCAGCCGGGCGTCCGGGCCGCCGCGCGCGCCGCAGCGGGGGCAGCGCGCCCGCGGCACCGGCAGTCGGTGGCCCTCCGGGCAGGCGGTGCGCCACGGCTCGCCCGGCGGCACGGCCAGCCGGTGGACCGGGCCCGGCAGCAGGGCCCCGGCCGCGGCGCCGTACCCGGCGGCGGCGAGGACGAGTGGTAGGTTCAACGGCACCTCTCGGGAGGGGGACGACGATGGCCGGCGGCCCGGCGGACGGCCTTGGCACTCTACGCATTCCCGGTGGCGGGCCGGTGCCCCTGGAGGTGGCGGCGTCGTTCCGGGCGCGGTCCCGGGGCCTGCTCGGGCGCACGGGCGTGGAGGGCGCGCTGCTGCTGAGCCCCTGCTCCGGCGTCCACACCCTGGGGATGCGCTTCCCCATCGACGTGGCGTTCCTCGACCGCGGGCTGACGGTGCTCGCCGTGCGCACCGTCCCGCCCTGGCGCCTGACCCGGCAGCGGCTGCGGGTCCGTCATGTGCTGGAGGCCGAGGCGGGGGCGATGGCCCGCTGGGGGATCCGCCCCGGTGTGACGCTCGCGGTCGAGCCGCCGCTCAGCCCAGGGTGACGCTGTTGGCGATCTGCCGCAGCGCCACCGGGGAGACCCAGCCGTCCGCGCCGCGGATGCGCACCAGCACCGCCTCCCGTCCGGCCCCGCCGGGGCTCGCCACGTCCACGCCGCGCAGCAGCAGGTTGCTGCCGGGGGCGCGGTGACTGTACTCCGTCCTGACCACGGCGCGGCCGTCCTGGGTGAACCTCTCCCGGTGGTGCACCTGCGCCCCGGGCGGCGGCGCCGCGGGCCCGGCGAGCACCGAGATCCGCCCCGCCCACCGCCCGCGCACGCTGAGCACCGCCGCCGCCAGGTCACCGCCGAGGGCGTCGCCCCGCACCTGCTCCCACCCCTGCTTGGGGTGCAGCACCCGCACCGTCCCGGCCCGCAGCGACCGCCACCCGTCGGGCGAGCCGGTCCCGTCCCCGCAGCCGGTCAGCGGCACGGCGCCCAGGGCACCGAGCGCCAGCCCGCCGAACACCAGTCCAAAAAGCCCCTTTTGCCCCGCCATAGGAGGCATCCTGGCACGAAACCACGGCCAAGGGGGCGAGAGCGCGGCCGGTCAGCCGAGCGTCAGCCGGCGCAGCCCCGCCGCGGCGAGCCGCGCTTCCTCCGCCGCGCTCATCGGGTCCCGCCCCGTGGCCTTGCGCAACACCGTCCCCCGGTCCCACCCCAGCTCCGGCAGCCCGTCCGGCAGGGGCGCGCCGAGCAGCAGCTCCTCCACGGCGGACGCGGCGGCCGGCGTCGTCCACGGCTCCCGGTCCAGCGCCAGCGCCAGATCGACGCCGTGCACGACGACCTCCACCACCCGGGTGAGCAGGAAGTCCTCCGTCAGCATCGGGTCGCCGTGCCGGGTCCGCACCACCCGGTCCGCGGGCCCGGCCAGGCACGCCGCGTACACCTCGCGCCAGGTGCGGTCGAACGCGCCCACCGGATCGGCCCCGTCCGCGGCGCCCCGCCGGGCCGTCGCCACGCGCTCGGCGTTCGACTCGGCCGAGAAGCGGGCGTCCGGCCGGTAGTACTCCCGCGCCGAGACGGTCGCGGGGCCGGGCACGGGCGGCCCGGCGAGCATCGCGGTCAGCCGGCCCACCGCGGTGCGCACATGCGCGAGCAGCTCGGCCACCGTCCACGGCTCGCAGGCGGTCGGGCGGTGCCAGTCGGCCCGCGGCAGTCCGGCGAGCTCCGCGACGAGCCGCTCGCACTCGCCGCGGAAGGCCCGCGCCGTCGTTTCCATGGTCACACCGGGAACGATAACGCCCCGGCGCGCCCCGCCCCTCAGCCGTCCTCGGACTTGTCGAACGTGATCTCCACCCGGCGGTTCTTCTTGCGGCCCTCCTCGGTGGAGTTGTCCGCGATCGGGTAGTCCTCGCCGTAGCCCCGCACGTCGTAGACGACGGACGGGTCCAGATGGCGGCTCAGCACCCGGCGCACCGACTCGGCGCGCTCCCGGGACAGCTTCTCGCCGTGGGCGTCGCTGCCGAGGTCGTCGGTGAACCCGAAGACCCGTACCCGGGTGGCCTCCTGGTCGTCGATCTCGTCGGCGATGGTCTCGATCCGGCCCAGCGCCGCGGCGGACAGTTTCGCGCTGTCCATGGGGAAGAGCACCTCGGCCTGGAGCGCGAACGTCACGTCCTCGTTGGTCTCCTCCCTGCGCTCCTCGCCCTTGCCGTCCTCCACCACGGTCCTGATGTCCAGCACCTTGGGGTCGGCGAGCTCGGCCCCGTCGCCGAGCTGGAGATCGGGGTCGCTGCGGTCCAGCTCGACCGGCGCGGAGCGGGGCGGGGCGGCTTGGGCTGCGGGGGCTGCGGCCTGGACGGCGGGGGCGCCGGTCAGGACGAGGCCGGTGGCCAGGGCGGCACAGGCCGCCAGTCGGACGGGTCTGATCTGCATGGGCGCACTCACCCCGAAATCGTGATGGTGGCGGGCGGCATGGTCGGCAGCTCGAAGCCCACCTCGGTGACCCCTTCGGGAGGGGCGGGGAACTGGGCGTAGACAGGGCGGGTCTCGCCCGGCTTGATGAGACTGAGCTGCCGGGTGCACAGGCACACGCCCTCGGTGTCGCGGAGGACGTAGTAGCGCTTCTTGTCCTTGAGGTCGACCAGGACGGCGCCGGCGACGGAAGGACCGGACTTCTGCACCTCCTGCTCGAGTCCCGTCCACCTGGTCGCGTTGAAGATCTTGTCTCCCCGGTTGGTGACCTGCCCCTTCACCGTGACGAATCCGCCGGAGTCGCGGGTCGCCTCGGTGATGGTGAGGACCATGTCCTTCTCGCCCTTGACCTCGGCCAGGGTCCGGACCGGCTCCGGCGCCTCCGAGCCGTCGCCGCCGTCGCCGCCGCTGCCGGGGTCGGCGGACGTCGACGCGGTCGCCTTCGGCTTGCCGCCGGTGTCGTCGCCGTCCCCGTCCCCGTCCCCGCCGCACCCCGCGACGGCGAACGCGAGGCCGACGACCAGCGCCGAGGCGGCCAGTCGGGTACGAGCCTTCGTGGTGTGCTGGGTCGTCATGCGATGCAGTTTCCTTCTCGTCACTCGGTGAGCCGGATCTCGAAGAAGTCCCCGAGGTCGAGGTCGGGGTCCTCCGGATCGAGGGTCAGCGGGCCGTCTTCGCAGTCGATCGTCACCGGTTCCGGGTCGTCCTCCGGCGGCGGGCTTTCGCCGTCGGCCGGGGGTTCGGACGCGGCCGGGGGTTCGGACGCGGGCGGCTCCGAAGGGGCGGGCGGCTCCTCTTCCTCCGGCAGGTCGGTCAGCTCGCAGCGGGGTTCGATGACCGCCGTGGCCGACGCGGTGGCGTGCTTGTCCTCCGTGCCGTCCACCACCGAGTCGCCCATGCTCTCGTCGGACTCGACCTCCACCCGGTATCCCGCCGGGTCGGAGACGCGCCCGCAGTCGGTCACGTGGGCGCCGTTGCGGGACGCGTAGTCCTCGGCGGCCGAGCAGGGCCCTGCGCCCGAGCCGAAGTCGCCGCCGTCCAGCAGGTCGCCGATCAGGTCGAAGTCCCCATCGGTCAGCGCGTCGAGCAGGCCGGGCAGCACCCCGTCCCGCGCGTCCTTGGCCGCGGCGATCGCCGCCGCGTCGGCGGCCGTCTGGGTGCCGTTGCGCGAGTCCTCCGCCTGTCCGACGGCGAAGAACGCCAGCGCGAGAAAGAGCAGCCCCACTCCCGCCATCAGGTGCAGCGGAATGGTCTGTCCCTTGTCGTCGCGCAGCCGCCGCATCGCTAGCCGAGCATTTCGCTGATCTTGGTCATGATGCCGTCCTGAATCGTCTGGCCAATGCTCGTGCCGTTCAGCGCGAGAATGATCGCCACAATGATCACCGCGATTCCCAGGTACTCGATCGCGGTCTGCCCCCGATCCCGGTCCTCGGACCTGATCGCCTCGGCGCGGTCCTGGGTCCACTCCTTCACGGCGAGCCGCGATCTGGCCGCCGTCCTCGTCACGAGGTCCACCATGTGCGTCCCCTCCCAGGGCAAAGTCGCGCTGAATACAAGGTAGAGCCGAAAACCACGTGCACCAGAGGGCTTTGGGCACCTGGACACCAAACCATCCGGAGTCGTTTCCCGCCATCCCTTCCCGGTGTCACCCGAGAATCGCGTCGAAATCGACGTCCGCCCCCAGCAACAAGCTCGTCACCAGCAGGATCATGGTCGCCGGAACCATCAGCAGCGTCACCACCCCCGTCGCCCGCGGCACCGTGCGCGCCGCCTTGCGGCGGGCGTTCTGGGCGTCGGCCCTGCGCATGTCGTGGGCGATCTGCATGAGGGTGTCGGCGATCGGGGTGCCGAGATCCTCGCCCTGCTGGAGCGCGGTGACGAACTGGCCGACCTGCTCGGAGTCGTTGCGCCTGCGCAGCTCGTCGAACGCCTGGCGGCGGCTCATGCCCATCTCCATCTGGCGCAGGGTGATGCGGACCTCGTCCGACCACGCGCCCCGGTACATCGACGACACCCGGTCCAGGGCCTGCCGGAAGCCGAGGCCCGCGGTGACGACCACCGACAGCACGTCGAGGAAGTCCGGCAGGGTCCGCTCGATCTCGTCGCGCCTGGCCCGCACCGCCGCCCAGATGCCCACGTCCGCCCACCACCAGGCGAAGGCCAGGAACAGCAGGGTGACGAGCCACTGGCCGCGGGCGAGGAACACCAGGGCCGCGGTGAGGCCGAGCGCGCCGTAGACGGCGCGGCGGGCGGCGTAGCGCTGCACGGTCAGGCCCCTGGGGTTGCCCGCGTGGTCGATGCGGTCGCGGGCCCTGGCGACCCGGGCGGGGCCCATCATCCGCAGCACCAGGGGCGCCCAGCGCATGCCGAGGCGGTCCACGAGGGAGCCGACACGGGTGGTACGGGTGGCGCCGACCTCCAGGGCGAGGGCCAGGTCGGCGGGGAGCCTGGCGTCGCGCCGGTACAGGGCGGTGCCGTAGCCGGCGCCGAGCACGGACAGCCCCACGGCGAGGGCGAGCAGCACGGCCATGTCAGACCTCGATGCGGGACATGCGGTGGATGAGGAAGAACCCGAGCGCGTACAGGCCGAGCGCGACCACGACCGCGGCCCGGCCCGCGCCGCCGCCGGTCATCGCGGCCAGGGCGCCCGGGGTGATCTGGTCGATCATCAGCAGGGCGCCGATGCCGAGGACCGGCACGGCGTAGGCGGTGACCCGGATCTGGGCGAGCTGGGTGCGGACCTCGCGGCGGGTCTCCTTGCGCTCCTCCAGCGTCTCGGTGAGGTTCCGCAGGGAGTTGACCAGGGCGCCGCCGGTGCGGGCGGACAGCACCAGGGTGGTGACCAGGACGGCCAGCTCCCGGGAGGGCAGGCGGTCCTGGAGCTCCTTGAGGGCGTCCTCCAGCGAGTGGCCGAGCGCCAGCGCGTTGGCGACCTGGGTGAGCTCCTCGCCCGCCGGGGCCTGGAGCTCCTCGGCGGCCATGGACACGGCGGTGCGCAGGGCCAGGCCCGCCTGGGCGGCGTTGGCCAGGACCCGGGCGAGCTCGGGGAGCTGGTTGATGAACCGCTCGATGCGGACCTGGCGGCGCCAGTTGAGGAACGCGAACGACGCCCACAGGCCCAGCCCCGCCGCGATCGGGCCGAAGAACGGGGCGAGCACGGTGTGGGCCACCACCCACAGCGCGAGGGTCAGGCCGAGCGCGGCGGCGGTGAACTCGCCGGGGGTGAGGGGCAGCCCGGTGGCGGCGATCCTGCGCTCCAGGCGGGGGCCGAACCTGCTGCGCCGCACCTGGGCGTCCAGCCGGGCGAAGCGGCGTCCGCGGCCCCGGCCGGTCCCGCCGGGCGGCAGCGCCAGGCGGTCCACCAGGGCCTGCTGCCGGGCCTGCCCGGTGGCCCACGCGGCGGCGCCGCCCACCGCGAGCACGCAGGCCAGCGCGGTGGCGCCGAGGGCGAGCAAAGAGGTGTCCCGCACTTACTCGGCCTCCCTGACCATCAGTTCGTCCTCCGAGGCGGCCACGCCGAACTTGGCGGGCACGGGCTCCCCGGCCAGGTAGAGGCGGTCGGCGACGGACCGGGGCAGCGGGTGGTGCTCGTAGTGGCCGCGCACGACGCGGTCCGGGCCCATGGGTTGGGCGACGAACCGGCAGACGCTGGTGAGCCGGAACGCCATGCGGCCGCGCGAGGACAGCACGGCGATCTCGCTGATCCGCCTGCTGCCGTCCACGTGCCGGGTGAGCTGCACCAGGACGTCCACGGCGCTGTTGATCTGGTCGCGCAGCGCCTCGAAGGGGATCTTCACCTCGCTCATGGAGGCGAGGGTCTGGAGGCGCATCACGCCGTCCTCTGCGGAGTTGGCGTGCACGGTGGCCAGCGAGCCGTCGTGCCCGGTGGACATGGCCTGGAGCATGTCCAGGGTCTCCCCGCCGCGCACCTCGCCGACGATGATGCGGTCCGGGCGCATGCGCAGCGAGTTGCGGACCAGGTCGCGGATGGTGATCTGGCCGCGGCCCTCGACGTTGGGCGGGCGGGACTCCAGGCGGATGACGTGGCTCTGCTGGAGCTGGAGCTCGGCCGCGTCCTCCACGGTGATGATCCGCTCGCCCTCGGGGATGAGCCCGGACAGGGCGTTGAGCAGGGTGGTCTTCCCGGATCCGGTGGCGCCGGAGACGATCACGTTGAACTTGGCCCGGATCAGCGACGACAGCAGCACGACCATCGACTCGTCGAGGCTGCCGAGCTCCAGCAGCTCGGTGAGGGTGTAGGCGCGCGGGAAGCGGCGGATGGTGAGGACCGGGCCGGTCAGGGACAGCGGCGGGATGATGACGTTGACCCGCTCGCCGGTGGGCAGGCGGGCGTCCACCATCGGGTTGGACTCGTCCACGCGGCGGTTGACGGTGGACACGATGCGCTCGATGGTCTGCATGAGCTGCTCGGTGCTGGCGAAGCGGGCGGGCAGCAGCTCGACGCGGCCGGAGCGCTCCACATAGATGTGGTCGGGCCCGTTCACCATGATCTCGGTGATGGACGCGTCCTCGAGCAGCGGCTCCAGCACGCCGAGGCCCAGCGCCTCGTCCACCACGCGGCGCACCAGGGTGGCGCGCTCGGCGTTGGACAGCACCGGGCCCTCGCGGCTGATGATGTGGCCGAGGACGCGCTCCAGGCGGGAGCGGCGCTCCCCGGCGTCCAGCGCCGACATCTCGGCGAGGTCGATCTCCTGGAGCAGCCGGGCGCGGTAGACCGCGACGAGGTGGCCCTCGTGGTGGTGCTGGGACGTCTCCTCGGAGGCCAGCCGGGCGCGCAGGCTCATCTGCGGGTCACTCCTTGGGCATGTCGGCGGTGCGGACGACGGGGCCGAAGCCGCCGAGGCCCGGGATCAGCGACGGGATGTTGATGGTGGCGGTGGCCGTCACGGACTCCTCGCCCTCCGCCACGGACAGCGTCAGGTCGTCGCGGAGCCACTCGCTGACCGCGGCGGTGCCGGCGGCCTGCGGGGAGGGCCCCGAGTCGTCGTTCTGGGAGGCGGTGCGGGCGGCGGCGCGGGCGGCGGTGCCGGCCTGGGACGCGGCGTGGGCGGCGATGCCGAGCTGGACGCCGACCAGGGCGATGAGCATCAGCACGGGGATGACGCCGAGCAGTTCGAGCGCGGCCTGCCCGCGGTCGCGGCCGCCCCGGGCCCGGCCCCGGCCCCGGCGGGCGGGCGTGGTGGCGGGGGCGGTGGTGGCGGGCTCCCGGCTACTCATCGCGGTCCTCCAGGGCGGCGCCCGCGCTGCCGGAGACGGTGAAGGGGAAGGAGGCGACGCCGGGGAAGAGGGCGGGCACGTCCAGGCGCACCGACGCGTGCACCATGCCGTCGGACTCCGCGCAGCTTATGTCGGCGCCGCCGCGCCACGCGCCGGGCAGGTGCTCGCCGCCGGAGGAGCAGGCCCCGCCGGTGGCGGCGGCGCGGGCGGCGGTGTCGGCGGCGTTCCCGGCCAGGGTGAAGGTGTAGCCGAGCAGGACGCACTGCCAGACCAGGGCCAGCACCACCAGGATGGTCGGGGTCATGCCGAGGAACTCGATGCTGGCCTGCCCCTTGTCGTCGAAGGGGCCGCGGTCGCCGGGCGGGCCCTTGCCGAACCGGCCGCCCAGGCCGCGGCCCTCGCCGAGGCGGCCCCGCCTGCGGGCGCCGCGCGCCTGCTGCCGGGCCGCGTGCCGGCCGCTCTCGCCCGGGTCCTGGTGGCGCGGCAGCCCGAGTTCCGCGGCGAGCGCCCACAGGGCCTGCCGGACGGTGGAGCGGGCGTCGAGGTCCTGGAGCCGGCCCGCGTCCACCACGGGCTGGAGCTCGCGGTAGGCGGCGGGCACGGCGGACCTGGCGACCCGGGCGCCGGTGATGCGCTCGACCAGGGCGGGCTGGATCTCGGCGGCGCGGGTGTGGCGGTTGAGGACGACGACGGTGTCCTCGGCCTTGCGCACCTGGAGGCGGTCCCACAGCCGGGTCATCCGCTTGGCGGCGCGGACGGCCACCACGTCCGGGGTGGTGACCAGCACCGCGGTGTCGGCCATCTCCACGGCGGCGGCGTTCGCGCCGGTCATCTGGGTGCCGCAGTCCACCACCACGACCTCGAAGGCGGCGCGCAGCGCGGTGAGGACCTGGCGGGCGGAGCGGTCGGTGACGTCCTCGCCGCGCTCGCCCTCGGCCGGGGCGAGCAGCAGCGCCAGCCCGGTGGGGTGGGTGAACATGGCGTCCTTCAGGACGCGCGGGGAGATGTCCTGGATGTCGGCGAGGTCGGCGATCGAGCGCCGGAACTGCACCTCCAGGTAGGAGCCGACGTCGCCGGCCTGGAGGTCGAGGTCCACCAGCGCGGTGGCGCGGCCCGCGGCGCGCGCGGCGAGGGCGAGTTCGACGGCGGTCACGGTGGCGCCGACGCCGCCCTTGGCCCCGGTGACGGTGACCAGGGTGCCGCCGGGCCCGGTCGGGTACTCGGCGGCGCCCGGCGCCAGGTGGCGGCGCATCCCGGACGCCCAGGCCGCCGCGGTCTGCGTGCGGGAGGCCAGCTCCTCGTAGGACAGCGGCAGCCCGATCACGCCGCGCGCGCCCACGTCCATGGCGGCGGCGTACAGGTCGGGGCTGGGCGAGGACGACAGCAGCACCACGCCGACGGCGGGGAAGCGCATGGCGACCTCGCGGACCAGCTCCAGCGCGGGCATCGGGCCGATGCGCTCGTGGACCAGCACCACCTCGGGCAGGTCGTCCACGGTGGTCTCGGCGAGGCGGCCCAGCGCGGACAGCAGCGCGGTGGAGTCGGCGACCGCGGGGCCCGGTTCGGCCCCGGGGACCTGGCCGAGGAGGGTGGTGAGGGCTCTGGCGGTGTCGGGATCGCCGATCCCGCACAGGACGCGGATGATCATGCGTGCCTCACTGGTCCTCGTCGAGGGTGTAGGAGCGCTCGTCCGGCTTCGGCGCGCTGTCGTCGCCGGGCGCCACCAGGGCCAGGCGCACATGGGTGGCGAACGACTCGGCGTAGGCGACGCGCTGGGCGTCCTGCACCGACAGGGCGAAGGTGATGGGCACGACCTCGTCGGTGTCGTACTCGTCGTCGTCGCGGCTGTCGTCCAGCGCCCTCAGCTCGCCGACGCCGAGCACCCTGGCCCGGCTGACGATCAACTGGGAGGAGTCGGCGCGGCCGCGGCGCTCGTCACCGTCGAAGGTGGCGAAGATGTCCACCCGGTTCCCGACGCGGATCTTGCCCGCGACCCCGGTCCCGGCGTCGATCATCACGGCGATCTCCCGCTGCCCCGGCCCCAGTTCGGGCCGCTCGGCGGCCATCTCGCGCTGGAGCAGTGAACCCTTGCTCAGCGCGGTGACGGCGATCCGCTCCCGGATGAAGTCCAGGTCCCGCACGGCGGTCTCGGGCAGCCAGCGCTCGGGGACGCGCACCGCGGTGAACTGGTCCTCCCGCAGCTCCTCGTACGCCTTCACGTTTCGGCGCAGCTCGTACGCGGTGACCTCCGGGCCGACCTTGGACTCCACGTCGTCGATGACGGCGAGTACGCCCGCGAAGGCCGCGACGGCGCAGACCGCGGACAGGACGATGAGGACGACACCGCGCCGTTGACGTGAGTTCATCGAGGTGTGGAACCAATCTCGTTGTCGCTCTTGCCGGTCAGGTGCGGGCGGTGCTCGGCGCGGTGCTCCAGTCGGGCCGAGCAGAACAGGCACTCGTCGCCGATGATCTCCAGTCCGCACCAGCCGCACGGGTCCCTGCGGACGGACGTCACCAGTTGGTGGAGCACCCGGGGGTCGGGGATGTGCGCGGCGAACTCGACCAGCCGCTGGTTGCCCCACCAGCGGGCGGAGGCGGCGGGCAGCGGCACCTCGTGCACATGGCGGCAGCGCCACTGCCGGGCCAGGTCGCCCTTGACCCAGTCCACGCGCAGGCCCGCCTCGCCGACGGCGAGGTCGGTGAGGTAGTCGGGCCCCGGCACCCGGGCGCCGCCGGACAGCTCCACCAGCCGGGGCGCGGGGTGGGCGAGCACGGCGAACTGCGCCCCCGGGACCCAGGAGCGCAGATGGGACTTGAGGTCCACCTGCACGCGGTCGAGCCGGGTGACGCTGTTGAGCACCGCGCCGGCGTGCAGGTAGTAGGACAGTAAGCGGGCCGCGCCCGCGATCACCCCGGGCCCGAGCTCGGTGGCGCACAGGTGGCGCAACTGGAGGGCGAGCAGCGCGGACGCCAGCGGCGGCAGGTCGGTCTCCACCAGGGCCAGCCGGTCGGTCTCCAGGATGGAGCGCGCCGCGTGCAGGCGCCTGCGCTCGGGCACGGGCAGCGACGCGGGCACCAGCGCCACCACGTGGCCGTGGGTGTCCAGGGCCGCGGACACGCGGGCCAGCAGCGGCTCCAGCGGCCCGGCCGCGCCCTCGCCGTCGCCCGGGCCGGTGAGGACCACCGCCGGCGGCGCGTGCCCGCCGAGGGCGGGTAGGACGAGGTCCGCGCTGGTCACGGCTATCGCAGTTGGCACCCGACCCCCACTCTCGCCCGTCGGCGGAACCCTGGGTCAGCTTAACGACGCGGGGCAGTTCAGGGGATGCCCCGCAGGCGTCGATAACGCAACATCCGGGGGGCACCGGGCGGACGCGCGCGGAGCGCGGGGGCGCGCCGGGGCGGGGGCGGGCGCGGGGGCGGGCGGCGCGGCCCGCAGCCGCCCCGCCCGCCGCGGTCCCGGCCCTGGACCACCGCCGTCCCGGCCCTAGATCACCAGGCTCAGCAGCCCGGAGGTGGCGAAGCCCGCCACCGAGAGCACCGTCTCCAGGACGGTCCAGGTGCGCAGGGTGTCGCGCTCGGAGATGCCGAAGTACTTCGAGACGATCCAGAACCCGCCGTCGTTGACGTGCGAGGCGATGATCGAGCCGGAGGCGATCGCGACGATCACCAGCGCCAGGTGCGCCTGGGAGTGGTCGCCCGCGTCCAGCAGCGGCTTGACGATCGCGGCGGTGGTGATGATGGCGACGGTCGCCGACCCCTGGGCGATCCGGATCACCGAGGAGATCAGGTACGACAGCACGATCACCGGCAGCCCGGCGTCGCGGAAGGTGTCGGCGAGCGCCTGGGCGACGCCGCTGGCGCTGAGCACCTTGCCGAACACCCCGCCCGCGCCCACGACCAGCAGGATCGAGCCGACCGGCTTGAGCGAGGCGGAGGTGACGGCCTCCAGGCTGCGGCGGCTCCAGCCGCGGCGGACGCCCAGCAGCCAGTAGGCGAGCAGCAGGGCCACGGTCAGCGCGACGAACGGGTCGCCGACGAACTCCAGCACCGAGCGGACGTCGCCCTTGTCCAGGGTGATGGAGGAGAAGGTGGCCAGCAGGATGAGGATCAGCGGGGTGCCGATGATCAGCAGGACGGTGCCGAGGGAGACGGGCTCCTCGGCCGGGGCGCCGTCCGGCGTGCCCGCGTCGGCCCCGTCGTCCCCGTCCGCCGGGCCGCTCCCGACCGCCGGGCCGCCCGCCGCGGCGGACTTCCCGGGCCGGGTGTCGCGCGCGGCCATCTCCGCCCGCACCGCGGCCCTGGCCTCCTCGGTGGCCTCCACCATCTCCTGCGGCACGGGCACGAAGATCCGCTCCCCCGCCCACGCGGCGAACACCCACGCCGCCGCCACCGCGGGGATCGCGCACAGCGCGCCCATGAGGATCATCCAGCCCAGGTCCACCCCGAGCAGCCCGGCCGCGGCGACCGGGCCCGGGTGCGGCGGCAGGAAGGCGTGGGTGACCGACAGGCCCGCGAGCAGCGGCAGCGCGTACAGCAGGACGGACCTGCCGCTGCGCCTGGCCGCCGCGTAGACCAGCGGGGCCAGCACGAAGATGCCGACGTCGAAGAAGACCGGGATGCCGAAGATCAGCCCGGTCAGGCCCATGGCCAGCGGGGCGCGCCGCTCGCCGAACAGGCCGAGCAGACGCGAGGAGAGCACCTCGGCGCCGCCGGAGACCTCCAGGATCGCGCCGAGCAGGGTGCCCAGGCCCACCACGATGGCGACGCTGCCGAGGATGCCGCCGAACCCGGACTGGGTGAGCCCGACGACGTCGCTGCGCTGGACGGTGCCGAACAGCTCCTCCACGCTGATGCCCGCGCCCAGGGCCACGGCGAAGCTGACGCCGAGCAGGGCGACGAAGGGCTGGAGGCGGACCTTGATGATGAGGTACAGCAGCAGGGCTATGCCCAGGACCGCGATGGTCAGCAGGCCCGCCGTGCCGTCGATCAGCAGGAGCAGGCCGCCGGTGTGCGGGGTTTCTTCCTTCATGCAGGGCTCCGGGGAAGTGGTGGTGCCGGGGGGTTTTCGGGCGCGCGGGAGCGCGGGAGGGCGGCGGCGCCGGTTTCCGGGTGCGCGGGAGGGCGGCGCGGCGGGATCGCCGGGGAGGTGGAGGTGGGGTGAGGGCCGGGCGGCCGGGGAGGCGGTGGGCGCCGGGCGGAGGATGACGCGGCCGGGGGCCGGGCGGCGGGAGGGGCCGGGCGGCGGGAGGGGGCGGGACGGGAAGGGGGCGGGCCGCGCCCGCGGTCCGGCGGGGGACGCCGGGCGCGGCCCTCGGGGCGTCAGCCCAGGACCGCCAGGGCGTCGATCTCCACCAGCAGGCCCGCGGGCAGGCCCACGTACACCGTGGTGCGGGCCGGGTAGGGGCCGTCACCCGTGGCGGCGAACCACTCGTCGTAGACGCGGTTCATCTCGGCGAAGTGGGCGGTGTCCGTCAGGTAGACGCGCATCATCACCACGTCGTCCCAGGTGGCGCCGCCCGCCTCGAGCACGGCCCGGACGTTGCGCAGCGCCTGCGCGGTCTGCTCGGCCAGGCCGGGCCCGACCGGCGCGCCGGTGGCCGGGTCGAAGCCGACCTGCCCCGCCACCTGGAGGACACCGCCCTTGCGCACGCCCTGGGAGAACCTCGCGGGCGGGGTGGGGGCCTGGTCGGTGGTGACGGCGGTTTTCTCGCTCATGTGACGTGCAGTCCTTCACGGTTGACGGTGTTCGGGGGTGCCTGGCCCGCGTACTCGCGGCTGATCGCCTCCGCGGCGGCGCGCACCCGCGGCAGCAGGGACAGCAGGTCGTCGGAGCCGACGACGACGTTGGGCGCGGAGACGGACATCGCGGCGACGACCCGCCCGTCCGCGCCCCTGATGGGCGCGGCCACGCAGTTGATGGACTCCTCGTGGCCGCCGAAGTCGGTCGCCCAGCCCTGGTCGCGCACCCTGGCCAGCTCGGCGAGAAACTCCTCGGGGCCGGTGATGGAGCGCGCCGTGTAGCGGGGGTACTCCAGCCGGGCGGCCAGCGCCCGCCGCTCGGGCTCGGGCAGGTCGGCGAGGAGCAGCTTGGCGACGGCGGCGACGGTGATCGCCACCGGCTTGCCGATCCGCGAGTACATGCGCACCGGGTAGCGGCTGTCGACCTTGTCGATGTAGACGACCTCGCCCTCCTCGTAGACGGCGAGGTGGACGGTGTGGCCGCACTCCTCGTTCAGCGCGACCAGGTGCGGGTGGGCGGTCTCCCGCACGTCCAGGTTCTCCAGCGCGGCCTGCGCCAGCGCGAACAGGCGGGCGCCGAGCCGGTACCGCTGGTCGCCCTGCCGGTAGACCAGGCCGTGCTCGTGCAGGGTGCGCAGCAGCCGCAGCGCGGTGGACTTGTGCACATCGAGGCGGGCGGCCACCTGTTCGAGGTTGGCCGGGCCCTCCGCGAGCAGCGGCAGGATGCGCAGGGCGCGGTCGACGGTCTGGCTCATGGACGTTCCTCCACCCTCGTGGCCCGCCCGGCCCACCCCGGGCCGAGCCGCAGGGCCCTCCAGGCATCTTCGTCCATGGCCGCGAGCCGGTCGGCGGCGGCCCGCGGCGGCGGTTCGGCGAGGTCGCCCGGGACGGTGAGGGCGACGGCGGCCAGCACATGGCCGTGCCGCAGCCGGGCGGGGGGCGGCAGCCCGCGCAGGGTGGCGGACAGGAACCCGGCGGCGAACGCGTCGCCCGCGCCGACCGGCTCGACGACCGCCACGTCCAGGGCGGGCTCGAACCAGGTCGCGTCCGTGCCGTCGTCCCGGCGGCAGTGCACGGTGGCGCCGGCCGCGCCCTGCTTGACCACCAGCACGGGCGGCTCCGGCAGGGCGGCGCGCACGTCCGCGGGCGTGGCGGCCCGGCGTCCCGCGGCGCCCCAGGCGGCCTCGGCCTCGTCCTGGCCGACGAAGACGATGTCGCAGCGCCGGGCGATCTCCGCGAGCTCCGCCGGGTCGCCGCCGCGGCCCCACAGCGCCGGGCGGAAGTTGACGTCGAAGGAGACCAGCGGACGGCCGGGGCCCGGCTCGACGAGCCGGCGCACCAGGGCGCGGCAGGAGGCGGACAGAGCGACGGTGATCCCGGACAGGTGCAGGATCCGGCCCGACCAGGCCAGCGCGCGGGGCACCAGGGCGGGCGACATGGCGGCGGCGGCCGAGCCGGTGCGGTAGTAGGCGACGGCGGTGCGCCCGGGCAGCCGCTCCTTGAAGTAGACGCCGGTGGGGCGCTCGGGGTCGCGGGCGACGTGGGCGGTGTCCACGCCCGCGGCGGCGATCTCGGCGAGGAGGTGGTCGCCGAAGCCGTCGGCGCCGACCCGGCTGAGCCAGCGCGCGCTGTGGCCGAGGCGGGCGAGGCAGCAGGCGACGTTGGACTCGGCGCCGCCGATGCCGCGGTGGAAGGTCGGCACGTCGGCGAGCGGCCCCGGGCGGTCGGGCAGGAACGTGACCATCGACTCCCCGAGGCACACCGCGTCCACGGCGGCGGGGGCGGGGGCGGCGGCTGGTGGGGTCACGTCTGCTGGGGTCCTCGCTGTGTCGGGGCGGCCCGGTGCGGGGCGCCTGTGCCGGGTGCTCGATCGTTCGCCGGGTGTGATCCGGCTGTGATGGGGTGCGCGCGGTGGCGGCGGGCGGGGCGTTGACCACCCGTGAGCGGGATGTTAGACAGCAGGAAGCATTCCATGCAATGACTGTTGCAAGCTTTGCAACGAGAGAGGCGGGGACGTGACGAAACCCGTGGCGGCGCCGGACGCCCTGGCGGACGAGCGCGTGGACTGGCGGTTCAAGGGGCTGCCGCCGCAGGCCGAGGGCCGCACCGTCGGCGAGCTCGCGGCCGAGCGGCGCGACCTGTTCACCGGCGGGTTCACCACCCCGCTGCTGACGCTGTCCGGGCCCGCGCTGGAGCACAACCTGGCGCTGCTCGGCCGGTGGACGAAGGAGCGCGGCCTGGCGTTCGCGCCGCACGGCAAGACGTCGATGGCGCCCGGCCTGTTCGCGCGCCAGCTCGCCCACGGCGCCTGGGGCATCACCCTGGCCGTGCCGAGCCAGGTCCGGGTGGCGCGCGCGTTCGGCGTGCCCCGGGTCTTCCTGGCCAACGAGGTGGTGGACGGCGCCGCCCTGGCCTGGCTCGCCGGCGAGCTGGCCGCCGACCCCGGTTTCACCTGCGTCACCTACGTCGACTCGGTGCGCGGCGCCGAGCTGATGGACGCCGCCCTGCGCGCGGCCGGCGCCACCCGGCCGCTGGACGTGGTCGTGGAGCTCGGCTGCGCCGGCGGGCGCACCGGGGTGCGGGACGAGGAGACCGCCGACGCGGTGGCCGACGCGGTCGCCCGCTCGGGCGTGCTGCGCCTGGTCGGGGTGGCGGGCTACGAGGGCGAGCTGCCCGAGAAGACGCCGCCGGCGGTCCGCGCCTGGCTGCGCCGCCTGGTGGCGCTGCTGGAGCGGTTCGACGCGGCCGGCCGGTTCGAGCAGGCGGAGCGGATCGTGCTCAGCGCGGGCGGCAGCGCCTGGTTCGACGCGGTCGCCGAGGTGTTCGAGCAGGCCGGCGGGGCGAGCCGGCCGCTGCTGAAGCTGCTGCGGTCCGGGGCGTACGTGACCCACGACGACGGGCACTACCGCGAGGTCACCCCGTTCAACCGCCTGCCGGGCGGGGACGGGCTGCACCCGGCCTTCCGGCTGTGGGCGCAGGTGGTCTCCCGCCCCGAGCCGGGCCTGGCCTTCCTCAACGCGGGCAAGCGCGACGCCCCGTTCGACCTGCACCTGCCGCGGCCGCTCCAGGTGCGGGGCGCCGACGGCGAGGTGCGGCCCGCCACGGGGATGCGGGTGACGGCGCTCGCCGACCAGCACGCGTTCGTCCACCTGGAGCGGGGCGCGGAACTGGAGGTCGGCGACTGGGTGGGGCTCGGGCTCTCCCACCCGTGCACGGCCTTCGACAAGTGGCAGTTGATCCCGGTGGTGGGCGCGGACGGCACGGTGACGGACTTCGTCCGCACCTGGTTCTGAGACCTCCCCGGCCCGCTCCCGGGCGGCGGCCCCCGCCCGGGACCACGGCACCTCCCCGCGTCTCCTCACGAGAAGGGCACCTGTCATGGATCTGGTTCTGCGCGGCGCACGGGTCGTCGACGGCTCGGGCGGGCCCTCGCACCTGGCCGACGTCGGGATCACCGGGGGGCGGATCACCGAGATCCGCCGCCCCGGCGGCCCCCGCCTGTCCGGCCGGGCCGCGCTCGACTGCGACGGCCTGGCCCTCGCGCCCGGCTTCGTCGACATGCACGCCCACTCCGACCTGGCGCTGCTCACCGACCCGGCGCACGAGGCGAAGCTCGCGCAGGGCGTCACGCTCGAGGTCGTCGGGCAGGACGGCCTGTCCTACGCCCCCGTGGACGAGCGCACCCTGCCCGAGGTGCGCCGCCAGATCACCGGCTGGAACGGCGACGGCGCGGACGTGGACTTCGACTGGCGCTCCGTCGGCGAGTACCTGGACCGCCTGGACCGGGGCTTCGACGGGCAGGGCATCGCCGTCAACGCCGCCTACCTGGTCCCGCAGGGCACGGTGCGCATGCTCGCCGTCGGCTGGGAGGACCGGCCCGCAACCCCGCGGGAGCTGGACCGGATGCGGGAGCTGGTGGCCCGCGGCCTCGCCGAGGGGGCCGTCGGCATGTCGTCCGGCCTCACCTACACGCCCGGGATGTACGCGGACGAGGCGGAGCTGACCGAGCTGTGCCGGGTGCTCGCCGGCTACGGCGGCTACCACTGCCCGCACCACCGCTCCTACGGCGCGGGGGCGCTGGAGGCGTACGCGGAGATGGTGCGGGTCGCCCACGCCTCGGGCTGCGCCCTGCACCTGGCCCACGCCACCATGAACTTCGGCGTCAACAAGGGCCGGGCGGCCGAGCTGCTCGCCCTGCTGGACGCGGCGCTGGAGCAGGGCGCCGACGTGTCCCTGGACACCTATCCCTACCTGCCGGGCTGCACCACGCTCGCCGCGATGCTGCCGAGCTGGGCCACCGAGGGCGGCCCCGAGGCGGCGCTGCGGCGGCTGGCCGACCCCGCGCAGTGCGAGCGGATCCGGACGGTGCTGGAGGAGGAGGGCTCCGACGGCTGCCACGGGGTGCCCATCGAGTGGGACACCATCGAGGTGTCGGGGGTGGCGGACCCCTCGCTCGCCGGGTACGTGGGGCTCACGGTGCGGCAGGCGGCGGAGCGGGACGGGGTGCCGCCGTTCGAGGCCGCGCGGCGGATCCTGGTGGCGGACAAGCTGGGCACCACGATCCTCCAGCACGTCGGGCACGAGGAGAACGTGCGGGCGATCATGCGGCACCGGGTGCACACCGGCGGCAGCGACGGCCTGCTGGTCGGGGCCAAGCCGCACCCGCGGGCGTACGGCACCTTCCCCCGCTACCTGGGCACCTATGTGCGCGAGCTGGGGGTGCTCGGCCTGGAGGAGTGCGTGGCGCACCTGACCTCGCGCCCCGCGGCCCGGCTGCGGCTGCCCGACCGGGGCCTGGTCCGCGAGGGGTACCGGGCGGACCTGGTGCTCTTCGACCCGGACACGGTGGCGGCGGGCGCCACCTTCGCCGCGCCCCGCACCCCGCCCACCGGGATCCCGCACGTGCTGGTGGACGGGCGCCTCGCCGTCCGGGACGGCCGCCGGACGGACGAACTCGCCGGGCGCTCGGTGCGGCGCGCCCCGCGCGGCTGACCCCGGGGCGCCCCGCCCCGACCAGCGCGAAGGGGGCGCGGGCGGGGGCGCGGGGGACGGCAAAGAGCGTCCCAGTCCTCCCCCAAGTGGGCAAAAACACGTGCGCCCGGGACGGTGCGCGCCCGTAAGGTAACCGGCATGCAGCAGGTGATCCAGTCCACGAAGCTCGCAGGCGTCTGCTACGAGATCCGCGGTCCGGTGCTCGAGGAGGCCATGCGGCTCGAGGCCGAGGGCCACCGGATCCTCAAGCTGAACACGGGCAACCCGGCCCCGTTCGGCTTCGAGTGCCCGCCGGAGATCCTGGAGGACATGCTCCGCACCCTCGGCGACGCGCACGGGTACGGCGACGCCAAGGGCCTGCTGCCGGCGCGGCGGGCCGTGATGCAGCACTACCAGACCAAGGGCGTGCCCCTGGACGTGGAGGACGTCTACCTGGGCAACGGGGTCTCCGAGCTGATCCAGATGTCGATGCAGGCGCTGCTCGACGACGGCGACGAGGTGCTGGTGCCCGCGCCGGACTACCCGCTGTGGACCGCCTCGGTGTCGCTGGCGGGCGGCACCGCGGTGCACTACCGCTGCGACGAGCAGGCCGACTGGATGCCGGACCTGGCCGACATCGAGCGGAAGGTCACCGACCGCACCAAGGCGATCGTCGTCATCAACCCCAACAACCCCACGGGCGCGGTGTACGACGACGAGCTGCTGCGCGGGATCACCGACATCGCCCGCCGCCACCGGCTGATCGTCTGCTCCGACGAGATCTACGACAAGATCCTCTACGACGGCGCCACCCACACCCCGACCGCCGCGATCGCGCCCGACCTGCTGACGCTGACGTTCAACGGCCTGTCCAAGGCGTACCGGGTCGCCGGCTACCGCTCCGGCTGGCTGGCCGTGTGCGGCCCCAAGGCGCACGCCGCCAGCTACATCGAGGGCCTGACCGTGCTGGCGAACATGCGGCTGTGCGCGAACGTGCCCGCGCAGCACGCGATCGCCACCGCGCTCGGCGGCCGCCAGTCGATCCGGGACCTGGTGCTGCCGGGCGGGCGGCTGCTGGCGCAGCGGGACGCCGCGTACCGGGCGCTGACCGACATCCCCGGTGTGACCTGCGTGAAGCCCAAGGGCGCGCTGTACCTGTTCCCGCGCCTCGACCCGGCCGTCCACAAGATCAAGGACGACCGGCAGATGGTGCTCGACCTGCTGCGCACCGAGAAGATCATGATCGTGCAGGGCACCGGCTTCAACTGGCCGGAGCCGGACCACTTCCGCCTCGTGACGCTGCCGCGCGCCGAGGACCTGACGGACGCGGTGACCCGCATCGGGCGGTTCCTGGACGGCTACAGCCAGCACTGAACCGGCACCGAACCGGCACAGAACCGGCCGAACCGCTCACCGACCACCCGGGAACACCGCGAGTCGGCTCGCTTTTTAGACACAGTCCAAGTTAGGATGGCATTCAGGCACCCGCTCCTCAGGCACTCCCGGGAGGTCACCGTGTACGAGCCGATTCGCGCCAGGTCGGTGCACACCATGACCGAGCCCGCCGTCCCCCGGCAGTCGCGCGCCGAGCACCTGCGGTCCCAGCTCGCCGGGCACCTCGCCGCGCTGCTCGCGGTCACCGACGAGCTGCGCGCGATCGACGGCACCCAGGACCTGACGGACGCCGCCCGGGAGATCGCCGAGCGGATCGCGCAGCTCAGCCCCGAGACCGCGCCCGTGCGGATCTGGGAGGGCACCCGCCCCGGCGACGGGCCTGGCCGTGCCGCGCTGCACCGGCAGGCGCACACCCTCGCCGGCCGCGTCCTGGTCGTCGCCGCCGCCCGCCAGGACACCACCACCGCCATGCTCGCCTGCCGCCGCATGGAGGCCCACGCCCCGGCCACCCCCGACACGGCGGTGGCGCCGGCGGCCTGACGGCGCACATGTGAGGAACCGGAGGGCGGCGCCCCCGACGACGGCTGCCGCGGCCGCCGGGGGCACGGCCCCCGACGGGGCCGGGGCGGGGGTCGATGGCGGGGGTCCGGGGGCGGAGCCCTCCGGCTGCCGGAGGAGCCGCCCCCGGACCCCCGCCGCCGCCTACCGCTCCAGTCGCTCCACCAGCCTGCGGTACTCCTCCCACAGTTGCGGCGGCGTGTGGTCGCCGAAGGTCTCCAGGTGCTCGGGGATCAGCGCGGCCTCCTGCTTCCAGACCTCACGGTCCACCGACAGCAGCAGCGACAGGTCCTCCTCGGAGATGTCCAGGCCCTCGGTGTCCAGCGCCTCCCTGGTCGGCAGCACGCCGATCGGGGTCTCCACCCCTTCGGCCCTGCCCTCCAGACGCTCGACGATCCACTTCAGCACCCGGCTGTTCTCGCCGAAGCCCGGCCACACGAACCGCCCGTCGGCGTCCTTGCGGAACCAGTTGACGTAGTAGATCCGCGGCAGCTTCTCCGGGTCCGCCCGCTCGCCGAGCCGCAGCCAGTGGGCGAAGTAGTCGCCCATGTTGTAGCCGCAGAACGGCAGCATCGCGAACGGGTCCCGGCGCAGCTCGCCGACCTTGCCCTCGGCCGCCGCGGTCTTCTCGCTGGCCACGTTGGCGCCGAGGAAGACGCCGTGCCGCCAGTCGAAGGACTCCGTCACCAGCGGGACCGCGCTGGCCCTGCGCCCGCCGAAGAGGATGGCCGAAATCGGCACGCCCCTGGGGTCCTCCCACTCGGGCGCGATGGTCGGGCACTGCGCCGCGGGCACGGTGAACCGGGCGTTGGGGTGGGCGGCGGGCGTGCCGGACTCGGGCGTCCAGTCGTTGCCCCGCCAGTCGGTCAGGTGGGCCGGGGGCTCCTCCGTCATGCCCTCCCACCACACGTCGCCGTCGTCGGTGAGGGCGACGTTGGTGAAGACGGCGTTGCCCCACAGGGTCTTCATGGCGTTGGCGTTGGTGTGCTCGCCGGTGCCCGGCGCCACGCCGAAGAACCCGGCCTCCGGGTTGATCGCGTACAGCCGCCCGTCCTCGCCGAAGCGCATCCAGGCGATGTCGTCGCCGATGGTCTCCACCGTCCAGCCGCGGGTGGTGGGCTCCAGCATCGCGAGGTTGGTCTTGCCGCAGGCGGAGGGGAACGCCGCGGCGACGTACTTCGGCTCGCCCCGCGGCGGGGTGAGCTTGAGGACCAGCATGTGCTCGGCCAGCCAGCCCTCGTCACGGGCCATCACCGAGGCGATGCGCAGCGCGTAGCACTTCTTGCCCAGCAGCGCGTTGCCGCCGTAGCCGGAGCCGTAGGACCAGATCTCCCGGGTCTCGGGGAAGTGGGAGATGTACTTGGTGGTGTTGCACGGCCACGGCACGTCGGCCGCCTGCTCCCCGTCGGGGCCCGGCTCCAGCGGGGCGCCGAGGGAGTGCACCGCCCGCACGAACTCGCCGTCCTCGCCGAGCTGCTCGAGCACGGCGCTGCCCATGCGGGTCATGGTGCGCATGGACACGGCGACGTACGGGGAGTCGGTGATCTCCACGCCGAGCGCGGACAGGGGCGAGCCGAGGGGGCCCATGCAGAACGGGACGACGTACATCGTCCGGCCGCGCATGGAGCCCTCGAAGATGTCGGCGAAGATCGCCCGCATCTCCTCGGGGTGCTTCCAGTGGTTGGTGGGCCCGGCGTCCTCCTGCCGCTCCGAGCAGATGAAGGTGCGGTCCTCCACGCGGGCCACGTCGGAGGGGTCGGAGGCCGCGTAGTAGGAGTCGGGGCGCTTGACGGGGTCGAGCCGCTTGAACGTGCCCTTCTCGACCAGCAGGTCGCACAGGCGCCGGTACTCCTCCTCGGATCCGTCGCACCAGACGATCTCGTCGGGCCGGGTCAGGTCGGCGATCCGCCCGACCCACTCGAGGAGACCCTTGTGACGGGTGGGCGGAGTGCCGCCGGAGGGTTGGGCCGAGGGTTTGGGAGAGGGAGCCGCTTTCTCGCGTGCCACGATTGCTCCGTTCCGCCGATTCCGCACGAATCGGCGTCAAGGTTGAGGGTTTCGCGGATGTTACTACCCGCTTGTCTCCACAGCGTGGAGGGGCCCCTTGGGGGCGACGACCCGGACGCTTCATGGCAATCGTCCGGTGTCGAGCATGCCAAAGATCAGCATTTAAGGCGACAGCCCCACTTGTCCAGCAAATCCGTGGTGACCAGGACCACTCTTTACTTAGAAGTAACTTACGTGCGCGTAGGTAAAGTGCACTCATGACAGCAGAGGAGACATCTCCGCCCGCGGCGCGCTCCGCCGCTGCCGCCCCCGCGATCCCTGCCGCCGCGAACACCCCGTCAGCACCTCCCGCCGAGCACACCGCCCCCGGTGCTCCGCGGATGCCCCACATGGAAGTCGCCAAGCCGAAAATGCGCGGCTGGCTGCATCTGGGCATGTTCCCCGCGGCCGTGGTCGCGGGGATCGCCCTGGTCGCGCTCGCCGGTTCTCCCCGGGCCCGCGTCGCCTGCGCGATCTACGCCGTCACCGCCTGCCTGCTCTTCGGTGTCAGCGCCCTGTACCACCGCGGCCATTGGGGGCCGCGCGGCAACGCCGTGCTGCGGCGCCTGGACCACTCCAACATCTTCCTGATCATCGCCGGCACCTACACGCCGCTCACCATCCTGCTGATGCCCAACGGCCGCGGTGAGCTGCTGCTGTGGCTGGTGTGGGCGGGAGCGCTGGCCGGCATCGCGTTCCGCATCCTGTGGGTCGGCGCTCCCCGCTGGCTGTACACACCGTGCTACATCGCGCTGGGCTGGGCCGCCGTGTTCTTCCTGCCCGACTTCCTGCGCACCGGCGGCATGGCGGTGCTGGTGCTCGTGGTCGTCGGCGGACTGCTCTACAGCGCCGGCGGAATCGTGTACGGCATCAAGCGGCCCAACCCCTCACCTCGGTGGTTCGGCTTCCACGAGGTGTTCCACTCCTTCACCCTGGCGGCGTTCGTAACGCACTACGTGGGCATTTCGATCGTCGCCTATTCGCACTCCTGACCACGCGGGCCCCCGCCCGCACCGGCCCGGCCGCGGCGCGCCCGGCCCCGCCACGCCCGCCAGCGGCATCCCGTACGGCGCCCAGGCGGCGGGCACGGCAGGGCCGCCGCGGCGCACCGCGAGGGTGCCGCGGGCCGGGCCGCAGCGCGGGCAGGTGCCGGACGTGAGCGCCGCGTGCACCGTGCGGTGCGTGGCCCGGGAGGGCGAGGACGCGTACCCGGCCACCACCGCCGCCCCGACCAGCGCGAGCCCCAGCACCGCCGCCGCGCCGCCGAGGAGGAACCCGGCGGCCAGCAGCGCCGGGGCCGCACCGACCCAGAGCCGGTGCCCGAAACGATGAGGTGCCTTCATACCTTCCCCCTTCACAGGACTGCCGCCTTGCGTTCGCGACCATCGTCACTGATGGCATACCGCTGTAGAACCCAGAGTGACAGACCCCACCGACAATCACGCTCGAACAACCGTCGGACTTACGCCAAATCAGGCAGGCGCCCCACGGCTCAACTGCCGCGCGCTGACCGGAAATCGACGCCATGACACCCGTGCGCACCGCCTCTGGGGGCACGACCGCGGGCCCGCCGTCCCCGTGCGCCGCCCCGGGGGCGGCACCCGCCGGGCCCGGGCTGCGGGAGCGGAAGAAGGCCAGGACGCGGCTGGCGATCCGCCGCGAGGCGTACCGCCTGTTCGCGCTGCACGGCTGGGACGCCACCACGGTGGAGCGGATCTGCGCCGCCGCCGAGGTCTCCACCAGCACCTTCTTCCGCTACTTCCCCGCCAAGGAGGACATCGTCCTCACCGACGAGTACGGCGGCCGGGTGGCGGCGGCGCTGCGCGCGCGGCCCGCCGACGAGCCGGTGCCGGAGTCCCTGCGGCAGGTCGCACGGCAGGTGCTCGGCGACTACCTGGCCGACTCCCGGGAGGAACTGCGGGTGCGGATACGGCTGTTCCGCGAGGTGCCCGCCCTGCGGGCCAGGACGGCGGGCACCCTGGAGCCCTGGCGCGAGGCGGTGCAGGAGACCGTGGCCGCGCGCACCGGGCACGCCCCCGGTTCGCTCCCCGTACGGGTGGTGAGCGGCGCGCTGGTGGCCGCCCTGGCGGAGGCGTTCTCCGGCTGGCCGGAAGACGCGGGCCCGGAACGGCTGTTCGCCGACGTGGACGCCGCGCTCGACCTCCTGGGCCGGGGTCTGGCCGCGGAGCCGTGAGCCCCGCGGCCGTCCCTCACGCCGGAACCGTGCCCGCGCCGAGCCGCTCCGCCAGTGCCTGCGGGTCGGCCGTCGGCAGCTCACAGGTGAAACCCCGGCACACGTACGCCGCCGGACGTCCCGACAGCAGCGGCCGGTTGCGCAGCACCGGCGCGGCCTCGTCCGCGTCCGGCTCGCCCACGGCCACCACCGCGCCCGGCGCCGTGCCCACCAGCGCGGCGCGGTGCAGCGCCCGCGTGGCCGGGTCGCCGGCCGGGCCCACCACGGCGACCTCGCGCGGCCCGTCCCGCAGCGCCTCGGCGACCGCCAGGCCCCACCCGATGAACCGCGGCGCCCGCACCGCCAGGGCGCGCACCACCCCGAGCGCCCGCCCCGCCGCCTCCCGGTGCCGGGCGGAGCCGGTGAGCGCGGCGTAGGACAGCAGCGCGCCCGCCGCGGCCGTCCAGCCGGAGGGCGCGGCGTTGTCGGTGGGGTCCTGGGGGCGGCGGATCAGCCGCTCCGCGTCGTCCGCGGTGTCGTACAGGGCGCCGCCCTCGCCGGTGAACCGGGTGAGGACGGTCTCCAGCAGCACCTCGGCGAACGTCAGCCACGACGGGTCGCCGGTGACGCCGTGCAGGGTGAGCAGGCCCTCGGCGACGTCGCCGTAGTCCTCCAGCACGCCCGCGCTGTCCCCGGCCCGGCCGTCCCGCGACGTGCGCAGCAGCCGGCCGCCCACCAGGTGCACGCTCACCAGCAGGTCCGCCGCGGCCTCCGCGGCGTCCACCAGGTCGGGCCGGTCGAACAGCGCGCCCGCCTCGGCGAGCGCGGCGATCGCCAGCCCGTTCCAGGCCGCCACCACCTTGTCGTCCCGCTCCGGGCGGGGCCGCGCCCCGCGGGCGGCGAGCAGCGCCTCGCGCGCCCCCGGCTCCGGCCCCTCGCCCGGCAGCCCCTCGCCCGGCAGGCGCAGCACCGAGGTGCCGTGCTCGAAGGTGCCCTCCTCGGTCACCCCGTACCAGCGGGCCGCCCGGGCGCCGAGCTCGGGCCCGAGCACCTGCTCCAGTTGCCGCGGCGTCCACACGTAGTGGGCGCCCTCCACCGACCGCCCGTGCTCGTCGGGGCTGTCCGCGTCCAGCGCGGAGGCGAACCCGCCCTGGGGGGTGCGCAGCTCCCGCAGCAGGAAGTCGGCGGTGCCGAGCGCGACCCGCCGGGCCAGGTCCGAGCCGGTGGCCCGCCACAGGTGGGTGTACACGCGCAGCAGCAGCGCGTTGTCGTAGAGCATCTTCTCGAAGTGCGGCACCACCCAGGACGCGTCCACGGAATAGCGGGCGAAACCGCCGCCGAGCTGGTCGTGGATGCCGCCGCGGGCCATCGCCTCGCAGGTGCGCTCGACCATCTCCAGCGCCGCCGCGGCCCCGGTGCGCGCGTGGTGCCGCAGCAGGAACTCCAGCACCATCGACGGCGGGAACTTCGGCGCCCCGCCGAACCCGCCGTTGCGGGCGTCGAACTCCCTGGACAGCACGAGCAGCGCCGTGTGCAGCTCCTCGTCGCCGGGCGGCCGCGCGCCCTCGTCCGCCAGGCTCCGCCCGGCCAGCGCCGCAACCACCCGCCGGGCGACCTCCCCGACCTCGTCGCGCCGCTCCCGCCAGGCCGCGGCGACGCCGTCGAGCACCTGCCGGAAGGAGGGCATGCCGCCGCGCGGCTCGGGCGGGTAGTAGGTGCCGAAGTAGAACGGCTCGCCGTCGGGGGTCAGGAAGACCGTCATCGGCCATCCGCCCTGCCCGGTCGCCGCCTGCACCGCCTCCATGTACACCGCGTCCACGTCCGGCCGCTCCTCGCGGTCGACCTTCACCGCGACGAAGTGCGCGTTGACCTGGGCGGCGGTCTCCTCGTCCGCAAAGGACTCGTGTGCCATGACGTGGCACCAGTGGTCAGCGGAAGCATAAGTGGCAGGACGAATATCCCACCGAAAGAAGAATGGGCACGTCCCGCCGCCTGGCTTCCTGCATCGCCTCCTCTCCCCACGGCCACCAGTCCACCGGGTTGCCGGCGTGCTGGAGGAGGTAAGGCGACTGGCTTCCGCTCAGTCTGTTCATGCCCCCACTCTCCCACGCACGGCCCCCCGCCGCCGCGCAGGCGTGCCCGGGGCGGGCGGGCGGCGGGCCCCGGGCGGGGGCGGCGGGCGGGCGCCGTGGCGGGATCGCGACGGCCGCCCGTGGGGGTGCGGCGCGGGGGGCGGCGCGCCGGGGCGGGGCAGGTCGGGGGCGCTCCCCGGGGGGTGGCATCGTCCTGTCAGCCTCCTGCACGGCAGCAGGCTGACAGCGCTACCGGATGACAGAAGTCGCCCGAACGACGAAAGATTATGGCCACGGGGGGTCGGGACGGGGAATTCACGAACCTTGCACAATGGGAGGAACCACAATGCCCACGAAGGTCATCAAGCGGCTGGCCGTCGCGTTCGTCGCCGCCATCGCCGTGGTCGCCGGGCTCTCCACGGCGGCGCAGGCCGCCAGTGTTTCCTCCACCGCCGACCACGCCGTGGTCCAGGGCCCGGCCGACAACGGCTGGGACTGACCGCGGCGGTCCTCGAACCATCCACGGACGCGGAGGGCTTGAGGTGGGGATGGGCGAGCCGACGATCCCCGGCCTGCACTGGGACGCCAACCTCTGCGCCGAGACGGCCGACCGGAGCCACACCCTTGTCGTGGCTCCCGCCTCGCTGGTGAGTGATGTCCACTTCTTCCGGCGGGACGCGTACGACGACTTCGTCGTGCACGTCGGCCACAGCACGCGGTTCACGTTCCTCGGCGCGCCCGGTCAGCCGCTGACCGGGGACTTCGTGGACTGCCGGCGCGGCTCCCCGACGCTCCGCCGCGCCGTCCGCCTCGAGTTCACCCCCGACCCGCGCAGGGTGCTGCACGTCGCCCAGGGGATCGCCATGCGGTTCCAGGGCCTGACGAACATCACCGTGCGCACCGAGAGCACCTGGTTCGCCTCCTCACCGGCCGACAACCCCCACGACGCCGGCCACCACGACATCGGAAACGACCAGATCCGAGTTCCGACCGACACCCCACCGAGCAGCTTCCCCTCGCTCAGCGTCAACGAACTGCCGCTTCCCCCGCATGTGCTGCAGATCCTGATGCGACGCCGGCTGGAGATCCTCCGTGACGGAGGGTCGTACGACACCACGTTCGACGTGGCCGTCGGCGGCGAAATGAGCGCAGGGGACCGCAGGGCGGCGCCCGTGTGACCACGGCTGGCCCCTGCGCCAGGAGCGGGGCCGGCGTGCCACCCGCCGGCCCCGCTCCTGCCACTGCTGCTCAGCGATAGGAGTAAAGCCCCCGATGCTGACCGAGCCGCACATCTTTCCACGCGAGGCGCCGCCCGGCTACTCGTACCTGGAGGATGAACCCGCGTTCCACCCGGGGACGGACTTGCAGCTCGAACAGCCCGGGGAAGTGGTCACCCTGGCCGATCTCGGCTACGACGAGGGCTTCAGGTCCGGCTACCCGTCGCAGCTCGCCGTCACCTCCTGCCTGCGGGTGCTGTCCGACACCGGCGTGGAGAAGGTCCGCGCGGTGATCAAGCGGCTGTGGCCGCACGCCGTGCACAGCCCCGACCCGCGGGTGGCCCCGGTGCTGCGCGGCGCGGTGTACCGCTCCCGGTTCCTGCGCGACCTGTCGCTGTCCCCGGACGTCGCCGCCTTCTTCAGCGCCATCGCCGGGACGGGCCTGGTCCCGACCGCGCTGCCGTTCAACCTGGCCCACATCAACTACGTCCACCCGCAGCCGGAGGCGGCCTTCGACGGCTGGCACCACGACGACAACGGCCTGGCCATGATGCTGGTGGTGCACGACCCGGCGTTCCTCGAAGGTGGCCGGTTCCAGTACTTCCACGGCACCCGGCAGGAGGCGGCCGACCACTTCCGCGAGGGGCGCGGCCTGCCACCGGAGCGGGTGGTGTCCCCGGTGATGCCGGGACCGGGGTACGCGGTGCTCATCCAGGGGTCGGCGCTGGTGCACCGGGCCGAGCCGCTGCGCTCGCCCGGCGAGCGGTTCACCCTCGGCTCCTGCTACGACACCCGCGACCTGAGCCACCCCGACCCGAACCGCACCTACTTCCTGCGCGGCCGGCCCGAGGAGCAGCTCGACCCGGACACCGAGGTAGAGCGCTTCTGCCGCTACGTGGACTTCGCCCGGCACAAGGCGTGGCGCGCCCGGGGCCGCCTGGACGACTTCCTGCGCGAGGTGCCGTGGACGGACGACCGCGACCTGATCGTGCGCCGGCTCACCGAGGCGGTGCGGGAGGTCGCCGAGGCGATCGACGTGCTGCGCCGGGGCGAGCTCGACGAGGTCGAGGTCACCCGGCTGCGCGCGGCCGAGGAGGGCCGGAGCAAGCGAAGGGTGGACTGAATGGCGTTCCCACGACGCGCACCCGCCGGGACGGCGCCGCTCCCGCCCCCGCCGGACGGCCCCGCGGCCGGAAGCCTCCGCCCGGACCGGCCGGTTCGGACCCGCCGGACGGCCCGTCCGTCCCGGTCGCCCCGCTCAGTCCAGCTCGATCCAGCCGCGCGCCGCCGCGAGCGCCCCCGCCTGGAAGCGGCTGCGCGCGCCCAGGCGGTCCATCAGGTTCGCCGCCACCCTGCGCATGGTGCGCACCGAGACGCCGAGCTTGCGCGCCACCAGCTCGTCGGTCAGGCCCTGCGCCAGCAGGCGCAGCATCTCCCGCTCCTGGGTGCTCGGCGCGTCCGCCGTGCCCTTGTCGCGCTGCCTGCGGGGCTCGCCGAGCGGCACCGCGTTCGCCCACACGTGCTCGAACAGCGCGGTCAGCGCGGCGATCATGCCGGGCCCCTGGATGAGCACCCCGCCCGCGCGGCTGTCGTCGAGGTCTATCGGGACGATGCCCAGCTTGCGGTCGTACACGATCATCCGCATGGGCAGCGCGGGGACGGTGCGGATCTCCCCGCCGAGCTCGGTCAGCCAGCGGGCGTAGCTGAGGGTCCTGGCGTCGTTCCTGACGCTGTCGAGGTAGACGTAGCGCAGCCGCACCCCGCGGCCGAGCATCTGCTCGTCGTGCGGGGTGCTGGCGTCCAGGCTGTCCTGCGACTGGCCGCCGCCCGGCTGGAAGTTGAGCACCTCGGTGTGCACGGTGGGCGCCAGCTCACCGATGCGCTCCCGCACCGCGGCGACGCCGATGAGCTGCTCGACCTCGGCGTACTGCCAGCCCGGCCGGAGCTTGGTGTACTCCGCCATCAGCGCTGCCGCCGCGGCGCGGGCCTCCTCGATGCGGTTGCGCTGCGCGACGAGCTCGGCCTCCTGACGCGCCAGCACCGCCTCCAGGCCCGCCTCGGGGCTGACGGCCCGCCACTGGTCGGGGGTGGTCAGCGACGGCCGCAGCAGCGCGGCCCGCGCCAGCTCGTCGAACGCCGAGCGCACCTGGTCGGGATCGATCGACAGACGCTCCGCCAGATCGCTGACGCCGAGGCTCGGGTCGGAGAGCATCACGCGGTAGACCGCTTCCGCCCGCTCGCTTATCCCGAACACGTGCAGCACTCTGGCCTCCCCAACCTCATGCCGGACGACTCCGAGGTCTCCGCATCGTAGGCTCCCCGCTCGTCCGTTGCCCAGTCCGCATTCAGTCCCTAAGACTCCGCAGCCCACACATCGGGGGATGACCGCCATGTACGCCTTTACCGCCCGTTTTCACGCCTTCGAAGGACATGAAGCGCCCGGTGGGGCTCCGGACATCGCCCGGCAGTTGCGCTCCACGGCGGAGCCCGACGACGGCCTGGAGCACATCTACACCCAGGCCACGCCCTTCGGGGTGTACGCGGTGCTGTTCATGAACGGCCCGGGCGCCCGGGCCGCGGAGGACGCCGCGGTGGAGGTGTGCCGGGAGGCGCTGCGCCGCGGGGAGCTGCGCGGCTGGGACTTCACCTGGCAGGGTCCGGAACGGGCACTGAACGCGGCGGCGTCCTGGTAGGGGGGAGACCACTCCCCCCGGGCGCGGCGCAGGCCCCGCCCGCGGCGGTCACGAGGGGAGCCAGATGTCCGGTCGTCCGGCGGGCAACGGTGGGCAGCACGGCGCCGCGTTCGCGCGCGAGGAGCATCTGCGGGTGTTCGACGCCCTGGTGGAGCGGGTCACGGACGATCCGGCCCGGCGGGAGCGCGCGCGTGCCGCGGCGGCCCGGGTCGCGGCCGGGTCCTTCCCCGAGTACGCCGCGTACCTGCTGGCCTCGGGGGCGGCGCGCGGGCAGGGCCGGTTCCCCGCGGGGGCGGCGGGGGCCGCGGGCGCCGGGTTCGGGGCGCTGGGCGCCGCGGTGGAGCTGGCGTCGGGCGCCGGTCCCGCGATGGCCGCGGGGATGGGGGCGCTGGCGTGCGCGGCGGGGGTGACGGGGGCGCTCGCGGGAGGGCCGCGCCGGGCGCGGGCGCTGCGGGAGGAGCGGGCCAGGCGCAGGGAGTGGATCGCGGCGCTGCGGCGCGAGCTGGAGGCGTTGCTGGCCGAGGCCGGGGAGCCCTCCCCGGCGGGCGGGGACGGCACGGGGCGGGCGGACGGCGCCCGCGAGCACGAGGCCGTGCCGGACGGCGCCCGCGAGCACGAGGCCACGGCCGCCGCCGTCCCCGAGGCGTCGCCGCGCACCCGCCCCGAACCTGCCGCGCCCCGGCCCGCCCCCGCCCCCGCCCCCGGCGCGCTGG
>NZ_BAAGTD010000010.1:0-199907 GCF_054782095.1 Streptomyces capparidis | reverse complement strand
AGTCGGTCGAGGCCGGGACCATGACGGTGGAGGCGGCCACCAAGCGCCTGTACCGGCAGCTCCAGGAGGCCGACTGGCTGCCGCCGTCCCTCGGCGTGCAGGACCCCGAGACCCGGTTCATCAACCCGAACCCGAAAGCGCTGCTGGGGGTGCTCGCCTGGTCCGCCCGCAAGGCGCCCGACCACATGCGGGAGTACATGCTCGGCACCTCGAAGGAGACCGTGCGCCACTTCGTCACCGGCAAGAAGATCTTCTGACTGCAACTGCGGATGCGACCACACCGCCGCCGACCGCGGCGCGGACGATTCGGGGCGGCCGATCGGCCACCTGTCCCGTGCACGTCGGAACCATGAGAGAGGCACCATGACAAGCATGCCCGCAGCCGAACTCCAGTCGGAGGCGGAGGACGAGGCCGACCGTCTGCTGGCGGAACTGTCCCGCACCCCCGAGGGCCTCGCCGACCCGTATCCGCTCTACCACCGGCTCCGTCGGCTCAACCCGGTCCACCGTGGCAGGCACGGCCACTGGGTGCTCACTCGCTACGCCGACTGTGCCCGCCTGCTGCGCATGCCCGCGGCGGACAAGGACGTCATGGCGTTCATCCGCGGGCAGGGGATCGCCGACTGGGCCGAGCACCGTTCGTTCACCCGGCTCACCGAGACCATCGTGTGGTCCAGTCCGCCCGACCACACGCGGCTGCGCAAGCTGGTGGACAAGGCGTTCAAGTTCCGCACCGTGTCCGATCACGAACCGCGCTACACCGAGCTCGCCAACGACCTGCTGTCCCGGGTCGACGGCGGCGGCGACATCGACCTGGTGCACGACTTCGCGTTCCCGTACGCCCTGGCGGTGGTCGGGGACCTGCTGGGCATCCCCCGGGCGGACCTGCCGGTGTTCCCCCGTCTGTTCCAGGAGGTGACCCTGGTCCTGCAACCCGGGGTCACCAGCGAGGACATCGCCGTGGCCGACGCCGCCGCGCAGCGCGTCGACGCCTACTTCGAGGAATTGTTCGCCGAGCGCAGGAAGGCACCAAAGGACGATCTGATCTCCGCGCTGCTCCGTGCCGAGCAGGACGGTGACCGGCTGTCCTCCTCCGAGCTGATCAACGTGGTCGAGCAGATCTTCGGCGGCGGCTTCGACACCACCGCGAACCTGCTGGGCAACGGAATGCTCGCACTGCTTCAGGCGCCGGACCAGCTCGAGCTCGTCCGGCAGGATCCCGGTCTCCTGCCCCGGGCCATCGAGGAGATGCTCCGCTTCGACGGGTCGATCCAGTTCACCCAGCGCACCTCCCGCACCGACCTGGACGTGGGCGACGTCACCATCCCGGCCGGGGAGTCGATCATGCTGATGCTGGGCGCGGCCAACCGGGATCCGGAGCAGTTCCCCGACCCGGACCGGTTCCGAGTGCTGCGCGACGACGGTCACCCGCTCACCTTCGGCGGCGGAATCCACTACTGCGTGGGGGCCCCGCTGGCCCGTCTCGCCGCCAAGGTGGCCTTCACCGAGCTGCTGCGGCGCCATCCGCGCATCGAGCCGGCCCGCACCACTGTGCAGTGGAACCCCCAGCTTCTCCTGCGGGGCCTGAAGGAGTTGCGGCTGCACCTGATTTCCTCTTGATTCCCTGAATATCCCAGGAGGCCGCCGAGCCGGGCAGTGAAATCACTGCCCGGCTCAGTCGTGCGCGCTCGGCATTCCAGGCCCGAAAACGCCCGCGGCCCACTGATCCAGCTCGCAGCCGCACGCGGCCGACGAGCGACGCAGGGCCCGATCATCCGGAATTTGAGGGGGTCACGACGCCAAGCGCTACGGGTGCCCGGCGAACCGGATAGGGGGAAATTAAGGTCAACCGACCAGAGGAAAGTCAGGGGTTTTCCGGGCACACCGGGATGCGTACGCTCGAACGCACGCACCAGGAGATGAGAATTCCCCTCTCCGAGCTGGGCTAAGCCGATCACGACGTCGACCGTCTCGCCGCCCGGCGGGGAAATCCGGAAGGCACGACACAGGCGAAGGAATCTCCAGATGACGCAGACGACACAGCATGGCGATTCGCAGTCCGACCTCCGAGGCAAGCTGGTTGATTCCATCCGCACGATCGAGCGGCTGCAAAAGGCTCTGGTCGCGCGCAGGTCCATGCCGGCCGAGCCGGTGGCCATCATCGGATTGGGTTGCCGGCTGCCCGGCGGCGTCAAGGGTCCCGACTCCCTGTGGCGCCTGCTGCGCAGCGGCGGTGATGCCATCGGGGAGTTCCCCGCGGACCGCGCCGACGCGCGAGCGTACTTCGCCCCGGACCCGGACGCGCCGGGCAAGGCGTACGTCACGCGCGGCGGATTCCTCGACGAGGTGGACCGGTTCGAGCCGGCAGCGTTCGGGATCTCGCCGCGCGAGGCGCTGGGCATGGATCCGCAGCAGCGCATCACCCTGGAGGTGGCGTGGGAGGCTCTGGAGCGCGCCGGGTACGCGCCGGACTCCCTCGGCGGCAGCGCCACCGGGGTCTTCCTCGGGGTGAGCACCACCGATTACGCGCGGCTGCGGCAGCAGGTCGGCGACATCGCCGACGTGGACGCCTACCAGCTCATCGGCGAACCTAGCTTCATCGCCGGGCGGATCTCGTTCACCCTGGGCCTGCAAGGGCCGAGCAAGGTCATCGACACCACCTGCTCGTCGTCGCTCGTGGCCCTGCACGACGCCTGCCAGGCCCTGTGGCTGCGCGAGTGCGACATGGCGCTGGCCGGCGGAGTCAACCTCATGCTCACGCCGTACGGGTTCGTGATGATGAGCAAGTTCCGCGGGCTGTCGCCCGAGGGCCGCTGCAAGACCTTCGACGTGTCCGCCGACGGATACGTCCGGGGCGAGGGGGCCGGGGTCGTGGTCCTGAAGCGGCTGAAGGACGCCCAGCGGGACGGCGACACCGTCTGGGCCGTGGTGCGCGGCACCGCCGTCAACCACGACGGGCGCAGCAGCGGCATCACCGTGCCGAACCCGGCCTCGCAGCAGGCCGTGATCCGTGCCGCGCTGGCCCGGGCCGGGCTGGGCCCCGAGCAGATCGCCTATGTGGAGGCGCACGGCACCGGGACCTCGCTGGGCGACCCGATCGAGCTGCGGGCCCTGGAGGCGGTGATCGGCCGCCACCACACCCACGAGTCCCCGCTGCTGGTCGGCTCGGTCAAGACCAACATCGGTCACCTGGAGTCCGCCGCGGGTGTGGCCGGCCTGCTCAAGCTCGTCCTCGCGCTCCGGCACCAGGAGATCCCCCCGCACCTGCACTTCAAGGAGCCCAACCCCAACGTGGACTGGGGCGGGCTGCACATCCGGGTCACCGGAACCGCACACCCCTGGCCCGTCGGGTCCGGCCCGCGCGCGGGCGCAGTCAGCAGCTTCGGGGCGAGCGGCACCAACGCGCACGCCGTCGTCACCGAGGCGCCCCCGGCCGCCGAGCGGGCCACGGGGCAGGCCCGCCCGTGGAACGTCCTGACGCTCTCGGCGCGCAGCGACTCCGCGCTGGTGGAGCTGGCCAGGGCGTACGCCAGGCAGTTGTGCGACCGGCCCGACACTCGGCTGTCCGACGTGTGCTGGACGAGCCACGTAGGCCGCAGCCGGATGGCCAGGGGAATCGCGGTGGGGGCCGACTCCGTCGGTGAGCTGGCCCGCGGCCTGGCGGCGTTCGCCGCCGGGGAGCGGGACGACGCCGTGGTCACCGGGACGCTCGCCCCCTACCGGAGCCGCAAGGTCGCGTGGCTGTTCACCGGGCAGGGTTCGCAGTACGCCGGGATGGGCCAGGCGCTGCGGGACGAGCCCGCCTACCGGGAGGCGCTGGACCGCGTCACCGCGCTGCTGGACCCGTTGCTGGACCGGCCGCTGTCGGAGGTGCTCGACCTTCCGGACGCGGACTCCCCGCTGCACCGGACCGGGTACACCCAGCCCGCCCTGTTCGCCGTCGAGTACGCGCTGGCCCAACTGTGGCTGTCGTGGGGCCTTCGCCCGGACGCCGTCATGGGCCACAGCGTCGGGGAGATCACCGCCGCCTGCGTCGCCGGTGTGCTCGACCTCGAGGACGCGGTGACGCTGGTCGCGGCGCGCGCCAGGCTGATGCAGGCGCTGCCCGCGGGTGGCGTGATGGCCACCGTGGTCTGTGACGAGGAGCGCGCGGCCCGCGCCATAGCCGGTCACGCGGGCACCGTCTCGATCGCCGCGGTCAACGGCCCGGCCGACACCGTCGTCGCCGGCCGTGCCGAGGACGTCACCGCCGTCACCGCCGCGCTGGCCCGGGCCGGTGTCAAGCACCGCCTGCTGCGTGTGTCGCACGCCTTCCACTCCCCGCTGATGGCTCCCGTGCTGGATGACCTGCGAAAGGTGACGGAGGGCATCACGCACCACAGCCCGCGCGTCCCGATCGTCTCCAACGTCACCGGCACCAGGTGGAACGACGCCATGGACGACCCCGGGTACTGGCTGCGCCACGCCATGTCCGCCGTGCGCTTCCGTGACGGTGTCCGCACCCTGTACGACGAGGGATTCCGCACCTTTCTGGAGATCGGGCCGCAGCCCGTGCTGCTCGGTCTGGGCGCCCGGGGCCTGGACGCGGACGACTGCGCCTGGATCCCGTCGCTGCGGCGGGGCCACGACGACCGGCAACGCGTGATGACCGCTCTGGGGACGCTGCACCTGCGCGGGGCGGCGGTCGACTGGGCCGCCTTTCACCGGGACGAGGAGGTGCGGCGGATTCCGCTGCCCACGTACCACTGGGAGGGTGAGCGGTACTGGTTCCGCGCGGCGGACCCGGCGGCGACGGGCAACGGTACGGCCTCCGCGCCGGCCGACGAGGCGGTGCCGGGCCTCGGCCGCAGGCTGCGCTCCTCGGTGCCCACCTACGAGCTGGCCCTGGACGAGGGACGCTGGGCCCGGCACGGCACGGGGGACGGCGGAGCCGCCGTCGGCGTCGGCCTGCTGGTGGAGACCGCGCTGTCCGCCGCCGCCGACGCCCTGGGCCGGCCCTGGACCCACGCGGAGCGGGTCACCGTGCACGAGCCGCTCACGCTCGGGGACGGCACGCCGCGCTCGGTACACCTCGCCGTGGAGGTGGACGGCGACGACGGGGCGGTCTTCTCGTACCGGAGCCTGACCGACGCCGAGGAGGCGGCGGGCGCTCCATGGCGGCTGCACGCCCGCGGCACCCTGCGGCGGCAGGCGCCGCCGCAGGACCTGGGCCTGCCGCCGGCCCCCACGGACGCGGGCATGGTCGTGGAGATCGACGTTCCCGAGGGGGACGGGGGCACGCCGGGCCTGGCCGAGCTGTTGGAGGCCGCCACGGCGGCCGTGCTCGGGGCCGCTGCCGCCGGCGGCGCCGACGGCCCGGTGGAGGGTGTCGCGGTGGGCTGCGACGCGGTGTCCCGCCCTGTCACCGACCGGGTCGCCCGGATCCGGCTGCACACCGTCCCCGACGGCGACGAGGGCGGGGCCTGGGCCCGGGTGGAGTTCCTGTCCGCGCAGGGCAGGGCCCTCGGTGGCGTGAACGGCCTGCACGTGCTGCCCGGGTCCGCCGCCGCGGCGGGGCGCGGGGCGCCGTGGCACCACCCCAACGAGTTGATGTTCCGTCTGGACTGGCGGGAGGCGGAGCAGGGCGCCGTGCCCGACCCGGACGGGGACGGCTACCTGCTGGTGGCCGACCGCGGTGGCGCGGCCGAGCGGCTGGCCAGGGAGTTCGGCGCGCGCGGCGCGCACTGCACGCTCGTCTCGCCCCCGCAGGCGCCTCCCGGCGAGGACCGCCCGTACGCGGACGAGATGCGCCTGCTGCTCGACCAGTGGCGGACCTGGACCGCCCGCCCCACCCGGATCGTGGTGCTCAGCTCTCTGGACACCCCTGGCCTGGACGACGCGACGACGGACACGCTCACCGAGTACCGCGACCGGGCCGAACTGCTCGCCGTGGGCCTGGTCCAAGCACTCGGCCTGCGCGAGGACCTGCCTGGGGTACGGGTGTCCACCGTCACCAGGGGCGCGATGCCCGCCGCTCCCGGGCAGCCGACGCTGGACGCCGTCGCGAATACGGTGTGGGGCCTGGGCCGGGTGATCGCCCTGGAGCACCCCGAGCGGTGGGGCGGCGCCGTGGACCTGGACCCGGCCTGCGGGGACCCGGCACACGAGGCCGCCCGGTTGGCCGACGCCCTGCTGACCACTGGTGACGAGGATCAGCAGGCGCTGCGCGGCGAGCGCCGCCTGGTGTGCCGTCTGGTGCCGCACCGCCCGGACCGGCGGGAGCTGCGGGCCGCACCGCGAGTGCGCGAGGACGGCACCTACCTGATCACCGGCGCCTTCGGCGGCATCGGGACCGCGCTGGCGCGCTGGCTGGCCCGGCACGGGGCGGGGCGCCTGGTGCTGCTGGGCCGCACCGCCCTGCCGGACCACGCCACGTGGGACTCCCCCGACCTGCCGGACGCGGTGCGCGCCCGCGTCGCGGTGGTGCGCGAGCTGGAGGCCACCGGGGTGCGAGTGGAGGTGGTGGCGGCCGACGTGGCCGACGCCGCGGCGATGCGGTCGCTGGCCGGCCGGCTCGCGGACGGCCTGTGCCCGCTGCGCGGCGTGGTGCACGCCGCGGGCGTGTCGGTGCCGCAGTTCGTCCGCGATGTGCGACCGGCCGAGTACGACGCGGTGTGGCGGCCCAAGGTTCTCGGCGGCCGGGCGCTGCACCAGGCCACCTGCGGGATGGACTTGGACTTCTTCCTCGGGTTCTCCTCCATCGCCGCCACCTGGGGCTCGCAGCACCTGGCGAGCTACGCCGCCGCCAACGCATTCCTCGACGGGCTCGCCCACCACCGCCGGGCCCGCGGGCTGCCCGCCCTGACCGTGGACTGGGGCCCGTGGGAGCTGGCGTCCAGCCTCTTCGGCGACGACGTCTTGCAGTTCCTGAAGGCGACGGGTCTGCGGCCGCTGTCAGCGCCACAGTGCCTGAAGACGCTGGGCGCACTGCTCGCGGGGGACGACGCCCAGCAGGTGGTGTGCGCCGCCGACTGGTCGGTCTACCGGCCGGTGATGGAAGCGCGGATCCGGCGGCCCCTGCTCGACCTGATCGACGCCGACGCAGGGGAGACCGGCCGGACCGGTCCGGCACCGGTCCTGGAGGAGCTGCTCCGGACCGCGCCCGCGGAGCGCGAGGCCCTGCTCGACCGCTACCTGCGCGAACAGTTGGCGCAAATCCTGCGGGTGGATGTGGCGAGGCTGGCGGGCGAGTTCCACCTGCTGGAGATGGGCCTGGACTCGCTGATGGTGATGGAACTGGTCAGCCGCACGCGCAAGGACCTGCGGATCGACTTCGCCGGCCGGGACTTCTTCGCCACCGACGCCAACCTTTGGGCCGGATTCCTGCTGCGACAGGTGATCAACCAGCACGAAGCGGACCCGCGGCCCCGGACCGCCGCCGACGCCGCCTGAACCCGGCCGGCGCCGACCCCGTGCCCCGCTCCGGCCGCGGGGCGGGACCCCCGGGCACGCCCCCGCTCACCCGCGGGGGACCGGACCAGTGGTGCACCAGGACAGGAAAAGGTGAGGACAGTGAAGGCAGCAAGCCCGGTGCGCGACCGCGCCGACCGGTACGACGTGGCCGTCCTCGGGGCCGGCCTGGCCGGCTCCATGCTGGCCGCGGTCCTGGCCCGCAACGGGGTCAGGGTCCTGCTGATCGACGCCGGCACCCATCCGCGCTTCGCCGTCGGGGAGTCGACCATCCCGTACACGTCGGCGCTGACCCGGGTGATCGCGGAGCGGTACCGCGTCCCGGAGATCGCCCCCCTGGCGACGTTCAAGGGCATCCAGCGGCACGTGTCCCGCAACTGCGGCAAGAAGCAGAACTTCGGCTTCGTCTACCACCGCGAGGGCGGCCTCCAGGACCCCGCGGAGATCAACCAGTTGGTGATCCCGGCGGCCCTGCGCACCGAGACCCACCTGTTCCGTCAGGACATCGACGCCTACCTGTACAACATCGCGCTGCGGTACGGCGTGCACGGCATGCCGTCGACCAGGGTCACCGACGTCGAGATCGACCCGGAGCGCGGCGTGCTGCTCCGATCCTCGGACGGTGTCGAGTACCACGCGCGCTACGTGGTCGACGCCAGCGGCTTCCGCTCACCGCTGGCCGAGCGGTTCGACCTGCGGGAGAACCCCACCCGGGGCCGCCACCACTCCCGCACCATGTTCACGCACATGATCGGCGTGCGCCCGTTCGACCAGGCGCCGGCCGCGAAGCTGCACGATCAGCCGAGCCCCTGGCACCACGGCACCCTGCACCACGTCTTCGACGGCGGCTGGCTGTGGGTGATCCCGTTCGACAACCACAAAGGCGCACAGAACGCGCTGTGCAGCGTCGGCTTGACCCTGGACCCCCGCACGCACCCGAAGGGCGAGCAGAGCGCGCAGCAGGAGTTCGACGCGTTCCTCGCCCGCTTCCCCGACATCGCCCACCAGTTCCGCGACGCGGTGCCGGCACGGCCGTGGGTGTCCACCGGGCGACTCCAGTACTCGAGCAAGCAGACCGTCGGCGAGCGGTTCTGCCTGACCGCGCACGCCGCCGGGTTCACCGACGCCCTGTACTCCCGCGGCCTGACCAACTCCTTGGAGGTGGTGAACGCGCTGGCCTGGCGGCTGATCGCGGCCTCCCGGGATGGCGACTGGTCACTGGAGCGCTTCGGCTGGGTGGACACCCTCCAGCAGGGCCTCTACGACGTCCACGACGACCTGGTCTACAGCTCGTTCGTCGGTTTCCGCGACTACCGGCTGTGGAACGCCGCCTACCGCACCTGGGAGGTCGGCTCGGTGCTCGGGACGCTGGCTCTGGAGAGCGCGTACTTCTCCTATCTGCGCAGCCGCGACGACGGCGTCTTCCGGGAGCTGGAGGAGCTCTCCGCCGCCGCCCCCGGCTCGCCGTTCCCGGTGAGCGATGACTTCAATCGGCTCGGCCCGTTCACCCGCGAGCTGTGCCGTTCGGTGGAGGCCGGATCGCTGGCCCCCGACGCGGCGGCGCGGAAGCTGTTCGCCCGCGTCCAGGACGCCGACTGCGTCCCGCCGTCGTTCGGCCTCGGCGACCCGGACAGCCGCTGGTTCCACGCCACGCCGCCGAAGATGGCGCGCGCCGTCGAGTGGAGCCGCACCAGGGCACCGGAGCACGTCGGCGCCCTGGTGCGCTCCGCCATCAAGGGCTTCGCCCGCAGCCGGGTGCTTCCCGGCCACTGACCGAAGGAGCGATCGATGACCGACAACGCAGGGACCGGACTCATGCGGGACCGCGGCGGCGCCGCGCCGCCCGGCACCGAGAAGTTCGACGTCGCCGTCCTGGGCGGGCACCTCGCCTCCGGCCTGCTTGCGGCCGTACTGGCCCGGCACGGCGTGCGGGTCCTGCTGGTGGACACCGAGTCCGACGTCACCGAGGTCGCGGGCGAAACGACCGTCCCGTACACGGCCGAGGTCTTCTTCACCCTGGCCCGCAGATTCGACGTGCCCGAGATCGCCTCCTTCGGCCTGACCTGCGACCTGCCCGCCGACGTGCAGCGCACCAGCGGGATCAAGCGGAGCCTCGGCTTCGTCCACCACCAGGCGGGCCGGGAGCAGGACCCCGCGCAGGCCGTGCAGTTCAACGTCCCCGGCGAGCACTCCGAGTGGCACCCGTACCGCCCACACGTGGACCGGTACGCCGTCGAACTGGCCCGCGGGCACGGCGCCGTGACCATTCCGCGCCGCCCCACGCTCACCGACGTCATACCCGACGAGAACGGGGTGACTGTCCGGGTCACCGGCGGGGCGTCCTACCGCGCCCGGTACGTCGTCGACGGCAGCGGCGCCGACTCGCCGCTGGTGCGCCGGCTGGACTGCGCCGACCCGGTCCCCTGGCTGCGCATGCGGTCCCGGGTGCTCACCACGCACATGCACGGCGTCAGGCCCTTCGAGGATTGCGTGCGCTTGGCGGACTACCGGCGCGCGACCGCGTGGTCCAAGGGCACGCTCAGCCACCTCTTCAACGGCGGCTGGCTCCAGGTCGTGCACTTCGACAACCGTGAGGAGCCCGGCAACCACACCGCGAGCGTCACCCTCAGCGTGGACCCGGAGCGCTTCCCGGACCTGCCCGCCCACCCGGGCGAGGCGTTCCGGCAGGTCGTGGACGACTTCCCGGCGCTGCGACGCTCCTTCGCCGACGCGACCGAGACCCGGCCGTGGACCAGCGAGGAGTGGTGGCAGCGCACGGTCAGCCGGACCGTGGGCGACCGGTACTTCCTGTGGGACAGGACGGCGAGCCGCAACGACATGTTCCTCTCCCGGGACGTCACCATGAGCGCGGAAATGGTGCACGCGCTGGCCCCGTCGCTGATCGCGGCTGCCCGCGCGGACGACTGGTCGACCAAGCGGTTCGAGCCGGTGGCCGCCTTCCAGCGCGAACTGATCGACTTCAACGACCGGCTGCTCGCCGCGGCCCGGATCGCCACCGGCGACTTCCGGCTGTGGAACGCCTACTCCCGGGTCTGGCTGCTGTGGTCGGTCCTGGCCGCGCTGCGGCTGAAGAGCACCCGCAACGAGTGCCTGGCCACGGGACGCTGGGGAGATCTCGAACGCTTCGACGACGGCCCCTACTGGTTCGAGCTCCCCAAGGGCCTGCCCGCCCTCCTCGACAGCCTCTTCGAACTCACCGACGCCGTGCGGCGCGGCCGGACCACCCCCGCGAACGCCGCCGACCGCCTCTTCACCAGGCTGCGCGGCTCCTCCTTCGTCCCCCCGCTGTACAGGTTCGGCGACCCGGAGGACCGCTACTACCACTTCACCCTGCGGAAGCGCCTGCGCATGCTCCTGTGGAGCAGGACGACGGCTCCCCCGGAGTTCCGCCGCATGCTCACGAAGGAGAACCTCACCAACGTTCCCCCACCCGCCGTCCACTGACCAGGTCCAGCGCGATCACGCACGCCCCCTCACCGGCCGGGACCGCCTCGGCACCGGCCGGATGAGCGGGGCCGCCGGGGTGGTGGGGCCAGGTGAGGCGCCCCGTCACGGCCCGCCCGGAGACCCGACGTTCACCGGCGCACCCCCTCGACCGCCCCCGCCCCGTCCCGGACCCCGTCCGGCGCCCGCTGTCCCGCGTCCACCGGCAGGACCGCCAGCACCTCGAAGCCGCCCTCCTCCCGTGGGCCGGCCTCCAGTGCGCCGCCCACGCTGCGAGCCCGTTCGCGCATGCCCATCAGGCCGAAACCGGTGCCGGGGGCGGGCTGCGCGCCGCCCTCGCCGTCGTCCGTGACCCGGAGCCGCAGCGCCCCGTCCTCCGACCGCAGGTCCACGCGTACCGCCACCTCGGGGCCGCCGTGCCGCACCGCGTTGGTGAGGGCCTCCTGCACGATCCGGTACGCGGCCGCGCCCACGGCGGACGGCACCCCGTCGGCCGCCGACGTGAGCTCCACGTCTGCGCCCGCGGTGCGGGCCGCGTCCACCAGGTCGGCCACCCCGTCGAGGGCCGGCAGCGGCTCGCGCGGCTCGCCCTCGGCCCCGTGCTCCGACTCGCGCAGCACCTTCAGCGTGCCGCGGAGTTCGCTGCGCGCGGTGCGGCAGGTCTCGGCGATGTCGTCGAGCGCCTTGGCGACGGCGGCGCGGTCGAGCCGGCCCGGGTCGGCGGCCAGGACGTGCGCGGCCACGGACGTCTGGACACCGATGAGGGTGATGCTGTGCGCGAGCAGGTCGTGCAGGTCGCGGGCGATCCGCAGCCGCTCCTCGGCGACCCGGCGGCGGGCCTCCTCCTCCCGGGTGCGCTCCGCGCGCTCGGCGCGTTCCAGGACGGTGGCGAGGTACTGGCGGTGGACGGCGACGTAGCCGCCGAACAGCAGGACGGCGACGATCCAGCCGGAGATCCGCAGGAAGTCCGCCATCCCGTCGGGATTGGTCAGCGCGTTGCCGATCAGCGAGCAGCCGATGACGACGGCGCCGGTGAGCAGCGTGCGGCGGGCCGTACCGGTCACCGCCACCGTGTACAGCACGATCATGCTCGGCTGGATCGCCGCGGTGTGGCTGTTGTCGAGCGCGTGGTACGGGAACAGCAGGGCGGCCGTCACGCACAGCACCGTCATCGGCCGGCGCCTGCGCCACACCAGCGGGATGTGCGAGGTGAGCAGCAGGGCCCAGCCGAGGGCGTCGGGTCTGCGGCCGTCCACGAACAGCACGGCGATCAGCACGTCGAGGACCGCCACTCCGGCCGCGAGGTACGCGTCGTGGCGGGTGGCGAGGGATCCCTCGGCCGTGCGGATCCGCTCGAGGAGGCTTGGCTTCAGGGGTGCCTGCACGAGGGACATCTTTCGCTAGGGGGGCGCCCCTCCGTGCGGGAGGGGCGCCCCGGTGGCGGTCAGCCCAGGGGAAGCGGCGTCCGCTCGGGCGGCCGCGGCGTCCGCTCGGCCTCCGGCTCCTTCGACAGGCGCCCCGGCCACCACACCTTCCGCCGCAGGGCGACGCTCGCGCTGGTGACGAGGTACGTCCGGACGAGGAAGGTGTCGAGGAGAACGCCCACCGCGATCACGAAGCCCATCTCGACGAGCTGCACCAGCCCCATGTTCATCAGCACCGCGAAGGTCGCGGCGAGCACGAGCCCCGCGGAGGCGATGACCCCGCCGGTGGTCCGCAGCGCGGTGAGCGCGGCGGTGGCGGGATCGGCGCCCGTCATGGACTCCTCCCGCATCCGGTGCATCAGGAAGATCCCGTAGTCCACGCCGAGGGCGACCAGGAACACGAAGGACAGCAACCCCAGCCCCGGGTCCGTGCCCTCGAACCCGAACACCGGCCCGAACACCAGCCCGCCGAGGCCGAGCGCGGCGCCCCACACCGCGACCACGGCCACGACGAGCAGCAGCGGCGCGACGAGGCTGCGCAGCAGGACGATGAGGATCAGCAGCACCGCCAGGAGGACGAGCGGCACGACGACCAGCCGGTCCCTGGCGTTGGCGTCCGCCAGGTCGATCTGCTCGGCGCTCGGTCCGCCGACGTACGCGCCGTACGAGTCGTCGAGGTCCGCCCGCAGCGACTCGATCGTCGAGGTCTCGGCGTCCGACTGCGGCACGCCCTTCGCGGTGACGGAGATCTCGGTCCATCCGTCCCCGCTGCGGGCGCGCTCGGCCGCGGCGACCCCGGAGTGCTCCCTGATGTCGGCGAGCGCGGCGTCGGCGCGCCCGGTGGGCGCGAGCACGGTGATCGGCTGGGTGCCCTGCTCGGGGTAGGCCCGGGCGAGCGTCTCCATCGCGGTGACCGACTCCGGTTTGTCGACGAAGGAGTCCTGCTGCTTGATCGGGCCGGGCAGGTTGAGCGCGCCCAGCGCGAGGGCGCCCAGCAGCACGGCGCCACCGGCGAGCACGGCCAGCGGCCGCCGCCCCGCGGACGAGCCCATCGCGGCGAACAGGCTCCGCCGCTGCCCGGGCTGGCTGCCGTACGCGGGCACGAGCGGCCAGAACACCCGCCGGCCCAGCAGCACGAGCAGGGCGGGCAGCAGGGTGAGCATGGCGACGAGGGCGCACAGCACGCCGACCGTGCCGAGCGGCCCCATGCCCCGGCTGCTGTTCAGGTCGGCGGCCAGCAGGCACAGCAGCCCCGCGGCCACGGTCCCGGAGGAGGCGATCACGGCGGGCCCGCAACCGCGCAGGGCGACCTTCATGGCGTCGTAGGGCCGCTCGATGCGGCGCAGTTCCTCGCGGTAGCGGGAGACGAGCAGCAGCGCGTAGTCGGTGCCCGCGCCGAACACTAGGATGGTCATCACGCCCGCGCTCTGCCCGGAGACGGTCGTCCCGAACGCCTGGTTGAGCCCGTACGCGACGCCCATGGACAGGTAGTCCGCGATCCCGGCGACGACGAGCGGCACCAGCCACAGCACCGGGCTGCGGTAGATGAGGATCAGCAGGACGGCGACGACGGCGACGGTGGTGTAGAGCAGCGGCCCGCCGAGGGAGTCGTAGACCTTCCCGGCGTCGGTGTCCAAGGCCCCGGGTCCGCCCACGTCCACGCTCAACCCGTTCTCGTCCCGGGCGACGTCGCGCACGTCCTCGACGAACTTCTCCCGGAGCTCCTCGTCGGCGCCGGGTTCGGTGCTGGCGATCGGGTACATGAGGGTGGTCCGGTCCTCGGACGGCACCCCGCGCGGCTCGGCGGTCAGCCGGTGCCGGTCGGCGATCTCGGCGACCTGCGCGGCGGCGGCGTCCCGGTCGGCGGCGGTCAGCCCGCCCTCGCGGTGGTACACGAGCACCAGCTCGGTGGTCTCGCCGCCGGGCAGCCGGTCCTGGATCTCCGCCACCTGGGTCGAGTCCGCGCCGGCCGGGAGGTAGTCCACGGCCCGGTTCTGCTGCACGTCCCCGAGCTTCGCCGCGAAGGGCGCCGCGACCGCGAGCACGGCCACCCACAGCACCAACACGAGCCAGGGCACGGCTCGTCGACGGGCACGCTTGTTCTTCACTTCGGGCCCCATGCCGGGGTTCCCCCTTCTGCACGCCTTTCCTGACGCCCATCAGCCTCCCGGCGGGAAGGGCTCAAGTCGTCGGCGCGCAGTGCGAGTCGGGGCGTACTGCCTGGGGTGGCACGAGGGCCGGACTACTCCCCGGGGAGTAGTCCGGCCCTCGCCCCGCACCCGTGCGGCCCGGCCCGGCCCGCCCCGAGGCTGCGTGCCCCGGGCGAAGGGGTGGCGGGGGCGCGCGTCACTCGGTCACGAAGGTCGTCACGCTCCGCGCGGGAAGCCGGCCGGTGAAGGTGCCGTTCGTCACCCCGATCCGGCTCTGGGGCGCGACGTTCCTGCTCGCGTCCGTCAGCCAGGAGGACACGCCGGAGGATGGGTTGTTCAGCAGGGTGAACTGCTGACTCACCTGCGAGGTGCCCTTGTTGACGGCGACGACGACCACCCGGGAGCCACCGCCGTGGTAGGCCGACGTGTACACGTTCGACTGGGGATTGGCGGCCGCGTCGATCCGCACGTGCCCCGGGCGGACGAACTTCGAGAAGTGCGCCATGACGGCGCCGCGCTTGCTGATCTGCCCGTCCTCCCTCATGGGCCCGTAGCCGCGCCGGATGTACCACCACACGTACGCCTGGAACTCGGCGTCCACCAGGGCGCGGTGCATGTGCTCCCCCACCTCGAGCGCCTGGGGCCACAGATCCGCCGAGTCGCTGCTGTTGGGGTGGTAGACCTCGGTCATCCAGAGTTCCTTGCCCTGGCCCTTCTGTTTGAACAGGGGATAGGGGAAGTTCCCGTAGGGCGTGCCGTACAGGTGGGCCCCGAGAATGTCCACGTTGGCGAGCGCCGCGGGGTCGTTGAGTATCGGGTCCGAGAAGCTCTTCACGTACTGGAAGGACTCCGGGGCGATGACCCTGGTGCGGATCGAGCCGGCGTTCTCCCGCAGGAACCGCACCATCTCGGCGGGAGTCCACCACGTCCAGTCGTGAGCGTAATCGGGCTCGTTCTGCACGGAGACGGCATACAGGTTCACCCCGTTGTTGGCCATGAACCCGTAAAAGTCGTTCAGATGCTGCGCATAGGCGCCGTACATGTCGTGCCGCAGCCGCTTCGCGTCGGTCTGGGTGCCGCGGACGAAGGTCTCGACCATGTGGGCGGGGGGATTCCACGGCGACGCGATGACGGTCGCCCCGTGCTCGATGGCGCGCCTGGCGGTCGCCACCTCGCGGCTCCAGTTCGCCGGGTTCTCGTGGACGGGGATCCGCAGCACGGTGAAGCCCAACTGCCCCTGGCCGTTGCCGAACGCCGTGTCCCTCTGGGCGGGTGTCAGGTCGCTGATCCACACCGTGTGGTTCATGCCGCCGAAACCGCGGATCGTCTGCCGCCGCGCCGACGGGTCCACGATCACCGCCGCGGCCGCCGCCGCGGGCGGGGCCCCGAACACCCCCAGGGCCGGCGGCGCCGCGGCGAGGACCGGCAGGGCGCCCATCCTCGCCAGCACGGACCGCCGACTGACCGTTTCCCGGCGGGCGGACTCGGAATCATCGTTGCGTGGCGTCATTCATCACCCCTGGGGGACGTGGGTATGGATCCGCGCTTGCTCGGGGCCGATCGCCCCGGCCCTGCCGCGGCGGGGCCGCGGGTGGCGTTCCCGGCTTCGGCGGATCGTCATGGGAGCGCTCCCAGCCGACCGCGCGGCGCGCAGGGAACACCCGAGGGGAAGACCCGACCGGAAGGCGGAGGGAGATCTCGAGGGGGGACGGGGATGGAGCCCTCACCACAAGGGTGTTCGCGACGCTCGAACAAAGTCAAGGCATGTGAACGACCCCCGGCCGCCAACGACCCGAGCACGCCCGCCCGTTCATCGCCATGAACTTTGTTCTGCCTGCTGACAATGACAAGGGATGTCTGGTAGGACGACCTCATGTCGATGAGCCGACGGACATTCATGGGCGCGGTCGCGGCAGGCGCGGCGCTGGGGCCGAGCGCGGGCGGGGCCGCCCGGGCGGCGGGCCGGGAGGGCGCACCCCCCGGTTCCGCCGCGCCACGGGACGACGACTACGACGGCTCCGCGATGTGGCTGCGCTATGTGCCGGTCGGCGATCCGCGCCTGCTCGGCCGGTACCGGCGGCAGATCACCACCGTCATCGTGGAGAACGCCCACCGGAACCCCTCCTACCGCCACACCCCGAACCTGGGCATGGCCCCGGGATCCACCGAGCGGCTGATGGCGTCCACCCTGGAGGCGGCCAGGGAGGAGCTGGTCCGGGGCCTGAGCGGGCTGCTCGACCGCCCGGTGCGGGCCCTGGCGCGCCCCCGCCCGGGGCACGCCGTCCCGCACGGCGCCGTCGTCGTGGGGACCCGGGAGAGTTCGCCGGTCGTGCGCCGGTTCGTCCCCGGCGCCGAGTTGGAGTCCGTGGGCCGGGACGGCTTCCTCATCAGGTCGCTGTCCCAGGGGCGGCGGGCGTTCACCGTCATCGCGGGCAACACCGACGTGGGCGCGCTGTACGGCGCGTTCGCGTTTCTGCGGCGCGTCCAGACGCACCGGCCCGTCACCGGTCTCGACCTCGCCGAGCGCCCCAGGATCGCGAACCGCCACCTGAACTACTGGGACACCGAGCGCCTGTACGCCGGCAACGACGCGTCGGGGACGGGCGGGCTGAACGGCGAGAACGGCGCGATCTTCAACTTCGCCGCCACCGGCGCGAGCGCCGGGCTGAACCTGCCGGTCGTGCTCGACCGCTATCTCGTGGCGGCGCGGGCGATGGCATCCGTCGGGATCACCGGGATCACCATCAACAACGTCAACGCCGACAACTCCTACCTCACACCGGAGTACATCGCCCAGGAGGCGGCGCTGGCCGACGCGCTGCGGCCCTACGGGATCAGGCTCGCCCTGTCCATCAGGTACGCGGCACCCATGGACAGCCGGTTCGCGCCGGACACGCTCACCGCGGAGCAAATGGCCCCCACCAGCCCCGACTTCCGGGCGTGGTGGCACCGCAGGGCCCGGCGGATCCAGGAGTCCATACCGGACTTCATCGGTTTCACCGTGAAGGCCAACTCCGAGGGCCAGCCGGGGCCCCAGGACTTCGGCCACGACCACGGCGACGGCGCCAACGGCATGGCGACCGCGGTGGCGCCCCTCGGCCTGAAGATCTACTGGCGGACCTTCGTCTACAACCCCGACGTCGACAGCGACCGGCTGAAGCGGGCCTACCTGGAGTTCGGCCACATCGACGACGAGCCGCAGCCCGACGGGACCAAGGGCCGCTTCCTGGACAACGTGTTCCTCCAGACCAAGAACGGCCCCTTGGACTTCCAGGCCAGGGAGCCCGTCCACCCGATGTTCGGCCGAATGGAGAACACCAACCAGGCCCTGGAACTCCAGATCACCCAGGAGTACACCGGCCAGAACCGGATGCTGTGCTTCCTGGCCCCCATGTGGGAGGAGATCCTCAAGACCGACACCCACGCCACGGACGGGCGGGGCAGGCCGCTGGACAAGCGCCTGGTCGGCCACATCGTGGACGGCACGGCCCAGAACCACTCGGACACCGCCATCGTCGGCGTGGCCAACCTGGGCAACGCGGACAACCTGACCGGGCATCACTTCTCCCAGGCGAACCTGTTCGCCTTCGGCCGCCAGGCCTGGGACTGGACCGCGGACTCCAAGGACATCGCCACCGACTGGGTCCGGATGACCTGGGGCAACAGCCGCAGGGTGGTGGACGCCGTCGTCGCCATGATGATGGGCTCCTGGGAGGCACTGGTGAGCTACCAGACCCCGCTCGGCATCGCGCACCAGTTCACCGCCGACGTCCACTACGGCCCCGGCCCCTCCGAGTCGCACCTCCCGCGGGAGGACTGGAACCCCGTCTACTACAACAGGGCGGACAGCGTCGGCCTGGGCTACGACCGCTCCCCCACCGGGAGCAACTTCACCGCCCAGTACTTCCCCACCCTGGCGGCGAGGTACGGCGACCTCGACACCGTCCCCGAGAACCTGATGATGTGGTTCCACCACGTGCCCTGGGACCACCCGATGAGCAGCGGCAGGATCTTCTGGGACGAGCTGGTCCACCGCTACTACTCGGGTGTCCGGTACGTCAGCGGGATGCGGCGGACCTGGGACTCCCTGGAATCCGAGATCGATGCCCGCCGCTTCGCCGAGGTCAGGGCCAAGCTGGCGCTCCACGAGGCGGACGCGGCCGACTGGCGGGACACCTGTGTGGGCTACTGGCAGAAGTTCAGCGGCCGGGACATCCGCGTACCGGGCTGACCGGGGGGCCGCCGGGGCGGCACCCGCCGCGGGCGCGGAGACCCGTGCGGGCCGGGGGGAACCCCGGCCCGCACGGTTGGGGCCGTCACCTGTTTCCGGGGTCAGCTCCGCAGACTCCACTGCTGGTTCGCTCCGCCGGAGCAGCTCCACAGTTGGACCCTCGTGCCGTTGGCGGTGCCGGCGCCGCTGGCGTCGAGGCACAACCCCGACTGCACTCCGGTGATCGTGCCGTTGGTGTTGACGTTCCACTGCTGGTTGGCCTGCCCGTTGCAGTCCCAGATCACCGCCGCGGTGCCGTTGACGGTGCCCATCCCGGAGGCGTCCAGGCACTTGTTGCCGTAGAGCATGAGTTGCTTGCCCGAGGTGTAGGTCCACCGCTGGTTGGAGCCGCCGTGGCAGTCCCACAGTTGCGCCTGTGTGCCGTTGGCCGTGGTGGTGTTGTTGACGTCGAGGCAGCGTCCCGACTGCTGGCCGACGACCTGCTGGCCGGCGGGGGGCTGCGGGTTCGAGCCGAACTGGCTGAAGAACTGCCACACCGCTCCCGAGGTCCAGGTGCGCCAGCCGCTACCGGTGGAACCGTCGATGGGACCGGGGTCGTGGCCTCCGTCGAACGCGGCCCACACCACGGGGTATCCGGACCTGCATCCCGAGTAGGTGGTGATGATGTGCGTCAGGCTTCCGTTGGCCGGCTCGGGCGGGTTCTGCGCGGCGCAGCCGTTCGCCCGGACGAAGGTGTCGCGCAGGGCCCGTCCCGACGAGATGGGCAGCACGTTGTCCCTGAGGCCGTGCAGACCCATGTAGGCGACGGGCTGAGTGCCGCCGTTGCACCCGCTGAGGTTCGCCCCGGAGTAGACCGCGACCGCCCGGAAGACCGACGCCCGGGAGCAGGCGAGGGCGTACGACATCGCGCCGCCGTAGCTGAAGCCGGTGGCGAACACCTGGCTGGTGTCGACGCACAGACCTGAGGTGATCCGGCTGACCATGGCGTCGACGAAGGCCACGTCCTGGCCGCCGGAGTTGGCCCAGCCGTTGCCGAGGCCCTGGGGGGCGACGAAGATCGTGCTGTTGTTCGCGCTGTCCGCCAGGCGCCGGAGGCCGTAGTAGGACCAGTTGTACCCGTCCGTTCCACCCGAGTCGACGTCGTTGGCCGTGCCGCCCCGCCAGTGGAAACCGAAGATCAGCCGGTAGGGGCGGTTGTTGTCGTAGCCGGCGGGGACCCGCACGATGTAACTGCGCGTCTGGCCGCCGCTCTGGATCGTGTGGGTACCACTGGTCACCGTCGGGGCCTTGCCGCAGCCGGGGCTCGCCTCGGCGGCGCCGGTGGTCGCGGGCGGCGCGGCCGCGCCCGCGCCGCTGCCGGACGAGGTGCCCGCAGTGGTCAGGACGAGAAGTACCGCGGCCGCGATGGATATCAAGAGGCGATGAAGTTTCATACACTCCTTCTTCCGACTCCGGGACGTGGGGGGCGCTCTTCGACGGGCCGGATCGCCGCCGCGCCGCGGGCACGACGGAATCCGCCACGGCGCGGGCGGCGCCGCCGGGGCGGTTCTGACCCCGGTGATGGTCCGTTCGTTGCTGGTGCTGGAGTCCGGTTGGGCATCACCGTGGACGAGCCGACCGCGGTGCTTCCGCGGCCGTCGAGAGCGGTACCGGTGCCCCGATGGATGAACCGGTGGCGGTTGCCACCGGGGCTGTTGAGCGACCACTGCCGGCCGTCGCCGCCGTGTGTCCACGCCTCCCGGTGGGCGGGGGCGCCGTCGGCGCAGTCGCGCCGGCTGCCGGCGGTCATGCCGCTTCGCGGCCGGGCGGCGCGGCGGGTGCGGCCGAGCGGGTCCCGCCCGCCGCACACGTGAGGTCGGTCCGGCTCAGGGTTGCGCGCGAGGCGTTCGGGAGATCGCGGCGGCCGGCCCGACCGGCAGTCCGGGACGGACCTCGGCCGGTCCCGTCAGGGTGCGGTCGGCGGCGCGGAGCGCGGACGAGGGTGCGATCCGGACGAGGTCATGGGGCGACTCTCCCTTGGCGTCGTGGGGGGTAGGGGCGCCCGAGAGCGCCCACGGAGGGCGCCCAGACATCCCATGTTCCAGTGATTCCATACGCCCCTCGCACTGTCAATGGGCATATCACCCCCAAGCACAACTCGACCCATCCCATGTCTGTACCTTGTTCGACCCGCCGCCACCACCGTCCACGAGGCCGCCCCGCCCGGCGTCCGGCGGGCGGGCCGCGCCGGGCTAGGGCCCGCCGGTGAGGTCGTGCGGGACGCCGCCCTCCGCCCGGCCCAAGTGCTCGCGCAGCCATCGCTCCGTGGTGGTGACATGGATCAGTGCGGCGGCCTGCGCCAGTGCGGCGTCGCCCGCGGCCAGCGCCTGGAAGATCGCCTCGTGTTCGGCGACGGTGCGGCCCGCGCTGTTCTCGTCGACCATGCCGCGCCAGACGCGGGCGCGCACGGTGCGGCCGGAGATGCCCTCAAGCAGGGTGGCCAGCGTCGCGTTGCCGGTGGCCGCGATCACCGCCCGGTGGAAGGCGGCGTCGTGTTCGTTGAGTTCCTCCACGTCGTCGCGGGCCGCCCGCATCGCCTCCAGGTGTCGCTCCACCTCAGCGAGTTCGGCGGCCGAGATGCGGGTGGCGGCCACCGCCGTGGCGACCGGCTCGAACAGCCGACGCACCTCGGTGAGCTCCAGCAGGGTGTCGCCGCGCAGCAGCTCCACCGCGGACCCGATCCCGCTCAGCAGCAGCTCCGGCGCCAGGCTGGTGACATACGTGCCGTCGCCGCGCCGGATCTCCAGCACCCGCGAGACGACCAGCGCCTTGACCGCCTCCCGCATCAGATTGCGGGACAGCCCCAGCTCCGCGGCGAGCTGCTGCTCGGGCGGCAGCTTGGCCCCCGGAGGCAGCTCGCCCGACTGGACGAGGTCCCTGATGCGGTCGATGGCCTTGTCGGTCAATGACATGCTTCGCCGTCCCCTCCTGGTGCGAGCCCAGCCGCACGGTACCCAGCCGACACGGCCGGCGAAATCGCGTGTCCGCAGGCGGGCGGTCGAGGTCGTTACGGAGAGTCTGCACGCGCGGGCGCGCGGGCAGCCGTGCGGTCGCGCGTGTGACCACGTCCCGTGTCCGGCGCCCGCCGTTCCGCGGGAACAGGCGGGCGACGCGCGCGAGAGCCGAGGGGAGCGGGGACGGCGCACACACGAACGGTGCCGACCGGGAATCGGTCGGCACCGTCGATGTGCCTTGCGTATGTGTCCGAGGGGGGACTTGAACCCCCACGCCCGATAAAGGGCACTAGCACCTCAAGCTAGCGCGTCTGCCATTCCGCCACCCGGACCTGGGTGTCTGCCGTGGTTCACCGCGGCGACAGGTCAACGATACCAAGAATCGGGGGTGCTCCTCACACGGGTATCGCGTAGGGGGCGCGGGCGGAAAGTGAGCAGGGTAGCACGGAAGGTGAGGGGGGTCCGGGGCGTTGCGGAGTCCCGGTGAGTGACGGGGAGAGATTTGGTGCAGGTGCCGGGGGGCGGGGTGGCGGCGGGGCCGGGAGGGGAGGGTCCTTGGGGGATGCTCGGCCGCCCGGAGGGCTGTGACCTGCGGGAACACGGGTTTCTCCGGGATGGGCGGGGTGTCGGCCCGGTGGGGTACTTTACGGGCCCCGCCGGCCCGTGAGAGCAGTTGGAGGAGCACAGCCCGTGCGCGAGGTCACCACCCCGCCCCTGGCGACGGCGCCGCAGGTCGGCGGGTTGGCCGATGCCGTGTTCGACAACGCCGACGAGTGCCCTGACCTGGTGCAGCTCGGGCGGAAGACCGGCGGGCGGTGGGAGGACGTCACCGCGGTCCGGTTCCGGGACGAGGTGGTCGCGCTCGCCAAGGGGCTGCTGGCCCGGGGGGTGCGGTTCGGGGACCGGGTGGCGATCATGTCCAGGACGCGTTACGAGTGGACGCTGTTCGACTTCGCGCTGTGGACGGTGGGCGCCCAGCCGGTGCCGGTGTACCCCACCTCGTCGTCGGAGCAGGTGCGCTGGATCCTCCAGGACTCCGGCTGCGTGGCGTGCGTGGTGGAGAACGAGGACCACGCCATGACGGTGGGCTCGGTGATCGACCGGCTGCCCGCGGTGCAGGCGATGTGGCAGTTGGACGCCGGTGCGTGGGAGGAGCTGACGGAGGCCGGGGCGCGGGTGGACGACGAGGTGGTGCGGCGGCACCGGCTCGCGGTGACGCCGGACGCGGTGGCCACCGTCGTGTACACCTCGGGCACCACGGGGCGGCCCAAGGGCTGTGTGCTCACGCACGCCAACTTCATGGCCGAGTGCGACAACCTGCTCCAGGGCTGGACGCCGGTGTTCCGCCCCCGGCCGAACGAGCCCGTCTCCACCCTGCTGTTCCTGCCGCTGGCGCATGTCTTCGGGCGGATGGTGCAGGTCGCGGCCGTGCGGGGCCGGGCGTGCCTGGCGCACCAGCCGGAGATGTCGGCGGCGGCGCTGCTGCCGGACTTCGCCTCGTTCCGGCCGACGTTCGTGCTCGCGGTGCCGTACGTCTTCGAGAAGATCTTCGACGCGGCGCGGCGCGGCGCCGAGGCGGCGGGGCGGGGCGCGCTGTTCGACCGGGCGGTGGACGTCGCGGTGCGGTACGCGCAGGCGCAGGAGGCGCGGGCGTTCGGGCGGGGCACCGGGCCCGGTGCGGCGCTGCGGGTGCAGCACCAGGTGTTCGAGCGGGCCGTCTACAGCCGGGTCCGCGAGGCCATGGGCGGCAGGGTGCGGCACGCGGTGTCCGGGGGGTCGGCGATGGACCGGCGCCTGGGTCTGTTCTTCGCGGGCGCCGGAGTGACGATCTTCGAGGGCTACGGCCTGACGGAGACGACCGCGGCCGTGACGGCGAACCCGCCGGAGCGCACCAGGTTCGGCACGGTGGGGCGGCCGGTGCCGGGCGCGGGCGTGCGGGTGGCGGACGACGGCGAGGTGTGGGTGCGCGGCGGGCAGGTGTTCTCCGGGTACCTGAACGACCCGGAGGCCACGGGGCGACTGCTGCACGACGGCTGGCTGGCCACCGGGGACCTCGGCGAGCTGGACGACGAGGGCTATCTGACGATCACCGGCCGGAAGAAGGAGATCATCGTCACCAGCGGCGGCAAGAGCGTGGCGCCGGTGCCGCTGGAGGAACGGGTGCGGGCCCACCCGCTGGTGGCGAGCTGCGTGGTGGTGGGCAACGACCGGCCGTTCGTGGCGGCGTTGATCACGCTGGACCCGGACGCGGTGGCGCACTGGCAGCGGGTGCGCGGCAAGTCGCCGGTGCCGTTGCGCGAGGTGGTGGGCGACCCGGACCTGGAGGCTGAGGTCAGGCGGGCCGTGGTGGCGGCGAACACCCAGGTGTCGCAGGCGGAGTCGATCCGGGCGTTCCGGGTGCTGCCGGAGCAGTTCACCGAGGAGGCGGGGCTGCTCACACCGTCGCTGAAGCTGCGGCGCCGGGCGGTGGAGAAGGTGTTCGCGGCGGAGATCGAGAGCCTGTACGGGGGAAGCGGCGGGGGCGGCGGCACGGGGTGAGGGCCGGCCGCCGCCGGGGGGTGGGGGAGATCGCCGGAGTAGCCCCGGGGCTCAGCCCATGACCCGTTCGCGGATCCACACGCCGGCGGGCTTCAGGACGCCGGTGCCCGTCCACTGGGAGCCGGAGCAGGTGCCGGTCTTGAACACCGCGCCGGAGCGGAAGTCGTCGGAGAGGTTCCAGTTGGTCCAACTGATCTTCTTGCGGGCCATGAGGTCCAGGTACCGCTGGGCCATGGTGAAGTCGTTGGCCCCGTCGCCGGAGTAGTCCTGGGTGCCGAACTCGGTGACGAACATCGGGATCCGCGACGAGGCGCGGTCCAGCGCGGACAGGTAGGCGTCGCGGTGGGACGCCGCGTAGAAGTGGAAGGTGTACATGATGTTGGAGGCGTTCACCGGGTTGTTGATCACCTCCTGCTCGCTGCCGCCCTCGGAGACGCCCAGGGAGGACCAGCCGCGGGTGCCGACCAGGACGACGGAGTCGGAGTCCTGCGCCCTGATCACGGGGATGATCTTCTCGGCGTAGCCCTTGATCCGGGACCAGCTCACGCCGTTGGGCTCGTTGGCGATCTCGTACAGGACGTTGACCTTGTCGCGGTGGCGGGAGGCGACCTCGGTGAAGAACGTCCTGGCCCGCTCGTAGTTGTACTCGGGGTCGCCCGGGGAGAGCATGTGCCAGTCCACGATCACGTACATGCCGCGGGCGGTGGCCATGTCGATGTACCGGTGGACCAGGTCGGTGTACTTGCGCGGGTCGGTCTCGTAGCCGCCCTCCTGGACGTAGGTGGACACCCGCAGCACGTCCGCCTGCCAGTCGTTCGCCAGGGCGTTGAGCGAGCCGTCGGTGACGCACCGGGCGTACCACTGGGTGCCGTGGGTGCTCATGCCGCGCAGTTGGACGGGCGTGCCCGCGGCGTTGCAGAGCTGGGTGCCGCAGACCCGCACCTTGCCGTTGGCCTGGACGGGGGTGGCCGCGGCGGGCGCGGCCTGGGCGGCGGCGGTCTGGCCGGTGAGGAGGAGGGCGAGCGCGGTGGCCGCGGTGGCGGCGCCGCGCAGGGCCCGCCGGGGCAGCGGGCGTGCGGAGCGGGGGGCGCCGGGTATGCGGCGGGTGCGGGTTCGTCGCAGTGGGGGCATGTGGTGTCCCTTCCGCTGTGGCCCTTTCCGGCCCTGGGGGGCGGCAGGAAAGTGGCAGGAAAGTTTCCTGACAGTCAGTCGTCGATGAGAGCATCGTTGTCCGGGACCGGTCAAGAAGGCGGAGCGGACGGGTGCGCGGCGGGGCCGCGGCCGGGGAGGCCGCATGGGACGGGGCGGACGGGGAAAGGGGTGGGGGTGGTGCGCCCGGTTCCCGGGCGGTCGAGGAAGATCGAAACACGGGGGCGGCCGGGCGGCACCGGTCGCACGACCCACGCAGACGTTCCCGAGACGTTGAGGAAAGAGCAGACGTGAGCACGGTTCCCTACACCACCCTGAACGACGGCGCGCGCATGCCGCAGCTCGGCTTCGGTGTCTGGCAGGTGCCGGACGAGCAGGCCGACGAGGTCGTGACCACGGCGATCGAGGCGGGCTACCGCAGCATCGACACGGCGGCCGTCTACGGCAACGAGCGGGGTACCGGTCAGGCGCTGACCGCCTCGGGACTGCCCCGCGAAGAGCTGTTCGTGACGACGAAGCTGTGGAACTCCGACCAGGGCCACGACGCGGCGCTGCGGGCGTTCGACGCCTCACTGGAGCGGCTCGGCCTCGACTACGTCGACCTGTACCTGATCCACTGGCCGATGCCGGGCCGCGACACCTACGTGGAGACCTGGCGGGCGCTGGAGAAGATCCACGCCGAGGGCCGCGCCAGGAGCGTCGGCGTGTCGAACTTCCAGATCCCGCACCTGCGGCGGCTGATCGACGAGTGCTCCGTGGTCCCCGCCGTGAACCAGATCGAGCTGCACCCGTGGCTCCAGCAGGAGGAACTGCGCGCGTTCCACACCGAGCACGGCATCGCCACCGAGGCGTGGAGCCCGATCGGCCAGGGCAAGGGCCTGCTGGACGAGCCCGTGCTGCGCGAGCTGGCGGACAGGCACGGCAGGACCCCGGCCCAGGTCGTGCTGCGCTGGCACGTCCAGTTGGGCAACGTCACGATCCCGAAGTCGGTCACGCCCTCGCGGATCAGGGAGAACCTCGACGTGTTCGGCTTCTCCCTGGACCAGGCGGACATGGCGGCCGTCGCGGGCCTGGAGCGGGGGCGCCGGCTGGGGCCCGACCCGGACACCTTCAACGGCGCGTGAGCGCCGCGCCCGGGCTCGGGCGGGTGCGCGGCGGCGGGCTGCCGGGGCCGGTGCGCCCCGGCGCGGCAGCCCGTCGTCAGTGCGCGATGTCGATGACCACGCGCTGCGGGTCACGCAGTTCGCGCACCGTGTAGTCGGGGCGCGAGTCGAACGCGAGCCCGAAGGTGACCTGGCCCTCGAAGTCGCCGGTCATCGCGAAGCCCTTGAGCTTCGGCAGGCCGACGGCGCGGGTGCGCGGCCCACCGTAGACGGAGTCGCCGTCGTCGTCGTGCGCGGCGGCCGGGTGCAGCCTGACCTGGAGGAAGTACCTGCCCTTCAGCGCCACCGGGTCGCCCGAGCCGTCGTGGTGCAGCGAACGCACCACCTCGGCCTCGACCTTCGGCGGGTCGCCCTCGATGTCCACGACGAACCGGTCGAACGTCTTGTGCTGCCCGTACCTGGCGTCCACCACCAGCGGCAGCGGGTCGTAGTCCGGCGCTTCCTCCCGGGCCTTCGGCGCGCTGTCGTCGCCGACGACGGCCGCGGACACCGCGGCGGAGGTGCCCGCGAGCAGCAGGGCGCCGGCGACGGCGCCGACGGCGAGCCTGGTGCGGGCGCGGCCCGCGGCGCCGTCGCCCCGGCCTCGGCGGTCCGGGCGGCCGGGGCTCGGTGAGTCACTTCTCGGAGGAGTCGTCATCTGTCCTCCCTTTCTCTCGAACGGGTTCCCTCGACGGGGTCTCTCGGACGGGTTCCCCCGAACGGGGCGCCGGGCACCTGTCCCGGGCACCGAAATCCCTGATTCAAGGAAAACTACGGGGAATTCGGGAGCAAAGCTCTCTTTCCCTGTATTCCATATAAACGCGTGGCGCGGGACCGCCTTCCGGCACCGGCCGCTACCTGGCGGGTAATCGCGCCCGCCCGGCGGGTCTGGAAGTGTGGTCACCGCCGGCGGGGCCGTCCCCCGGCCAGAAGGGGAGGTACGCCGTGAGCACACGCGCCGTCGTGGAGGAGTTCCTGGTCAGGCTGGGCGAGGGTGACGCGGAGCACACCGCGGAGCTGTTCGCGGACGAGGTGGACTGCATGGTCGCCGGCTCCCCCGAGGTGCCGTGGCTGCGGCCGCGGCGGACCCGCGCCGACATGGCCGACCTCTTCGCCACCATGGCCGCCCACTTCGTGCCGGAGAAGCGCTCGGTGACCCCCATGGCGTTCCTGGTGGACGGGGAGAACGCGGTGCTGACCGGGCACGCGGAGCAGACGCTGCGGGCCAGCGGGCGGGTGCTGTCGTTCCCGTTCGCCCTGCTCCTGAGCGTGCGGGACGGGCGGATCACCCGCTACCACGTGTTCGAGGACAGCCTCGCGGTGGCGGAGGCGGTACGGGACGACCGGCGGGCCCGGGAGGAGTTCCCGCAGTCGCCGGCGGAGTGAGCGCGACGAACGTCAGGCCTTTTTCGGACATATTGCGCGGATTGTGGCTGGGTGATTTCCGGCCGGGGGCGGATTCGGAGCGCCGTGCGCCGTCCGTGTCCGCTCACGCGACCCGCCGGGGCTCGCGGCTGCCGGGCTCCGGCGCGCCGTCCTCCTCCCCGTCCCCCTCCCCTGCCGTCTCCGCGCCCCCCGCCGCCTCCCGCGCGGCGTCCTCGAGCCAGCCCCGCAGCACCCGGTGCAGCGCCTCCGCCCCGACGACGCCCTCCGCGGGGACCCGCAGTTGCGCCGGGTACAGCAGGAACGCCTCGCTCTGCGCCCCGCCGAGGCCGCCGTGCGAGCCGACCTGCTCCTCGAAGGCGTGCACCTCGCCCGTGCACGGGTCGTACGCGGAGTTCACCATCAGGTCGGCCACGTTCGGGAACCCGTCCGTGCGCAGCACCGCCTCCGCGGCGCCCGGCCCGAACGGCTCCAGCGGGTCGTCGCCCTCCACCTCGCCGGTCCGCAGCACCCGCAGCCCGTTCGCCCCCAGCGCCAGCGGCCCGCGCTCACAACTGCGCACCAGCACGAACCCGATCCCCGGGTGCCCGGTCAGGGTCGGCAGCAGCTTGGGGTGGCGCTCGCGGAACTCCTCGTAGGTGAGCCGGTGCGGCACGTCCCGGAACGACACCAGGCCCAGGTTCCCCGAGGCCAGCACCAGCGGGTCGCCCAGCGCCGGGGCGGCCTCCTCCTCCGCCTCGGGGTGCTCCGGGCGGTGCAGGGCGGCCCGCACCGCGGCGCGGCCCTCGGCGCCGGTCTCCTCCCTGGCGGCGCGGCGCCGCCCGCGGGGCGTCTCCAGGCCGCAGCCGGTGCGCACCAGGTCCTCCAGGGTCTGCCCGTACTTGCGGGTGAACGTCTCGCCCTGGCTCTGCCCGTGGTCGGAGAGCACCACGAACCGGTAGGGCCGCGGCGCGTACTCGGCCACGCTGGCGATCAGCCGGATCGCCTTGTCCAGGCGGCGCAGCACCCGCAGGGTCTCCGGCGCCCGCACCCCCGAGTGGTGGGCGACCTCGTCGTAGGCCACCAGGTCGGCGTACACCGCGGTGCGGCCCGCCAGGATGTCGCCCATGACGGAGGCGACGACCACGTCCCGCTCCACGACCGTGGTGAACGCCCGCAGCAGCGGGTACACCCCGCCCCTGCGCACCCGGGGCCGCTCGTCCCGCAGCCGCTGCCGCAGCCCCTGGCCGATCTCGCGCACCACCTCGGCCCAGAACGCGACGAAGGTGCGGGTGGCGTTGGCGGGGTCGGAGAAGTACGCGAAGTAGCCGGAGCGGCTGCGCCGGCCCGTGCGCAGCGAGACGCTGAGCACCAGCGCGTTCTGCTCGGCGCCGCCGCTGAACAGGTTGCCGCGGCTGGCCCCGTCGGCGGCGAGCAGCCCCGGGCGGTCCCGCACCCGCCGCTCCAGCTCGGCGGCGTCCGACGGCCGGTTGCACACCATCAGCCGGCCGCCGCCGGGCGTGTCGGGGTTCTTCTCGTACCAGCGGAACGCGGGGACCGCGTGGTTGGAGCCGTGCAGGATCCCCAGTTGGCTCGCCCCGGTCTGGCTGCTCCAGTCGGTGCGCCAGGGCGCCAGGCGGTGGCTGCCGCCGGCCAGCCACTCCCGCAGCGTCGGCAGGTAGCGGCCCTCCACGGCGGACTTCAGCACGTCGTGGCCGACCCCGTCGAGCTGGAGGAACACCGTGCCCGGGGTGACCCGCCCGTCGGGGACCGGCGGCAGCGCGCGGCGGCTGCGCCCGGCGAGCCGGGCCAGGCGGCTGCGGTACGCGTCGTCGTCGTACACCGACAGCCACGCGTTGGTGGACGAGGCCGCCGCGGACAGCACCGCCGCTATCACCACGGCGGTGCTCGCGCTCACCTCGGGTTCGCCCTCGGGCGCCACCCGCAGCGCCAGCAGCAGCACCGAGCCGTTGAGGAAGAACACCAGCAGGCCGAGCACCAGCGCGGGCACCAGCAGCAGGGCGCGCACGATCAGCGGCCACAGCAGGGCGCTGAGCAGGCCGAACGAGCCCGCGGCCACGGCCGCGGTGGTCCCGGTCTGGGTGAGGCTCTCGCCGTCGGTGGTCTTGAGCCTGAAGTCCGGCAGGACCACGGCCAGCACCACTATCGTCGCGGTGACGACGATCCAGACGGCAAGGACCCGCAACGCGGCGCGGCCTGCCGCTCGCCACCGATTCACTCTGTGCCCGCTTCCCTGTACGACGTCGCGCTCCGGGCCGCCCGCGCGGACGGCCGCGCCGGCCGGCCCAGGGACCCAGTGTGCCGCGAAGGGGGCGGACGTGTGCGAAGGGGTCGCGCGTGGACAGGGGCGCTTCCCCGCGGCGGGCCGGTCCGCGGCGGGCGGCGCGGGCACTCCGGCGGCGCGCGGGCCGCACCCCGTAACCTCGATGCACACCGGCCCCGTGCGCGCGGGGTTGGCCGGCGGGAAACAGGGGAGGCGGACACAGGTGGCGACCATCACGTGGTGGGGACATGCGACGGTGACCGTGGAGGACTCGGGTGTGCGGGTGCTGACCGACCCGCTGTTCCCGCGGCGCCTGGCGCACCTGCGCCGCCGCCGGGGCGAGGTGCCGCCGCCCGAGGCCGCGCGCGCCGATGTCGCCGTGGTCTCCCACCTGCACGCCGACCACCTGCACCTGCCCTCCCTCTCCCGGCTCGCGCCCGGCACCCGGGTGCTGCTGCCCCGCGGGGCGGTGCGCGCGGTGCCGGGGCTGCGGCGGCTGCGGCCGCTGGGCCTGGAGCTGACCGAGGTCGGCGTCGGCGACGAGGTCGGGGTGGGCGCGCTGACGGTGCGGGCGGTGCCCGCGGCGCACGACGGGCGGCGCTGGCCGCTGGGCCCGCAGCAGGCGCCCGCGCTCGGCTATGTGCTGCACGGCGAGGCCACCACGTACTTCGCCGGCGACACGGCGGGGTACGACGGCTGGGAGTCGGCCGTCGGGCCCTGCCACACGGCGCTGCTGCCGGTGGGCGGCTGGGGGCCCGGGCTCGGGCCGGGGCACCTGGACCCCAGGCGGGCGGCGCAGGCGGCGGACCGGCTGGCGCCGGACGCGGCGGTGCCGATCCACTGGGGCACCTTCTGGCCGATCGGCATGGACGGGGTGCGGCCGCACGAGTTCCACGCCCCCGGCACGGACTTCGCGCGCCTTTCGGAGCGGCTCGCGCCGCAGGTGGCCGTGCACCTGCTGGACCACGGGGAGAGCGTCGACGTGGGCGGCAGGGTGGACCGGTGATCGCACAGCTTTCCGCGGCGGCCGCGGAGTCGGCCTCGGAGTCGGCGCAGCAGGCGGTGGGGTTCCCCACGCTGTTCCTGCTGGTGGTGCTCGGTTCGGTGGCACCGGTGGTGCCCACCGGCGCGGTGGTCAGCTCGGCCGCGGTGGTGGGCTTCCACCACAAGGCGCCGTTCACGCTGCTGCTGGTGTTCGCCGTGGCGGCGGCCGCGGCGTTCCTCGGCGACGTGGCGCTGTACTGGCTCGGCCGCCGCGGCGTGCACTCGCGCAACGGGTCGCGGTGGCTGCGGCAGCTCCAGGAGCGGGCGCCGGAGCAGCGTCTCGCCGGCGCCGAGCGCGGCCTGCGGGAGCACGGCGTGGCGGTGCTGGTGCTGTCCCGGCTGATCCCGGCGGGACGGGTGCCGATCATGCTGGCCTGCCTGATGGCGGACATGCCGCTGCGCGTGTTCGCGCGGGCCGACATCGTGGCGTGCCTGGCCTGGGCCGCCCTGTACGGGGCGATCGGCATCCTGGGCGGCTCGCTGTTCCCCGAGCCGTGGCAGGGCGTGGTCCTCGCGGTGGCGCTGACGGTGCTGATCAGCACGGCGCCGACGGTGTACCGCCGGATACGGGGGACGCGGCGGACGGCCCCCGAGGCGCCGGGGGCGCACTCCTAGCGCCCGGCCCCGCTCCCCCGCGCCCGGTTCCTCCCCGCCCCGCTCCTTCCGCCCGGCCCTCCCCGCCCCCGCCCTTCGCGTCCCGGGGCCGGGTCAGCCCCGGTCGTCCGGTTCCAGCACCCGCGACTCCCCCACCGCCAGGTCCCACAGGTCGGCTCGGGCCCGGCCGGTCTCCGCCCACGCCGCGCGGGCCCGCTCCAGCGGCTGGAGCACCGGCTCCTTGGACAGCAGGAACGTCCCCCAGTGCATCGTGGCCATGCGGCGCGCCCCCAGGTCCACGCAGGCCCGCACCGCCTCCTCCGGGTCGGTGTGCACCGGCCGCAGGAACCAGCGCGGATCGTAGGCGCCGATCGGCAGCATGGCCACGGCTATGCCGGGGTAGCGGCGGCCGATCTCGGCGAACCAGCGGCCGTACCCGGTGTCGCCCGCGAAGTACAGGCGGGTGCCGCCCGGCTCGGTGAGCACCCAGCCGCCCCACAGCGACCGGCAGGTGTCGGCCAGGCCGCGCCTGCTCCAGTGGTGGGCGGGCACGAAGTCGAAGCGCACCCCCTCCAGCTCCGCGCACTCCCACCAGTCCAGGTCGGTGACCCGGGTGAAGCCCCGGCGGCGGAACCAGCGGCCGAGCCCCGCGGGCACGAACAGCGCGGTGGAGCGGGGCAGCCGGCGCAGCGTGGGCCAGTCCATGTGGTCGTAGTGGTTGTGGCTGATCACCACGGCGTCCACCGGCGGCAGCCGGTCCCACTCCACGCCGACCGGGGTGATCCGCTGCGGGGTGCCGAGGATGCGCCGCGACCACACCGGGTCGGTCAGCACCGTCAGGCCGCCGATGCGCACCACGAAGCTGGCGTGCCCGGCCCAGGTCAGCACCGTGGTGTCCGGCGCGGCGTCCGGCAGCGGCGCCGGGGCCAACGGCAGGCGGGCCATGTCGGCGAGCGCCTCGCCGCGGGGCCGGAAACCGCCCTCGCGCATCACCCGCACCATGTCCCGCGTCCCCGGCAGCGGGTCGGTGAGGCGGTCGGCGAAGGAGCGGGGCCAGACGCGGACCTCGCCCAGCGGGCGGGGCTTGGCGACGACGCGGTCGGTCTGCTCAGTCATGGGCGGGCTCCGTCGGTGGCGGCCATCGGGGGTCCGGGCACGGGTCCGGATCACGGCGAGCGCGACCCGACACCAAGACCGTAATTCATCGTCGGGTCAGCTCGGTGAAGACCAGGTCGAGCGCTGCCAACGCTTCGGCGACGTGCGGGACCCGCAGCGGCTCCGCGGCGCGCAGCGCCTCCCAGCGGGCCTCGGTCGACGCCCCGTACAGGCCGCCGGCCGACAGCCGGCAGCGCAGCGCCTCCGGGTCGTCGCCGAACCGGTGCCCGCCGAGCACGCCCAGGTGGTACCGCTCCCGCAGATGCCGCTCCAGCGCCGCGGAGCCGTCCACGCCGTGCCGGGCCAGCAGGTCGCCGGCCGGGGAGAGGTCCACGTACAGCGTGTACCCCGCCTGCGGCGGACGGCACAGCGCGCCGGCGGCCTCCCGCGCCAGGCGGCACAGCTCCGCGGTGACCGCGCCGTGCAGCCGCGCCGACGCGGCGACGTGCCCGCGCAGGTCGGCGGGCTCGGACAGGGCGTAGGCGGCCACCTCCTGCACCGGGGCCGGGGCGTGCAGCCCCAGGGCGTCGGCCACCTCGACGGCCCGGTCCCGCAGCCGCTCCCGCTCCCCGGGGAAGCGGGCGAACGCCAGCCGCCACCCCGCCAGGGCCAGGGACGGCCCGGGCCCGCCGACGACGACGGTGCGCTCGGGCAGCATCTCGGCGGGCGAGACGGGCACCGCCTCCAGGTGGTGGGGCAGGTCGCGCAGCGACTCGTCGGAGACCACCAGCAGGTCCAGGTCGCGGGCGGCCTCGCACACCTCGTGCAGCAGCTCCGGCGGGGCGACGGTGCCGGTCGGGTCGTCGGGCACGGTCAGCGTCAGCACCCGCGGGTCCCGCCCGTCCTCGCGGGCCCGGCGCACCACCTCGTACAGCGCGAACGGGTCCGGGACGCCGCCGCACTCGGGCGGGGTCGGCACCCGGTGCACGCTCCGGCCCAGCACGGCGGCCCGGGCGGCGTGCCGGGGCGGGGCGGGACGGGGCACCACCAGGTCCCCGGGGACGGCGGCGAGCACGGCGAACAGCAGCGCTCCCGTCCCCGCGGCGCACACCACGTGCTCGGGCGCCGTGTGCAGGCCGCGCCGCCCGAGGTACGCCGCGGCGGCGGCCCTGACGGCCTCCGACCCGGCGACGGGCCCTGGGCGGTTGACGTGGGAGGCGGCCCCCAGCCTGGCGTTCAGCTCGGGGTGCACCGGCAGCCCCGGCTCCCCCGAGTCCAGAGCCAACTGCGGGTACCGCTGCGGGAGATCACGCTGCATCCGGCCACCATGACAGGCGGGAGCACCGGGGGGAAGGCGACACCCCCGCACGCGCGGGGAACACCCCGGGAGGAAGTCCCCGCGCAGCGCCGTGACGGGACCGGCCCCGACCGGCCCCGCACCCCGGGATGCGAAGGACCCCTACCCCGGCCCCATCCGGAAGTCGTACCGCCGGGGCAGCGGGTGCTCTCCCGGCAGGCGCTGCGTGATCTCCCGCCACGTGTCCTCCAGGACCGTCTCCCCCTCCCGGAGGTCCTCCACCTCGAACCCGGCGTCGAACACCGCCTTGGCACCCGCCGGGTCGCCCTCGGCCAGGAGGGTCCTGGCGTGGAGCAGCGTCAGCCGCCCCCGGGAGCGCACCGACGGCGGGAGGCGGTCCAGGATCTCGCGGGCCTGAGCGGGGCGGTCCGCGGCGAGCAGCGCCTCCACCGCCTCGCGGGCCAGCGCGGACAGGGCCGCCGAGGGGCCCGTTCCCGGTGGGGCGTGGTAGAAGACGCGGTCCACCATGTCCACGGCCTGCCGCAGCCGGTCCGCGCCGCGCCGGGTGTCGCCCGCCGCCAGGTCGGCCACGGCCAGGCACCGCAGGGCCCACGGGCTCACCCCGCAGTCCAGGGAGCGTTCCCAGGCGCGCACCGCCTGCGCCCGGTCCCCGGCGTGCCAGGCGGCGACGCCCAGGTGGTAGGAGGTGAGCCAGGTCGGCGCCGTGGTCTCCAGCAGCTCCCGCCAGTGCGGCGCCACCAGGGTGGGCCCCGGCGGCTCCTCGGGCCTGGCCTCCCGCATCCCGCCGACCACCAGCAGGTCCCGCCACGGCTGCTGGGCGGCGCCGACGGTGCCGGGGCCGAGGGTGTCGGCGTCGAACGGCGTGCCGGGCAGCTCGTACCCGCCGTGCGCCACCTCCAGCGCGCCCCAGCCGGAGCCGACGGCGAGCACGTCCTTCGGCGGGGCGTCGGCGAAGGGCCGCCACGCGGCGTAGGCGGCGTCCACGTCGGCGCGCGGCAGGGCGTCCTCGAGCCGGGCGGCGGCCTCGGCGCGGGCCGCCGCCCAGTCGGCGCCGTGGACGGCGGCCGGGTCGGCCTCCAGCGGGCCGTACGCCTCGAGCCAGGACAGCTCGGCCCCGGCGGCGAGCGGCACGTGTTCCAGTTGGGTGGTGGCGAGGCCCGCCTGTATCTCCAGGTAGCCGCCCGTGCCCGGCTCCGTGAGCCACTCCTGCCAGCGCCGCCCGCCGCCGCCCGTCCCCCACACGAACGCCTTGCGTCCGCGCAGGGCGTCGGTGGAGGTCTGCACCAGGCCCCGGCCGCGGGCGTCGAGCGCGGCGATCCACGGGCGTTCGCCGCCGGGGAGGTCGTAGAACCAGTCGGAGGCGTGCTCGGCGTCCTCGGGGCAGCTGTTCCCGGGTGCGGCCACGCGCCGCAGTTCCCGTTCGTGGCCGAAGTACCACGCCTGGTCGGCCGGGGCGAGCACCCGGGTGCCGGGGGTCTCGGGCACGGCGGTGTTGGACCACCAGTAGGTGGCGGTCGGGTGGGCGTGCGGGTTGCGGACGCGGACGCCGACGTACAGGAAGTCGGAGTCCGCGGGCAGCCACAGGTCCACCTGGAACGGCAGGTCGCGCAGTTGCTCCCACTCCCACAGGCGCAGCATCTCGCCGCCGTCGGGGGCGGGCATCCGGGCGGCGTGCAGCGGGGCGCAGGCCAGGGGGGTGTGGCCGGTGGCGCCGACGTTCCACTCGACGCCGCCGGAGAACCAGGCGCCGGTGAGGGCGAAGTTCGCCGGTTGCAGGACGGGGTTGCGGTAGAGCAGTTCGCGGCCGGACGGCTTGTGGACCAGGGAGGCCAGCCGCCCGCCGAGGCCGGGCAGCACCGTGGCGCGCAGCCGCTCGCTCTCCAGCACCAGCGCGTCCAGGCGCAGCGGGGCGCGGTCGCGGCCGTAGCCGTCGCGGATCCGGCAGGGCAGCAGGGAGGTCAGCGGGGCGAGCCGGGCCCGGCTCGCCATGTCGGCGGGCAGGTCGGCGGGGAGTTCGGCCTGGTGGAGGTCGTGGGGCGGGCGCAGGGGTGGCAGCGGGTTGTCCGGGCCGACGCGGACCCCGGGGACGGTGATCGTCGTGGACCGGACCGTCGTACCCGTCGTACCCAAGGCGTCACCTCGCACGGCTCCGCGCGGCCGGGTCGGGTCGGCGCGGCCGTCACGGGTCCATCGAACCGCCCTGAGCGCCCGCTGGCCAGACCGTGTCGAATGGCTGTGCACTCCGGTCGCCCGTCCGCGCGGGGTTCACCGGCGCCGAACGGCGAACAGCAGGGCCAGCAGCCATCCGATGAGGACGCCGAGCAACCCCATGATCATCAGGGCCAGCCACAGCGGCATGGTGACCTCGGGGACGATCAGCCGGATGGTGGTGCGCCTGGTGTTCTCCAGCGCGAACACCAGGGCGAGCACCACGACCAGGGCCAGCGTGACCCGGATCGGCGTCAGCCAGTGCCTGCCGCTGGTCCGGACGGTCTGCCGTCTCGCGCTCATCGCCGCCACCTCCGTCCGCGGCCCCCTTCCAGCATGGGGCACCGCGGCGGGGCGCGCCTGTCGGCCTCAGCCGGAACGGGTGACGGCCACGCAGGCGGCGTAGCCGGGGTCCACGGCCACGTCGGCCAGCAGCCAGCCGGGCGGGTGGACCGGGGTCGGGCCCACGCCGAGGTAGTAGCCGTCCAGGCCGCCGCCGACCCCGGCGCCCGTGCCCTTCAGGTGCGCCTCCTTGCGCGCCCACACCCGGGCGAACGCCTCCGGGCGCCGCTCCGGCGGCAGCGCGGCCAGCTCGGCCCGCTCCCGCGGGTGCAGGGAACCGGCCACCTCGTCGGCGGTGCTGAGCCGGGGGAACCGCTCCACGTCGGCGCCCACCGGCACGGGCGCGAACGCGAGAACCGCCAGGTCGTCGCTGTGCGAGAGCGAGAAGTGCACCCGCGGCGCGCCGCCGTCCGCGGCGACGGCGGGCCGCCCGTGCGGCTTGGCGCACAGCGGGCAGGGCTCGCGGGTGAACGCGATGTCCCGCGGGTGGCGGTCCAGGTAGGCGCCGAGCAGACGGCGCAGCGCGACGTGCGCCACCACGTAGCGCTCCCGCAGCGCGGGCCGGGCGAACGCGTCGGCGCGGCGGCGCTCCTCCGCGTCGAACAGCGCCGGGCCCTCGGCGAGCACCCGCGCGGACGGCGCGGCGGTGCGGGCCAGCCACACGTGGGGGGCGTCCGGGGCGGGGCGCTCCAGGGCGGCGGGGGGCTCGGCGGGGTCGAGGATGCGGGGGGCGAGGGGCGTGGAGATGAGGGTCACGGTGTCCCGGTCCCGGGTCGAGGGCTGGTGGGCGTCGGATGGGGCGGATCGGCTCTTGGGCAGTATGCGCCAGTCGGGGGGCGGTGATCGGGGAAAGCGCGGAAGACAGGGGTGCGGACAGGGGTGCCCGGACCCGCCCCGGTCCCGCGGAACCGCGAAAGCGCCGGTTCCGCCGGTTCCGCTAGTTCCACGGGATGGTCAGCCAGGGGCTTTCCGGGTCGGTGGTCAGGACGCGGTGGGCGGTGAGCATGTCGTCGTACCACGGGCCGAACTCCTCCTCGTCGAAGTGCAGGCAGCGGCCCAGGATGTACCCGGCGGAGAAGTCCTCCCACGAGTGGTACTCGACCCGGCTGACCCGGCTCGCGCGCACCACCGCGTTCTCGGCCTCGCCCATGTCGCAGAAGCGGGCGCCCAGGCCCCAGCGGGCCATCTTCGACGCCCGGCCGAAGTCCCAGGACAGCACCGAGCGGACGTACCTGCCCTCGCGCAGCAGCCCGTCGGCGCGGAACCTGGCCTCGTAGCGGGTGATGCGCCCGATGAGCTGCTGCACCCGGCGGATCTCGGCCTCCACGTCGGGCCCGCCGCCGTCGGGGCGGGACTCGGCGGCGCGGGCCCGCATCACCCGGGCGGTGACCTCCCGCCAGTGGCCGGGCTCCACCGGACCGCCGTACTCCCGGGCGATGGCGCGCCGCAGTTCGAGGACGAACTCCCACAGCGGGCTGCTCCCCCGGCCGCGCAGCAGGTTCTCGATGGTGCGCTGCCACTGCTCGCGGGTGGTGATGCCCCACCAGTCGCGCAGGCGCTCCCGCTCGTCCTGGTAGCCGGTGCCGTGCCAGGCCATGGCGTTCCACAGGGAGCCGTTGCCGACGCACAGCAGCGCGCCGCAGGCCAGGCCGTGCGCGACGGGCCCCTGGAGCGGCCCGCCGACGCGCAGGGTGCGCAGCACCCCGCCCCGCCCCGGCCGGACGTCCTCGGTGTGCCGCCGCCACAGGGCGCGGTGGGCGGCGGTGGCCGGGAAGTACGCCTCGCAGGGCGTGCCGGGGTTGACGGCCAGCCACATCGCGTCGTCGTACCACTCGTCGGCCAGCCAGTGCAGCGAGCGGCGGAAGTAGACCGGGTCGGCGACGGGCGCGGGCAGCATGCCGTGGGTGAGGAAGCCGAGCATGCGGACGCCCGCCTGGGGGTTCCAGTAGGGCGTGGTGGTGACGGACTCCAGGTCGGCGTCGGCGACGGCCCTGGACATGGCGTGGTACAGAAACGTTCCCGCCAGCACGTCGAAGTAGGCCGCCCAGTCCTGGCGCGCCTTGGCCTCGTACAGCCCGCGCTCCACCTCGGAGGGCGCCTGCCAGTCCGCCGCGGGCGGCCCGAACCCCGGCTGCGGCCCGAACCCCGGCTGCGCCGATCCGGGCGGGCCGAACCCCTGCCCCTGCCCCGTTCCCGGCTGCGGCCCGAACCCGGGCGCTCCGGGGCCCTGCCCCGCGTCCGCCCCCGGGGCCGCCCCGCCCCACATGCCCGTCCCCATGGACCGGAACTCTACAAACGGCCCCGCGGCCCGCCGCCCCCGGCCGGGCGGCCGGGCCCTAGGCTCGCGGCATGCCGACGAAGACCGCCCTCGCGCGCACGGTCGCGTTCCGGACCGCGTTCGCGCGCCGCCAGGCCGCCGAGGTGTCCCCGGTGCCCGGCGGCTTCGCCGTGCGGGACGGGCGGTTCCCGCTCTCGTACGAGCACAACCAGGTGCACGTGGACGGGGCGGTGGACCCGGCCGCGCTCCCGGCGCTCGCGGACGAGGCCCTGGCCGGGGCGGCGCACCGCCACCTCACGGTGTACGACGACGCGCTCGGCGAGTCCTGCGCCCCGGTGCTGGCCCGGGCCGGGTACGCGCACTCCGCCGAGGTCGTCATGGTCCGCACGGGCCCCGAGCCGGAAGGACCGCCGTCGGCCGCCGCCGTGGAGCTGTCCGAGCTGCGGCCCGCGCTCACCCGGTGGCTGCGCGGGACGATGCCGCGGGACGCCCCCGGCGACGTGGTGCGCCAGCTCGTGGAGCGGCGCGCGGCGCGGCTGGGCGGGGCCGACGAGGTGCTGTTCCTCGCCGCCCGGGACGGCTCCGGGGCGGTGGCCTCGTGGGCCGACCTGTACCTGGACCGGGCCGCGGGAACCGCTCAGATCGAGGAGCTGGTGACCGCGTCGGCGCACACCCGGCGCGGGTACGGCGACGCGGTGCTGGCGGAGGCGCTGCGCCGGGCCGCCGCGGCGGGCTGCGCGCTGCGGTTCCTGGTGGCGGACGCCGAGGACTGGCCGCGCCACTGGTACGCCAGGCGCGGGTTCACCGCCGTGGGGCGCTCCCACATGTTCACCCGCCCGTGAGCCCCGGCCGCCGGGGAGGGCGTCACGGGACGAGGGTCGCGCCGCGCTCCGTGAGCACCTGCCGCAGTCGGGCGGCGTCGTCCTCGTCGAGCTCGATCCCGAACACCTCCGCCAGCACCTCGGCGTACTCCTCCGGGCGCACCCTGCGGTACTGCTCGGAGCCGTCCGGCCGGGCGACGGTCAGCTCCGGGCCGCGCAGCACGTAGCGGACGTGCGGCTCGATGCGCTGGGCCATGGGCTCGCGCACGAACGGGGAGGAGGGCGAGGTCTCCGTGTAGTGGTTGGCCATGGCCAGGTCCACCCGGTGCTGGGGCTCGGTGGTGAACGCGTACAGGTCGAACCAGCCGCCGTCCCGCAGGGTGCGCAGGCACCACGCGCCGTCCGGCTCCCGGTCCAGCCGCAGCGACCAGCCGCCCTGGCTGACGGTCAGCCCGTCCTCCAGCGGCACCGGTTCCAGCAGCCCGCCGCCGCCGTACCCCACGTCCGCGAGCCACACCCCTCCCGCGCAGCGCACGGCGAGCAGCATGTGGGTGCGCGGCCGCGGTTTCGCGCTGCCGTGGCGGCTGCGCGCGACGAGGCGGTCCACCTCGAACCCGGCGCGGTCCAGGGCGGCGGCGAGCAGGGAGTTCTGCTCGTGGCAGTAGCCGCCTCTGCGGCGCCGGACGAGCTTGTCCTGGAGGCTGTCCACGTCCAGCCCGAGCGGGCGGCCCAGCACGATGTCGAGGTTCTCGAACGAGATGGCCGCGCCGTGGGCGCGGTGCACGGCGCGCAGGGTGTCCGGGGTGGGGGTCCAGGGGCCGCGGTGGCCGATGCGGTGCCGGTAGGCGTCCACGTCGAGCAGCTCGCTGCCCCATTCGGAGGGGGGTTGGGGGGTGGTGGGCATGGGCTCTCCAACAACTTCACATGGTGTGTAGTAATGGGCGGGACTTGAGACTACACAGCGTGTGAAGAAACCGCCAGGGTGGGTGATGGGAGGTCAGGCGGTGTGGCGGATTGGGGCGCTGGGGCGCTGGGGCGCGGCCGGGTGAGGGATGCGCTGAGGTGGGGGCGCGAGGGCGCGGGACGGGTGAGGGATGTGTCGGTGGAGGCACGGCGGCCGGGTCGTCGGACGGCTGCCCGGGGCAGGGCGCGGCCGCGCGCCGCCGGGCGCGAGCGGTGCGGGCGCCCCGGCCCACGGCGCCACGCCGCCGCCGGAGCCGAGCGCCCGCGACACCCCGGGACAGCCCCCCGGTCGGGAACCGGTCGGCCGCGAGCGCTCAGGCCGTCGCCGCCCCGGCTCCGGCGCCGGTGTCCGCCCCGTCGAGGAACTCCCGCACCAGTGCCGCGAAGCCGACCGGGTCGCTCTCGTGGACGGTGTGGCCGGTGGGCAGCGTCGCCAGGCGGGTCGCGGGGCGGCGGGCGGCCATCTCGCGGGCGTGGTCCGCGGACAGGACGTCGCTGTGGGCGCCGTGCACCAGCAGGGCCGGGCAGTCACTGCCCAGCCACTGCGCCCAGTGGTCGCCGTTGAGCGTCCGCTGGGAGACCACCATGTCCTCCGGCTCGAAGGCCAGGCCCCATCCGTCGGGGTGTTCGCGTATCGCGTCCGCCAGATAGCGGACGGACTCCCCGAGGCCCGCGACCAGGGCGGCCCGGGTCGGCGCCCGGCGCGGCCAGGACAGGCAGAAAGACAGGTCGTCGTCGGCCACGGCCCCGATGTCCTCCACGACCAGGGCCGTGACGAGCTCGGGGCGCCACGCGGCGAGCTGGTAGGCGTTGACGCCGCCGAGCGAGTGGCCGAGCACGGCGGCGGGGCCGAGCCCGAGGTGGTCGAGCAGGGCGGCGGCGTCCCGGACGTAGCCCTGGCGGGAGAAGTCCTCCGGCCGGTCCGAGCGCCCGTGCCCCCGCTGGTCCAGGGCCACCACCCGCCACCGCGGCGCCAGCTCCCCGGCCAGGGCGGTGAAGGTGCGGGCCTCCTGGAAGTGGCCGTGCAGGGCGAGCAGGGGCCGCCCGGGGCCGCCGAAGTCCAGATACGACAGCAGGCGCCCGCCGACGCGGAAGGCGCCCCGCACCGGCTCGGCCGCGGCCGTGGCGGGCAGCGCGCCGAGCCGCGCCGCGACCCGCTCCCGCAGCCGCTCGTACTCCTCGCGGCGGCGCGGCGGCGGTCCCGCGGGCCGCCGCACGACCCGGCCCGGCGTGAGGCGCTGGCCGAGCCGGAACTGGTCGCGGGTCAGGTCGATCTCCACGCCGCCGGGCAGCCGGTTCCACCAGTGGTAGCCGTGCTGCTCGCCGCCCAGGTGCACCTCGGCGACGAGCAGGTCGCCGCCGAGCAGGTCGTGCACGACGAGGGCGGTGACGTCGCAGTGGCCGAGCGCCGGGTTGTCCTCGCTCCAGCCGGTGCGGGCCCGGTCGTCGGGTGCGCAGGTGTCCTCGGCCCAGGAGGAGCGCAGGGCCTCCTCCACGGCGCGGAGCGTCCAAGGTGTCATGGGGGCACTCTGGCACCCGCCACCGACAGTCGGCCCGTTCGCCCCGGTGGGCGCCCCGCCCCGCCGGGTCCGCCGCTCGATACCCTCGTCCCCGTCGGCAACCACCCCGGGAGGTTCGCATGTCCGAGCACCTCACCGTGCTCACCACCACCGACAGCGAGGAGGCCGCGGCGGGGCTCGCGCGGTCCGCGGTCGAGGCGCGGGTGGCCGCGTGCGCGCAGGTGGAGGGGCCGGTCTCCAGTGTGTACCGGTGGGAGGGCGAGGTGGAGTCGGCGCGGGAGTGGCGGGTGGTGTTCAAGACGCCCGCGGACCGCTACGACGCCCTGGAGGCGCACATCAGGCGGGCGCACGGCTACGACACGCCGGAGATCGTCGCCCTCCCGGTGGTCCGGGGCAGCGCCGCGTACCTGGCGTGGCTGAGCGAGGAGACCCGGCCGCGCTGAGCGTCCGCGGGCGGCGCCGCGGGCCCCGCCCCCGGCACCGGCCCCCCGCCGCCCCGTCCCGTCGTACACACTGGCCCGGACAGGCCGGGAAGCGACGGGCGAGGGAGAGCGGGTTGGGCGAGGGCGGCGGGAACGCGCGGGGGCGGCGGACTCGGGAGGCGCTGCTCGTCGCGGCCCGCGAGGTGCTGGAGCGGGACGGGTTCGAGGCGCTGACCATGGCCGCGGCGGCGGAGCGGGCCGGGGTGTCGCGGCGCGCGGTGTACCTGCACTTCAGGTCCCGCGGGGAGCTGGTGGCGGCGCTGTCGGAGCACGTGGCGGGCAGCGAGGGGCTGTACGAGACGCTGCGGCCGGTGTGGGACGCGCCGGACGGGGTGGCCGCGCTGGAAGCGTTCGCCCGGCACCTGGCCCATTACCAGCCGAGGGTGCTGGCGGTGGAACGGGCCGTGGAGCGGGTGCGGGACGCCGACCCGGACGCGGCCTGGCACCGCGGGTTCACCGACGTCAGCCGGCGCTCCAGCGCCCGCGAGATCGTGGAGCGGCTGCGGGACGAGGGGCTGCTCGCGCCGCCGTGGACGGTGGAGACGGCCACCGACATGCTGTGGGCGCTGATGTCGGTGGACGTGGCCGAGCGGCTGACGGTGGGCAGGCGGTGGCCGCCCGAGCGGTACGCCGAGCACCTGGCGGCGGTGTTCCGGGGGGCGTTCGTGGCGCGGGGGTGAGCGCCGCGGGGCCGTGAGTCGGGTGCCGGGTGCCGGGGCGACGGGCGGTGCGGCCGGCGGGAAAGACGGGTGGCGTCATCCGACCCATTGACGGTGGACAGACAGGAACCTAGCGTTCCGGATGGCGTGGGAGCGCACAGGTCTGACCTCCGAGCGCGCCCAGGGGCCCGCCCGCCCCGTGGAGGCGCTCTCGCGTCACGTCCCCCCAAGAGTCCTCCAGGAAGGAGAGACGGCATGCTCGCCACCCGCATCCGCACGCTGGCCGTCGCCACCACGGCCGCCGCACTCGCCGCCGGGCTGCTCGGCGCGGGCACCGGAAACGCCGCCCCGCCGGCCGCCGCGGACCCCGTCGCCCCGGCCAGCGTCCCCACCGCGGCCCGGCAGGTGTCCGGCGGCTGGTCGATCCCGTGGGGGCTCGCCTGGCTGCCCAATGGCTCGGCGCTGCTGACCGAGCGCAACACGCACCGGGTGTACACGCTCAGCCCGTCCGGCACCAAAACGCAGGTGGGCACCGTGCCGAACGTCGTCAACGGCGGCGAGGGCGGGCTGCTCGGCGTCGCGGTGTCGCCGAACTTCGCCACCGACCGGTACGTGTACTTCTTCCACACGGCGTCCGGCGACAACCGGGTCGTGCGGATGACGTTCGACGGCAGCTCCCTCGGCGGCTACACGCCGATCCTCACCGGCATCCGCAAGGCGACCTACCACAACGGCGGGCGCATCGCCTTCGGCCCCGACGGCCACCTCTACGTGGCCACCGGCGACGCCCAGCAGACCAGCCTCTCCCAGGACCGCAACGCGCTGAACGGCAAGGTCCTGCGGATCACCGCCACCGGGCAGCCCGCGCCCGGCAACCCGTTCGGCACCGCCGTCTACAGCATCGGCCACCGCAACCCGCAGGGCCTGGCCTGGGACGCGCAGGGCCGCCTGTGGTCGTCCGAGCTCGGCAACACCCGGTTCGACGAGCTGAACCTCATCGAGTCGGGCAAGAACTACGGCTGGCCCACCTGCGAGGGCACCTGCTCCGTCGCTGGCATGACCAACCCCAAGCGCACCTGGACCACCGCGGAGGCCTCCCCGAGCGGCCTGGCCTACGCCGACGGCGCGCTGTACATGGCGACGCTGCGCGGCCAGCGGCTGTGGCGGATCCCGCTGAACGGCACCGAGGCGGGCACCCCGGCCGCGTACTACACCGGCACCTACGGGCGGCTGCGCGCGGTGGCGAAGCTGCCGAACGCCAACGGCCTGTGGGTGACGACGTCCAACGTCGACGCGAACGGCGGCCGGCCCGCGGGCTCCGACCAGGTGCTCCAGGTGAACCTGGGCTGACCCCCGGGGAGGCGGGCGCCCGGCTCAGCCGCCGCCGAGGTCGAGCGGCGGCACCTGCGGCGGGTCGAAGCCGAAGACCCGGCCGTACAGGGCCAGCTCCGCCTCCAGACACGCGATCATCGTCTCCTCGCGCCGGAAGCCGTGCCCCTCGCCCTCGAACGCCAGATAGGCGTGGGGCACGCCCCGGCCGCGCACCCGCTCCAGGAACCGCTCGCACTGCGCGGGCGGGCAGACCGCGTCGTCCAGGCCCTGGAGCAGCACGAACGGCGCGGTGAGCCGGTCGGCGCGGTTGACCGGGGAGCGTTCCAGGTAGCGCCGGGAGTGCCTGGGCAGCTCGCCGACCAGGCTGTCCAGGTAGCGGCACTCGAAGTCGTGGGTCTCCCCGCCCGCCCACGACGTCAGGTCCAGCACCGGGTACATGATGACGCCGCAGCGGTAGACGTCGGTGGAGGTCAGCGACGCCGCCGCCGTCCACCCGCCGGCGCTGCCGCCGCGCACCGCGAGCCGCCGCGGGTCGGCCGTGCCCTCCGCCGCCAGGGCGGTGGCGACCGCCGCGCAGTCCTCCACGTCCACCACGCCCCACGCCTCGCGCAGCCGCTCCCGGTAGGCGCGCCCGTAGCCGGTGGAGCCGCCGTAGTTGACCGCCACCACACCGATGCCCCGGCTGGTGAAGTAGGCGACGTCCAGGTCGTGCACCATGCACGCCCTGCTGGTGGGGCCGCCGTGGACGCGTATCACGTACGGGGGCAGCTCGCCGTCCGGCGCGGTGAACCCCGGGTGCCGCGGCGGGTAGACGTTGGCGTGCACCTCCCGGCCACCGGGCCCGGTGAAGGTGCGCTCGTGCGGCACGGGCAGGTACCCGGGGTCGACGGCGTCGCGGTGCGCGGATCCGATCACCTCGCACGCGGCCGAGTCCGCGTCCAGGCGCACCACCTCGTAGGAGCTGTCCGGGCCCGCCGCCACGCCCACCACCCGGCGGCCGGAGACGGCGAGGGTGGGCGCCCACTCCGTCCAGGGGCCGGCCGCGTCGCGCAGCTCGCCCGTCCCCGGGTCCAGCACCCCGGTGCGCAGCGCGCCTCGCCCGTGCGTCACCGCGATCCGGCCGTCCGGCAGCGGCGCGAACCAGCGCAGGCCGGGGTTCCACAGCGGGCCGGCGAACTCCTCCTCGCGCGGGCAGAGGTTGACGGCCTCCCCGGTGCCGGGGTCCACGCGGTGCAGGTTCCACCAGCCGGTGCGGTCGGTGGCGGCGAGCAGGGTGCCGTCGCCGGCCCACTCCACCTGCGCCACGGACTCGCGGGGGCCGCCGATCAGGGTGCGCGCGCCGGTGAACGTGCCGTCCGGGGCGAGGTCGGCGACCCGCAGCTCGGTGCCGTCCCAGGGCATCGCCGGGTGGTCCCAGGCCAGCCACGCGGCCCTGCGGCCGTCGGGCGACAGCCGCGGACCGGTCAGGAAGCGGCTGCCGCCGCCGAGTTCCCGCAGCCGGGAGCGGTCGTCGGCGGCGGAGCCGTCGAGCGGCACGGCGACCATCGCCCGGCGCAGCTCCCTGGGGCCGCGCCCGGTGAACTCCTCCAGCACGCACCACACCTCGCCGCGCTCCGGCACCGCGGTCAGGTCGGCGAAGCGCAGGCCATGCGGCAGTCGGGGGACGGGGGTGAGCGGCACCGGCTCGGCACCCGGGGTGTCCGGGTCGTGCCGGTAGACGCGCTGGTCGGCGAAGTTGACGAACGCCACACACGGCCGCCCCGCCGCGTCCGGGGCGCCCGCCCACGGCATCCCGCCGTACTCCTGGACCCTGCTGCGCACGTTCCACGGGGCGGGCAGCACCGACTCGGCGGCGGCGCCGCGGCGGAGGCGCATCAGGGTGGTCCGGCCGCGCTCCGCGGGGCGGGGCTCGGTCCACCACACCTCGTCGCCGACGGTGCCGACCCAGTCGGGCCGTCCGTCGTGCCCGGCGGCGAGCCGCGCCGTCACCGGGGAGGTCCAGGAGCCGTACGGAGCCGTCAGCGGCATGTCACCGGCCTTTCTAGCGGGTCGTACCTGGGCTGGGCGGGTCGGGGCGGGCGCGGTCAGGTGTTGAGCAGGAAGCGGTCCAGGACGCGGACGCCGAAGTGCAGGGCGTCCACGGGGACCCGCTCGTCCACGGCGTGGTACATGCCCTGGTAGTCGAAGCCCTCGGGCAGCCGCAGCGGGGAGAAGCCGTAGCCGGTGATGCCCAGGCGGGAGAACTGCTTGGCGTCGGTGCCGCCCGACATGAAGTACGGCACCACGTGCCCGCCCGGGTCGAAGTGCTCGAGCGCCTCCCGCATCGCCAGGTAGGTCGGCGCGTCCACGGGCGCCTGCAACGGCACCTCGCGGTGGGCGAACTCCCAGTCCACGTCGGGCCCGGTGAGCGCGTCCAGGGTGGCGGCGAACTCCTCCTCGGTGCCGGGCAGCACCCGCCCGTCGACGTGGCCGGTGGCCGTGCCCGGGATGACGTTGACCTTGTACCCGCTGTCCAGCATGGTCGGGTTGGCGCTGTTGCGGACGGTGGCCTCGACCAGGGAGGCGGCCGGGCCCAGCGCGGCCAGCAGCGCGTCCACGTCGAAGTCCGGCGCGTCCGGGTCCGCGGGGACCCCGGTGAGCGCGGCCAGCTCCACCAGGGCGGCCCGCACCGTCGGGGTGAGCCGCATCGGCCAGCGGTACTCGCCGATCCGGGTGACGGCGGCGGCCAGGCGCACCACGGCGTTGTCGCGGTTGACCTTCGAGCCGTGGCCCGCCCGGCCGCGCGCGATCAGTTTCAGCCAGGCGGTGCCCCGCTCCCCCGCGGCGACCGGGTACAGGCGCAGCGGCTCCCCGGCGGCGGTGGTGCTGTGGAAGGTGAACGCGCCGGACTCGCTGACGCCCTCGGTGCAGCCCTCGAACAGCTCGGGGTGCTTGGCGACGAGGAACCCGGCGCCGTAGCGGGCGCTGTCCTCCTCGTCCGCGGTGAACGCGAGCACCACGTCCCTGCGGGGGCGCCGCCCGGTGCGGGCCCAGGCGCGCACCACGGCCAGCATCATCGCGTCCATGTCCTTCATGTCGACCGCGCCGCGGCCCCACACCACGCCGTCGCGGATCTCGCCGGAGAACGGGTGGACGGTCCAGTCGGCGGCCTCGGCGGGCACCACGTCCAGGTGGCCGTGGACCAGCAGCGCGTCCCTGGCCGGCTCCGCGCCCTCGATCCTGGCGACCACGTTGGCGCGGCCCGGCGCCGACTCCAGGATCACCGGGTCGAGACCGGCCCCGGCCAGGGCCTCGGCCACGTACTCGGCGGCGGGGCGCTCGCAGCCGTCGCCGCCGCCCCGGTTGGTGGTGTCGATGCGGATCAGGTCGCGGGTCATCGCCACGACCTCGTCGTCGGCCAGGGCGTCGAGCCCGCCGTCCGGGAGCGGGGCTCCGGTTCCCGCGAGCTCAGCCATAGTGCTTCTCCACGGCGGCGGCGACCAGGGTGGTGACGGCCTTGAAGCAGCGGATGCCCTCGTACATGGTGCCCGCGGTGAACGACACCCGGCGCTCGCCCGCGCGGGTGACCGTCGGCACCATGGTGGCCGCGCCCGTCAACTGCGCCGCGTCGAACTCCAGCTCGATGACATAGGGTCCGGCCGGGTGGGGCTCGCGGCGCCCGGCCAGGGCGGCGGCCTCCTTGGCTGCGGCCCGGATGTCGGCGGCGGTGCGGGCCGGGGGGCGGCAGACCGCGGCGTACCGGGAGACGTGGTCCTTGACCGCGACGCCGACCGCGTCCGGGGCGTAGTGGCGGGCGTCCTCGCAGGTGCGGTCGTCGCCGGTGACGAGCACCACGGGCACCCCGAACTCGGCGGCGACCAGCGCGTTGAGCCGGCCCTCGCTGGCGGGCGCGCCGTTGACCCACACCCCGGTGATGGAGTTGGCCAGGTAGGTGTGGGCGAGCACGCCCTCGGTGCCGGCACCGGTGTGGTAGCCGACGAACGCCACGCCGTCCACGTCGCCGTGCTGGACGCCCTCCACCATGGACAGGTCCTTGTGGCGCCCCGTCAGCATGGTGGCGCGCTCGTCCAGGCGCTCCAGCAGCAGGTTGCGCATGGTCGCGTGCGCCTCGTTGACCAGCACCTCGTCGGCGCCGCCGGCCAGGAACCCGGCGATGGCGGCGTTCACGTCGGAGGTGAACATCGCCCGGCAGCGCTGCCACTGCTCCGTCCCCGGTTCGACGTCGGCCGGCCAGGTGACACCGGTCGCGCCCTCCATGTCGGCGCTGATCAGGATCTTCATGGGACGTCACCGTACGCCGCTCCCCCGCGGGCGGAGAAGGCGGCCCGGCCGCCTGCGCCCGGACGGGCCGAAAGCGGCCACCCCCACGGGCCGGGGGCGGCCACGCGAACGGCGCAATCCGGCCCCGGGCCGGGCGCGGCGCCCGGTCCCGGTCCCGGTCCCGGTCCCCGGCGGGCCTCAGCTCCGGGCGCGCCCGGCCACCAGCCAGGTCATCGGCAGCTCCAGGCGCTGCCCGTCGGCCAGCAGCTCGGTGGTGTACAGCGGCACCTCGCCCCGGTCGAGCACCGTCAGGCCCACCGAGCGGAACAGCTCGGGCACCGCCTCGTCGGCCACCTCCGAGGGGGTGAGCCCGTGCGAGAAGACGCTGTCCAGCTTGGGCACGGGGCCCTGCTCGCCCGCGGCGAGCGCGCGCAGCAGGGGCTTGGACGCGGCGGCCATCTCCACACAGAACACCGCGCCGCGCTCGCCGAGCAGCGTGGCCACCGACCGCACCACCGCGGGCCGGTCGCCGGGCTCGCTCTGGTGCAGGATGCCCCGCATGTACACGCAGGCGTCGCCGAGCTCCTCGCTCAGCGCGCGCACCGCGTCCGGGTCGGTGGCGTCCAGCACCCGGTACTCGGCGAGCCCGCCGGGGTCGGCGGCCCTGGCGTGCTCCACGGCCGACGCCGACAGGTCCACCCCGATCGCGCGGGCGAAGCGCCCGGCCAGGTGGCGGGTCTGGGTGCCGCTGCCGCAGCCGAGGTCCACCACCGGCAGGGAGGTGTCCAGGTGGGGGCCGAACCGCGCGGCGTGCAGCGCGGACGCCTCCTCGGGCGGCGAGTCCCAGATCGCGGCACCGGTCTGCGCCGGGGTGTCCTGCCAGTAGCTCTCCCACGCCTGCTGGTACCTGGACGAAGTGCGCGTCACCGTCTCAACAACCCCTCGGTCGCGCCCGGCGCACGCCGGGCTCACCTCCGCGCCGCGGCCGGGCGGGCCGGGCGGACGCGCCCGACGGCGCGTACCACCGGGCCTATACCCGGCCGGGTTCCTCCGCAAGGATCTCGTCCGCGTCGCGCCACGTCCGGTACACGGTCAGCGCACGCGGCCACTTGGCCAGATCCAGTCGCTCGCCCGCCGGGTGGAGCTCGCCGTCGCAGGCGAAGTGCGGCGCGGCGCCGAGCCCGCCCAGGCGCAGCCGCCGCACCGGCGCGGAGACCAGGACGCGGGAGGAGTCGAGGGTGCCGGTGAGCACCGCGCACAGCAGCCGGGTGCGGGCGAACGGGGCGCTGCCGTCCACGGCGCGCACGTCCAGCAGGCCGTCGTCGAGCCGGGTGCGGTGGCTGGGGGCGAACCCGGGCGGCTGGTAGACGCCGTTGCCCGCGAACAGCAGCCACAGGCGCCTGCGCCGCCCGCCCACCTCGACCTCCATCGGGCGTCCGCGCGCGAGCACCCGCGCCAGGCCGATGGCGAGCGCGGGCCACTTGCCGACGACGCCCTCCAACTGCTCGCGGGCGCGGACCAGCTCCGGGTAGGCGCCGATGCTGAAGGTGTTGAGGAACACCAGCTCCCGGCCCTTGTCCGCGCGCACCACGCCCAGGTCCACGCTGACGGCCTGGCCGAGCTCCACCGCGCGGGCGGCCTCCTCCGCGCCGTCCACCCCGAGGTCGGCGGCGAAGTGGTTGAACGTCCCGCCGGGGAAGACGGCGAGCGGGACGCCGTGCCGCACGGCCGCCGTCGCCGCGGCGTTGACCGTGCCGTCGCCGCCGCACACCCCGAGCGCCCCGCCGCCGTCCGCGGCCTGCCGCGCCGCCTCGTCGAGCAGCTTCTCCAGGTCGTCGGCGGGCCCGGGCACCACGAGCCGGGCGTCGGGCAGCAGCGCCCGCAGCCGGTCCTCGCCCGGCGCGACCAGGCCGCCCGCGGCCGTGTTCACCAGCAGCGTCAGCCCCGCCCCGCCGGGCAGCGCGGGGGCGGGGCGGCGGGGCCGCACCGCGGTGGCCGGGCGGTCGGGGCGGACCGGCCACCAGCGGCGGGTCAGCAGGGCGGCGCCGGTGCCGATCGCGGCGCCCGCCACCACGTCGCCGGGGAAGTGCACCCCGACGTAGACGCGGGAGGCGGCCACGGCCGCGGCGACCGGCGCCACCAGCAGCCCCCGGTACGGCGACTCCAGCGCCACGCCGACGGCGAACGCGGCGGCGGAGGCGGAGTGCCCGGAGGGGAAGGAGGTGGTGATGGGCTGCCGGGTCAGGCGCCGCACCACGGGCACCGCGTCGATGACGGGGCGGGCCCGGCGCGCGGACGGCTTGGCCAGGGTGTTGGTCACGGCGGAGGCGATGGCGAGGGAGGCCACACCGCGCAGCGCGGCCCGGCGCCCGGTGCGCTGACCGGTGGCGCCCAGCACGGCGGCGGTGGCCATCCACAGCTTCCCGTGGTCGGCCGCGCGGGAGAGCCGGGGCAGCACGGGGTGGGCGCCCCGCAGCCGTGCGGCGGCCACCCGGGAGAAGATGCGCTGGTCCAGCTCGAGGATCCGGCGTCGCATGGCCTGCGGCTACCCGGGGCGGGCCGGGGCTAACCGGCGCGTGGCGGCGCGGACCCGACGGGGCCCGGCCGCCCGGGGCGGGGCCGCCCGGGGCGCGGCGGCCCGGGGCGAGCGCGCGCCGACGCCCCCTCAGGTCCGCGCCGCCCCGGGCGGGGCGGGCGGCTCCAGCTCGAACCACACCGTCTTGCCGCTGTCCGTCAGGCTGGTCCCCCATCGTGCGGCCAGGTGGCTGACCAGCCGCAGCCCCCGCCCGCCCTCGTCGTCCGCGGTGGCGTCCACCAGCGCGGGCACGGCGTGGGCCGCGTCGCCGACCTCGCACAGCAGCCGGTCGGCCTTCATCAGCCGCAGGTGCACCGGGGAGCCGGGCGCGTACCGCAGGGCGTTGGTGACCAGTTCGCTGACCAGCAGCCGCGCGGTGTCCACCAGGTCCGGAAGGCCCCAGGCCAGCAGGGCGTCCCGGGTGAGCCGCCGGGCGCGGGAGACCTCCCCGGGGTCGGGGTCGAGCCGGTGGGCGGCCACGTGCTCCGGCGGGATGCCGCCGAGCCTGGCCATGAGCAGCGCCACGTCGTCCTTGCGCTCGCCGACGTTCAGGGCGCGCACGATGGCGTCGCAGGCGTCGTCCATGGAGGCCGCGGGGTGGGCGGCGCTCTCGCACAGGGCGGCGAGCCCGTCCCCGATGTCCCGGCCGCGCACCTCCACCAGGCCGTCGGTGCACAGCACCAGCCGGTCCCCGGGCGCCACCGGCACCGTGACGGCCTCGAACGGCACCCCGCCCACGCCGATCGGCACGCCCGTGGGCAGGCTCAGCAGTTCGGCACGGCCGTCGGTGCGCACCAGCACCGGAGGTAAGTGCCCGGCGTTGGCGAGGACGATCTCGCACGCCACCGGGTCGTAGACGGCGTACAGGCAGGTCGCCAGGTACTGCTCGCCGAGCCGCTGGGCGACGTCGTCCAGGTTGCGCAGCAGCCGGGCCGGCGGCAGGTCGAGGGCGGCCATGGTCTGCACGGCGATGCGCAACTGGCCCATGATGGCGGCGGAGTGCATGCCGTGGCCCATCACGTCGCCGACGACCAGGCCCACGCGGCCGCCGCGCAGCCGGATGGTGTCGAACCAGTCGCCGCCGACGCGGCCGAGCCGGGTGCCGGGCAGGTAGCGGCTGGCGGTGTCCACCCCGGCGAGCCGGGGCAGGGACTGCGGCAGCATGCTGTTCTGGAGCGTCTCGGCGGCGTTCTCCTGGTGGGTGTACAGGCGCGCGTTGTCCAGCACCAGGCCGGCGCGGGCGGCGAGCTCGGCGGCGGTGGTGCGGTCGACCTCGTCGAACGGCGGCCGGTCGGGGCGGCGCAGCAGCACCATGAAGCCGAGCACCACGCGCCGGGCCAGGAGCGGGACGACCAGCATGGAGCGCCCGTTGATCAGCGGGCGCAGGTCCCGCTTCTCGAACTGGGCGGCGACCCGGGCGGCCAGCGCCTCGTCCACCCGCGGGATCAGGATGGGCCGCCCGGTGCTCATGCACTGGTGGAACGGGGTGTGCTCGGGGAAGGCGAACGCCTCGCCGACCGGGACGGTGTCGTCCCAGCGCCCGGGCTCGTCGGTGTGGGTGACCCACACCCGGTGCATGACGGTGGTGACGTCCGGCGGGCCGTCGGGGAAGCCCTCGCCGGCGAGGATCTGCTCGCGCAGGTGGATGCCGCTGAAGTCGGCGAACCGGGGCACGCACGCCTCGGTGACCTCGCGGATCGTCCGCTCCAGGTCGAGGGTGGCGCCGATGGTGCGGCTGACCTCGTTGAGGAACTCCAGGCGCTCGCGGACCGCGGCGTTGTCCAGGTCGAGCTCGCCGGGGTCGGCGGCGGGCACGGCGGCGGCGGGCGGGGCGGCCCCGGCGCGGGGCGGGCGGCGCGGCACGCCCCAGTCGGGGGTGACGGGGACCCGGCGGTGCACGCTCAGGTCCAGCACGGGGTAGCCGAGTTCGAGGACCTGGGAGACGATGCGCTCGGCGGCGGCCGGGCCGGTGTTCGGCAGGATCTCGGGCAACTGCCGGGCGAGCCGGTCGGCGCCGGGGAACTCGGTGTGCAGGGCGAACCCGGGCGCGACCTGGGTGTCGAACGGCCAGTCGCCCTCCCCCGCGCCCGGGCCCTCGGCCAGGGTGCGGGCGTCGCAGCGCGCGGCGTCCGCGGCGAGCACGAGCAGCCGCGCCTGGCCCGGCCCGAACAGCGGGTAGGCCCACCACAGCACCTCGCGCGCGGCGCCGCCGGCGCGGTGCACCCGGGCGCGGCCCGCGCTCGGGTAGGGCGCGGAGCCGTCCACGGGGGTGTCGAGGTCGCTGTCGAGGTCGCTCCCCGGGGCGCCGCCGAGGCCGCCGGGGCCCTTCCCGACGCGCCCGGCGGCCGGGTCCCGCCCGGGTCCGGCGTCCCCGCCCGGCGCGCCGAGCGGGTGCAGGGCACCGCCGATCGGCAGCAGGTCGGCTGCCGGGGCGCCCACGGCCTCCTGCCGGGGCACGCCGAACAGCGTCCGGGCGCCGCTGCTCCAGTGCGTCACCGTTCCCGCGCCGTCCACCACGGCGACCGCGAGCGGGATCCGCCCCGCGGACGCCCCGTCGTGGTGCCCCGGTGCCTCGGTGCGCTGACGCTCCATGGTGGTGAAGCCCCTTCCCGGTTCGCGCCTGGCCCGTGCCCGTCCGGGCGGCGCACGGGTCCGTGACAGCGGTTACACGGTACGGCCACGGCCGGGCGCCCCGTCGGTGGTCTGCACAATCCGGGGGCGACCGGGGGTCCGCGTCCGTCACTCGACCTCGGCCGCGAGCCGGGCGAGCACGGCGTCCTGGATGCGGTTGAGGCCCTTCGGCGCGAAGGTGCGTTCGAAGAATCCGCCGATGCCGCCCGCGCCGGTCCAGGTGGTGCGGACGACGACCCTGGACCGGCCTTCACCCGAAGGCGTGACGGTCCATGTGGTGACCATCGTGGAGTTGGCGTCGCTCTCCACCAACTGCCCCGGGGTGGGCTCGGTGACCCGCATCAGGCAGTCGCGGACCCGCTTGGAGGTGGCCTGGAGCCGCCAGTGGACGACGGTGCCCGCGCCGGTGCCGCCCTCGCGGACCTCGTACTCGCCGAACTGCTCGGGAAGCAGCCGCTGCCGGGTGCCGCGGTAGTCGGCGAGCGCCTGGTGGACGCGCTCGGGAGCGGCCGTGATCACCCGCTGGGTCTCCGCCTCGACCTGTGCCATCGCCGGGCCTTTCTCGTGAGATGTGCTCGTGCGCTCACCGCGTGTGCGCGGTCGCGCCCAGCCAACCACGGACGGCCGGGCGGGTGCGCGCCGGGGCGGGGCGGCGGCGCCCGGACGCGTGCGCTTCGCCGCCGCCCGCGCGCTCCGTTCCCTCCTCCCACTGGAGCAAATCGAATACGCGTTCTAATGTGGAGGGAGGACGACTGAGGAGGCACCACCATGCGCTGGGACAATCTGGGCCTCGACGACCGCACCGCGGCCGCTCCGGCGCTGTTCGGCACCGACGTGGTGAGCCGCACCTTCGACACCCCGGGCTTCCGCGGCATCACCTTCCACGAGGTGCGGGCCCGCTCCATCGTCAACCGGGTGCCGGGCGCCTCCCGGATGCCGTTCGAGTGGACGGTCAACCCCTACCGCGGCTGCTCGCACGCCTGCGTGTACTGCTTCGCCCGCCGCACCCACGGCTATCTGGACCTGGACACCGGCGTCGGCTTCGACACCCAGATCGTGGTCAAGGTCAACGCCCCCGAGCTGCTGCGCCGCGAGCTCGCCGCGCCGCGCTGGCGGGGCGAGCACATCGCCATGGGCACCAACGTCGACTGCTACCAGAGGGCGGAGGGCCGGTACCGGTTGATGCCCGGGATCATCACGGCCCTGCGCGACCACGCCAACCCGTTCTCCATCCTCACCAAGGGCTCGCTGATCCTGCGCGACCTGGAGCTGCTCAAGGAGGCCGCCGAGGTCACCGAGGTGGGCACCGCCGTGTCGGTGGCCTGCCTCGACCCCGACCTGTGGCGCACGGTCGAACCCGGCACGCCGTCCCCGGGCAGGCGTCTGGAGGTGTGCCGCACCCTCAACGACAACGGCGTGCCCTGCGCCGTCCTGATGGCGCCCGTCCTGCCGTACCTCAGCGACTCCCCCGCCCAGTTGCGCGCCGCCGTGCGCGCCGTCGCCGAGGCCGGGGCCACCTCGGTCACCCCGCTGGTGCTCCACCTGCGGCCCGGCGCCCGCGAGTGGTACATGGCCTGGCTGGCCGAGCACCACCCGGGCCTGGTCGGGCGGTACGAGGCGCTGTACGCGGGCGGCGCCTACGCCCCGCGCTGGTACCAGCGGCGGATCACCGGGCAGGTGCACGAGCTGGCCGCCGAGTACGGCTGCGCCCCGAGCCGGCCGTCCCCGCACCGCCGGGTGACGCACCGGCCCGCGCCCGGCCCCCAGGAGGGCCCGGCCCAGCTCAGCCTGATGTGAGCCGGACCCTGGCGCCCGGGTTACCGGCGAGTTAGAGTCTGCTCCACAGCCGGGCCCCGCCACCGCGGAAGGCCCAGGCAGGCACGCGGCGGCCGGGTGACGCGGTCCCCGACGTGAGCACCTCACCTCTTCTCCACGGCACGTCTTCTCCACGGCACGGCCCCGGGACAGGGCCGGCGCCACCTCCCCGGGCACCCGCGTGCCCGGCGGGCTCCTGCCAGCCGCCACCGGCCCCGACCGGCCGCGTGGCCACGCCGTCACACCCTCAGGGAGCACCAATGGACCGCCCCACCGCGGTGAAACCCTGTCCCACCGTCGCCGTCGTCGGCCTGGGCACCATGGGCGCCGGCATCGCCGAGGTCATGGCCCGCAGCGGCCGCGAGGTCGTCGGCATCGACACCGACGACAGCGCGGCCCTCGCCGCCCGCGCCGCCCTGGAACGCTCCACCGCCCGCTGCGTGGAGCGCGGCCGGATCACCGAGTCCGAGCGGGCCGCCGTCGTGGCCCGGTTCCGCACCCTCCCCGACCTGCGGGCCGCCGCCGACGCCGACCTGGTGATCGAGGTCGTGCCCGAGCTGCTGGACGTCAAGCTCGCCGTCTTCGCCGAGCTGGACCGGATCTGCCGGCCCGACGCGATCCTCGCCACCGGCACCAACGCCCTGTCCGTCACCCGGATCTCCTCCGCCACCGCCCGGCCCGACCGGGTGCTCGGCCTGCACTTCTTCAACCCGGCGCCGCTGATGGAGCTGGTGGAGGTCGTCTCCACCGTGCTCACCTCGCCGCGGGCCGCCGCCACCGTCACCGAGCTCGCCCGGCAGCTCGGCAAGAGCCCGGTGGCCGTCGGCGACCGCCCCGGCTTCCTCGCCGACGGGCTGCTGTTCGGCTACCTCAACCAGGCCGCCGCCATGTACGAGTCGCGGTACGCCTCCCGGGAGGACATCGACGCGGCCATGCGGCTCGGCTGCGGCCTGCCGATGGGCCCGCTGGCGCTGCTCGACCTGATCGGCGTCGACACCGCGCGGACCGTGCTGGAGGCGATGTACGACGCCTCCGGGGACCGGCTGCACGCCCCCGCCCCCGTGCTGAGGCAGTTGACGGCCGCCGGGCTGCTCGGCCGCAAGACCGGCCGCGGCTTCTACACCTACGCCGCGCCCGGCTCCCCCGCCGTCGTGCCGGACGCGCTCACCCCCGACCCGTCGGCGGCGCCCGCCGCGGCCCGCGCCGTCGCCTCGGTCGGCGTCGCCGGGTCCGGCACCATGGCCACCGGGATCGCCGAGGTGTTCGCGAAGGCCGGTTACCAGGTCGCGCTCGTCGCGCGCGGCGAGGACAAGGCCGGGCGGGCGCTGGCCGCGCTCACCTCCTCCCTGGACCGCTCCGTCTCCCGGGGCAGGCTGGGCAAGGACGCGCGGGACGCGGCGCTGGCCCGGGTGCGCACCGCGGCCACCCTCGGCGCGCTCGCCGACGCCGACCTGGTGGTGGAGGCGGTCGCCGAGGACCTCGCGGTCAAGCGGGCCCTGTTCGCCGAGCTCGACCGGATCTGCCGGCCCGGCGCGGTCCTCGCCACGACCACCTCGTCCCTGCCCGTGATCGCCTGCGCCCGGGCCACCTCCCGCCCCGGCGACGTGATCGGCATGCACTTCTTCAACCCGGCGCCCGCGATGAAACTGGTGGAGGTGGTGCGCACGGTGCTCACCGCCGACGACACGCACGCCACCGTGCGCGCCGTGGCCGCCTCCCTGCGCAAGCACCCCGTGGACTGCCAGGACCGCGCCGGGTTCATCGTCAACGCGCTGCTCTTCCCGTACCTGAACAACGCGGTGAAGATGCTCCAGTCCCACTACGCGGGCGTGGACGACGTGGACACCGCGATGAAGCTGGGCGGCGGGTACCCGATGGGCCCGTTCGAACTGCTCGACGTGGTGGGCCTGGACGTCTCGCTGGCCATCCAGCGGGTGCTGCACCGGGAGTTCCGCGAGCCCGGCCTGGCCCCGGCGCCGCTGCTGGAGCACCTGGTGGCGGCGGGGTGCCTGGGCCGCAAGACGGGCCGCGGCTTCCGCGAGCATGCCAGGGCCGCCTGAGCCGCCCCCCGTAGGCCGGCCGCCCGACCGCGGCGCCGGGCGGCCCGCCCCCTCCGGGTGGGGCGGGCTGCTCGACCCCGGCGGACCCGCCCTCCGCTCCCGTTCGACCCGAACGGGGAGGAGTACTCCGGTCCCCGCGTGTTACGTTCCGCACATGTCTCAGGCTCGTGCCAGCGCAACACCACCGGACACCCCCCTCCCGGAGCCCGTCAACGGCCGCCGCCAGTCGGCGCAGCGGCACCGGGTGCGCCAGGACCTGGCCGCCGCGGCGATGAGGCTGTTCGCCTCCCGCGGCTACGAGGCGACCACGGTGGACGAGATCGCCCAGGCCGCGGGGGTGGCCCGCAGGACGTTCTTCCGGCACTTCAAGTCCAAGGAAGAGGCGATCTTCCCGGACCACGACGACACCCTGGCCCGCTGCGAGGCGCTGCTGAGCGCGGCCGACCCGCACGAGAACCCCCTCGACACCGTGTGCCGCGGCATCAAGGAGGTGCTGCGGATGTACGCCGAGTCCCCCGAGGTGTCGGTGGAGCGCTACCGGCTCACCCGGGAGGTCCCGGCGCTGCGGGAGCGGGAGATCGCCTCGGTGGCCCGCTACCAGCGGCTGTTCACCCGCTATCTGCTGGGCCACTTCGAGCCGGACGCGCACCTGGACGGCGACGACGACCCGCTGCTCGCCGAGGTCGCGGCGACGGCCGTGGTGGCGGCGCACAACCACGTCCTGCGGCGCTGGCTCCGCGCGGGCGGCAAGGGCGACGTGGAGGCCCAGCTCGACCACGCCTTCGAGGTCATCCGCGGCACGTTCGGCACCGGCATCGGCGTGGGCCGCCGCAGGGCCGCCCCCGCGGCCGTCTCCTCCGGCGGCGACGTCCTGGTGACGGTCGCCCGCACCGACGCCCCCCTCCCCGAGGTGATGCGCACCATCGAGGAGGCCCTCAGGGCCCGCGGCACGGGCTGACCCCCACCGCTCACAGCGCCGGCACCCCGGCGGGGGTTCAGGCGGCCCCAGCCCCCCGAGCCCCCGCGCGGCATCCCGCCCCACCGACGACGGGCCCACAGCCCCGGCGTGAGCCGGGGCGAAGCTCCCGCCTCCGCGCACGCGCCCCCTCTCCCTCCGGGGGCCGCGACACAGCCCCGGCGTGAGCCTGGGTCAAAGGTTCCGCCTCCGCGCACGCGCCCCCCTTCCCTCCGGGAGCCGCGACACGACCCCGGCGTGAGCCAGGGTCAAGTCCCCGGCCTCCGCGCGAGCAACCCCCCGACCCGGGGGCCGGGGCGGAGCCCCGGTGGGGGTCCAGGGGGCGGAGCCCCCTGGCCTCCGGAGGAAACGCCCCCCACCCCCACCCGCAACGCCCCCGTCACCTCCCCGAAAACTTTTGGCACGCAGTGTCTTTACGAGTGGCACGGCGTGCCATACCGTGACTGGTGTCCGAGCGGGCGGCGCACGGAGCACCCCCGTACGCCGTCTGTCCCCCAGCGCCCGGACCCGCCCGCGCCACGGCCACCCGTGCCACGGGAACCGCGTCACAACCCTCCGCGCCACCGCGCGCCGACGTCACCGCTCACCCCAGCGTTCCCTCAAGCGTTCCCCAACGCTTCGCCGGAGGCAGCACGTGAATCACATCCTCGACGCGATCCTCGCGCCGGACACCACGGCCCGGGACTTCGCGGCCCTCCCCCTCCCCGAGTCCTACCGCGCCGTGACGGTGCACAAGGACGAGACCGAGATGTTCGCCGGCCTGCCCGGCCGGGACAAGGACCCCCGCAAGTCGCTGCACGTCGACGAGGTCCCGGTCCCCGAGCTCGGCCCCGGCGAGGCCCTGGTCGCCGTGATGGCCAGCTCCGTCAACTACAACAGCGTGTGGACCTCGATCTTCGAGCCCGTCTCCACGTTCGCCTTCCTCGAGCGGTACGGCAGGCAGTCCCCGCTGGCCAAGCGGCACGACCTGCCGTACCACATCATCGGCTCCGACCTGGCGGGCGTGGTGCTGCGCACCGGCCCCGGGGTGAACGCCTGGCAGCCGGGCGACGAGGTGGTGGCGCACTGCCTGTCCGTCGAGCTGGAGGCAGCCGACGGCCACAACGACACCATGCTCGACCCCGAGCAGCGCATCTGGGGCTTCGAGACCAACTTCGGCGGCCTGGCCGAGATCGCGCTGGTGAAGGCCAACCAGCTCATGCCCAAGCCGCGCCACCTGTCCTGGGAGGAGGCCGCCGCCCCGGGCCTGGTGAACTCCACCGCCTACCGGCAACTGGTCTCCCGCAACGGCGCCGGGATGAAGGTGGGCGACAACGTGCTCATCTGGGGCGCCTCGGGGGGCCTGGGCTCCTACGCCACGCAACTGTGCCTGGCGGCCGGAGCCAACCCGGTGTGCGTGGTCTCCTCCCCCGCGAAGGCCGACATCTGCCGGGCGATGGGCGCCGACGCCGTCATCGACCGCGGCGCGGAGGGCTACCGGTTCTGGAAGGACGAGCGCACCCAGGACACCCGGGAGTGGAAGCGGTTCGGCAAGCGCATCAGGGAGCTGACCGGCGGCGAGGACGTGGACATCGTCTTCGAGCACCCCGGCCGGGAGACCTTCGGCGCCTCGGTCTACGTCACCCGCAAGGGCGGCACCGTCGTCACCTGCGCCTCCACCTCCGGCTACGTCCACGAGTACGACAACCGCTACCTGTGGATGAGCCTGAAGCGCATCGTCGGCTCGCACTTCGCCAACTACCGCGAGGCGTGGGAGGCCAACCGGCTGATCGCCAAGGGCCGCATCCACCCCACCCTGTCGAAGACGTACTCCCTCCAGGAGACCGGGCAGGCCGCGTACGACGTGCACCGCAACCTCCACCAGGGCAAGGTCGGCGTGCTGTGCCTGGCGCCCCGCGAGGGCATGGGTGTGCGCGACCCGGAGCTGCGGGAGCAGCACATCGACGCGATCAACCTGTTCCGCACGCCCGACCGGGCGCCGGCGGGTGAACCCGAGGCCGCCCTGGCCGCCTCAGGAAGGTCGGGCTGACATGGCGCCACCCGGCAAGGACCGCCCCTGGCTGATGCGGACGTACGCCGGCCACTCCTCCGCGGAGGAGTCCAACGCCCTCTACCGGCGCAATCTCGCCAAGGGCCAGACGGGCCTCTCGGTCGCCTTCGACCTGCCGACCCAGACCGGCTACGACCCGGACCACGTGCTGGCCAGGGGCGAGGTCGGCCGGGTCGGGGTGCCGGTGGCGCACCTGGGCGACATGCGGCGGCTGTTCGACGGCATCCCGCTCGAGGGCATGAACACCTCGATGACGATCAACGCCACGGCCATGTGGCTGCTGGCGCTGTACCAGGTCGTCGCCGAGGAGCAGGGCGCCGACGTCGCCGAGCTCTCTGGCACCACGCAGAACGACATCGTCAAGGAGTACCTCTCCCGGGGGACGCACGTCTTCCCCCCGGGGCCGTCCCTGCGGCTGACCACGGACGTGATCACCTACACGGTGAACCACATCCCCAGGTGGAACCCGATCAACATTTGCAGCTACCACCTCCAGGAGGCCGGGGCCACCCCGGTCCAGGAGATCGCCTACGCGATGAGCACGGCGGTGGCGGTGCTGGACTCGGTGTTCGCCTCCGGGCGGATCCCGCGGGAGCGCAGGGGCGAGGTCGTCGGCCGGATCTCCTTCTTCGTCAACGCGGGTGTGCGCTTCGTCGAGGAGATGTGCAAGATGCGGGCGTTCACCCGCATCTGGGACACCCTCACCCGCGAGCGCTACGGCGTGACCGACCCCCGCCACCGCAGGTTCCGCTACGGCGTGCAGGTCAACTCGCTGGGGCTGACGGAGGCGCAGCCGGAGAACAACGTCCAGCGGATCGTGCTGGAGATGCTCGCCGTCACCCTCTCCAAGGACGCCCGCGCCCGGGCCGTGCAGCTCCCGGCGTGGAACGAGGCGCTGGGCCTGCCGCGGCCCTGGGACCAGCAGTGGTCGCTGCGGATCCAGCAGGTGCTGGCGCACGAGAGCGACCTGCTGGAGTACGGCGACCTGTTCACCGGCTCCGCCGTGGTGGAGGCGAAGGTCGCCGAGCTGGTGGAGGCGGCCCGCGCGGAGATGGCGCGGGTGGAGGAGATGGGCGGGGTGATCCCGGCGGTGGAGTCGGGGTACCTCAAGTCGCGGCTGGTGGCCTCGCACGCCGAGCGGCGGGCCCGGATCGAGTCCGGCGAGGAGCGGGTGGTCGGGGTGAACTGCTTCACCTCCACCGAGCCGAGCCCGCTCACCGCCGACCTGGACACGGCGGTGGCCACCGTGGACCCGTCCGCCGAGCGGCGGGTGCTGGCCGCGCTCCGGGCGTGGCGCGGGCAGCGGGACGCCCCCCGGGTGGACGCGGCGCTGCGGCGGCTGCGCGAGGAGGCGGCGGACGGGGACGCCAATCTGATGGAGGCCACGCTGGAGTGCGCCCGGGCGGGCGCCACCACCGGGGAGTGGGCGGCGGTGCTGCGCGAGGTGTTCGGCGAGTACCGCGCCCCGACCGGGGTGGGCGGGGCGCCGGTGACGGCGGCGGCGCAGGCGGGCAGCGAGCTCGCCGCCGTCCGCGAGGCGGTCGCCGCCACCGGGGAGGCGCTCGGCGGGCGGCTGCGGCTGCTGGTCGGCAAGCCGGGGCTGGACGGGCACTCCAACGGCGCGGAGCAGATCGCGGTGCGCGCCCGCGACGCCGGGTTCGAGGTGGTGTACCAGGGCATCAGGCTCACCCCGGAGCAGATCGTCGCCGCCGCGGTGGCCGAGGACGTGCACTGCGTGGGCCTGTCGATCCTGTCCGGCTCGCACGCGGAGCTGGTCCCGGACGTGCTGGCGCGGCTGCGGCGGGCCGGGGCGGACGACGTGCCGGTGGTCGTCGGCGGCATCATCCCGCCGGCGGACGCCGAGGCGCTGCGCGCGGCCGGGGTCGCGGCCGTGTTCACCCCGAAGGACTTCGGCATCACGGAGATCGTCGGACGTATCGTCGACGAGATCCGGCTGGCCCGCGGGCTCGCCCCGCGGGCCGCCGCCCCCACCCCGGCCACCGCACGGTGACCACGGCTCAGTCGAGAGGACCGCTTTCCCCATGACCGTCAACCGCCTGCGCCCCCGCCGCTCCTGCCTCGCCGTGCCCGGCAGCAATCCGCGCTTCCTGGAGAAGGCCCAGGGCCTCCCCGCCGACCAGGTGTTCCTGGACCTGGAGGACGCCTGCGCGCCCCTGGCGAAGGAGGAGGCGCGGCACCTGGTGGTGGACGCGCTGAACAACGGCGACTGGACCGGGAAGACCCGCGTGGTCCGGGTGAACGACTGGACCACGCACTGGACGTACCGCGACGTGGTCACGGTCGTCGAGGGCGCCGGCCCCAACCTGGACTGCGTGATGCTGCCCAAGGTGCAGGACGCCACCCAGATCAGGGCGCTGGACATGCTGCTCACCCAGATCGAGAAGACCATGGGCTTCGAGATCGGCCGGATCGGCGTCGAGGCGCAGATCGAGAACGCGCGCGGCCTGGTGAACGTGGACGAGATCGCCGCCGCGTCCCCCCGCCTGGAGACGATCGTCTTCGGCCCGGCCGACTTCATGGCGTCGATCAACATGAAGTCGCTCGTGGTGGGCGAGCAGCCGCCGGGCTACCCCGCCGACGCGTACCACTACATCCTGATGCGGATCCTCATGGCCGCCCGCGCCCACGACCTCCAGGCGATCGACGGCCCGTACCTCCAGATCAGGAACGTGGACGGCTTCCGCGAGGTGGCCGGGCGCGCGGCGGCGCTCGGCTACGACGGCAAGTGGGTGCTGCACCCCGGCCAGATCGACGCCGCCAACGAGGTGTTCTCGCCGTCCCAGGAGGACTACGACCACGCGGAGCTCATCCTGGACGCGTACGAGTACCACACCTCGGAGGCGGGCGGCAGGAAGGGCTCGGCGATGCTCGGCGACGAGATGATCGACGAGGCGTCCCGCAAGATGGCGCTGGTCGTGGCGGGCAAGGGCCGCGCCGCCGGGATGACCCGCACCAGCAAGTTCGAGCCGCCCGCCGGCTGACGCGCCGCCCCGCCCCGGCCGCCGCCGGGGCCGTCTGACCCCCGGCTTCCACAGGAGGGAGACCGGGGCCCCGGCCCTCCCACCAACCCCCTCGCCGGGAGGGCCGGGGACCGCACGCCCCACCCCACCGAGAGGCCCCCATGCAGTTCGGACGCACCTTCGAAGAGTTCGAGGTCGGCGCGGTCTACCGGCACTGGCCGGGGAAGACCATCACCGAGTACGACGACCACCTGTTCTGCCTGCTCACCATGAACCACCACCCCCTGCACCTGGACGCGCACTACGCGGAGGAGACCACCCAGTTCGGCAGGAACGTGGTGGTGGGCAACTACGTCTACTCGCTGCTGCTGGGCATGTCCGTGCCCGACGTGTCCGGCAAGGCCATCGCCAACCTGGAGGTGGAGTCGCTGCGGCACATCGCCCCCACCTTCCACGGCGACACCCTGTACGGCGAGACCACCGTCCTGGGCAAGACCCCCTCCCGGTCACGGCCCGACCGCGGCGTCGTCCACGTGGAGACCCGCGGCTACAAGCAGGACGGCACGGTGGTGTGCGTGTTCCGCCGCAAGGTGATGGTGCCGACGGAGGCCCACCTGAAGGACCGCGGCGGCGAACAACCGGGACGCCCGACGCCCCGGGAGGAGTAGGGGCGGGGGCGGCCCCCCGGCCGCCGGAGGACCGCCCCTCCTCCCCACCCGACAGTCAGCGCCACCCCCACCCGACCCGGCCGGAAGAGTAAGGAAGCCACCATGGGCCGCCTGGCAAGAACAGAAGGACTCACCGACGTCCAGCGGGACATCCTCGCCACGGTGCGGGACTTCGTCGACAAGGAGATCATCCCGGTCGCCACCGAGCTGGAGCACCGCGACGAGTACCCGACCGAGATCGTCGAGGGCATGAAGGACCTGGGCATCTTCGGCCTGATGATCCCCGAGGAGTACGGCGGCCTCGGCGAGTCCCTGCTGACCTACGCGCTGACCGTGGAGGAGATCGCCCGCGGCTGGATGAGCGTGTCGGGGATCGTGAACACCCACTTCATCGTGGCGCACATGCTGCTCAAGCACGGCACCCGGGAGCAGCGCGACCACTTCCTGCCGCGGATGGCCGCGGGCGAGGTCCGCGGCGCGTTCTCCATGTCCGAGCCGGGCCTGGGCTCGGACGTCGCGGCGATCCGCACCAGGGCGGAGCGCGACGGCGAGGACTTCGTGATCACCGGGCAGAAGATGTGGCTGACCAACGGCGGCAGCTCGAACCTGGTCGCGGTGCTGTGCCGCACCGACGAGGGCCTGCCCGCCGACGCCCCGCCGCACCGGTCGCTGACCACGTTCCTGATCGAGAAGGAGCCCGGCTTCGGCGAGAACCGGACGGTGCCCGGCCTGACCGTGCCCGGCCGCATCGAGAAGATGGGCTACAAGGGCGTCGACACCACCGAGCTGGTCCTCGACAGGGTGCGGGTCCCGGCGGACCGGGTGCTCGGCGGGGCCACCGGGCGCGGCTTCTACCACATGATGGACGGCGTCGAGGTCGGCCGGGTCAACGTCGCCGCGCGGGGCTGCGGGGTGGCGCTGCGCGCGTTCGAGCTGGGCGTGGCGTACGCGCAGCAGCGGCAGACCTTCGGCAAGCCCATCGCGCAGCACCAGGCCATCCAGTTCAAGCTGGCCGAAATGGCCACGAAGGTGGAGGCCGCCCACCAGATGATGGTGATGGCCGCCAGGAAGAAGGATTCGGGTCAGCGCAATGACCTGGAAGCGGGCATGGCGAAGTACCTGGCCTCGGAATACTGCAAAGAGGTCGTGGAGGACTCGTTCCGCATCCACGGTGGTTACGGGTTCTCCAAGGAGTACGAGATCGAGCGGCTCTACCGGGAAGCGCCGATGCTGCTCATCGGCGAGGGGACCGCAGAGATCCAGAAAATGATCATCGGTCGAAGGCTGCTGGAGGAGTACCGCCTACCGGGCTGAATGTCCGGTTTCGCGAGGATTTTCGGGCGAGTGTGGGCAGGAGAAAGCATCGAAGGCTCTCCTCATTCCAGCCATGGACTCACGCTCTGGCTTGCCCAGTTGGGTGGCAGTCCCGATACCATCGTGGAAAGCCGCCGTCCCCGATTTTTCTTGCGGCATCCTCCGCTACGAAGGTCTTCCATGCCCCACAGCCAGCCCTCTACGTCATCCTCTGCGCCTGCTGAGGGAGCGGCCTGGAACTCTCCTGCCCATCTCGCCCCGCCCGGAAACGGCGGGGAGAGCGCGTGGGCGCGGAGCGCGGGTCTCTCACCGCGGCGAGGCCGCGTCACCCTCGCGCGCGGCTCGTCGCCGTGGCTGCTGCCGACGGCCGCCACCGCGGCGCTGTGCCTGGCCAGGTCCCGCAGGTCCGGGCGCTGGGCCGCGGCCGCGGTACCGGCGACCGCCCTCACCGCCGCGATGCTGTGGTTCTTCCGCGACCCGGAGCGGGAGATCGCCACGGGACGCGTGATCTCGCCCGCGGACGGGGTGGTGCAGAGCATCATGCCGTGGCGGGACGGGCGCACCCGGGTGGCCATCTTCATGAGCCCGCTGAACGTCCACGTCAACCGCGCTCCCGCGGCCGGGACGATCACCTCCGTCGAGCATGTGCCCGGCGGTTTCGTTCCGGCGTTCAACAAGGAGAGCGAGCACAACGAGCGGGTGGTGTGGCACTTCGACACCGAGCTCGGCGACCTGGAGATGGTGCAGATCGCGGGCACCGTCGCCCGGCGCATCGTGCCCTACCTGGACGAGGGCGCCAAGGTCGAGCAGGGCGAGCGGGTCGGGCTGATCCGCTTCGGTTCGCGAGTCGACGTCTACCTCCCCGAGGGCATCGCGCCCGCGGTCGAAGTGGGGCAGGCCACGAAGGCGGGGGTGACACGTCTTGACCGTGATTGATCCCGATACCAAGGCCGGCTGGGTGCCGGACGCGGTCGAGGAGGAGCCGGACGAGATGCCGCTGTCGATGCGGCTGTCGATAGCGGACGCGCTGACCCTCGGCAACGCCGCGTGCGGCTTCCTGGCCGTGTACTTCACCACCACCGGCGTCCTGGTGCCGCACCTGCTCGGCGAGACCGACGGGGGCATGGCCCGGCACAGCGCCGCCACCGCCGTGATCCTGATGCTGCTCGCCTCGGTGTTCGACCTGTGCGACGGCTTGGTGGCGCGCAAGCTGCGCAGCTCGGCGATGGGCGCGGAGCTGGACAACCTCTCCGACCTCACCAGCTTCGGGCTGGCGCCCGCGTACTTCGTGCTGGTGTGGGGGATGGTCGCCGACGACGCGCACCAGCGGGCGGCGGCGGTCACCGCGATCGTGCTGCTGCTCGCCGTGGTGCTCAGACTCGCCAGGTTCTCCTGCACCACCATGCCGGACGGCGTCTTCCAGGGCATGCCGAGCCCGTTCGGCGCGCTCACCGTGATCTCCGTGGTGCTGCTCGAGCTGCCGTTCATCCCGACGCTGGCGGCGATCGTGGCGGTGGCCTGGCTGATGGTGAGCCGGGTGGAGTACCCCAAGCCCAGGGGGCGGCTGGCCATGGCCACGCTGTGCTGGATCTTCCTCAGCATGGCCTGCCTGGCGGCGTGGACGGTGGACGCGCCGGGCGCGACGGCGCTGCTGCACATGGGCGCCGCGCTCCAGTTGCTGCTCGCGGCGGTGATTCCGCTGTTCGCCACGGCGCGGCGGATCAACACGGTGCGGGACAATCGGAGGGAGGCGCGGGCGGCGCAGTTGCCGTAGCGCTTCCCGCTCGGGGCCCCAAGCCTTACGGCTTGGGGCCCTGTTGTTTGTTGTGTGGGTGGTGTTGTTGTGGGTCCTCCGGAGGCCAGGGGGCTTCGCCCCCTGAACCCCCGCCCGGGGCTCCGCCCCGGGACCCGGTGGAGGGTCCTTCCGGGGCCGGGTGGGGCTGTGCGGGTTCCACCCGCGGCCGAGGCTCCGGACCCGGCCCCCGCTCGGGGCTCAGCCCTGGCCCGGTCTCCGGACTCCGTCCGGCCCGGACCGGGGGTGCCGCCTCCGGGTCCCGTCCCTCCCCCTCAGAGAGTGGCGAGGTCCTTGGCGAGTTGTTCGCCCAGGGTTTGCAGGAGGGGGCCCGCCTGGGACATGGAGCGGGCGGGGTCCGGTTCCAGGGTGGTCAGGGCGTAGGCGCGGGTGATGCCCGCCTTCTCCAGGTCGGGGCCGGTGAGGGCGAGGCGGCCGCAGACGGCCAGGACGGGGCGGCCCTGCTCGCGGGCGGCCCGGGCGACGCCCACGGGGGCCTTGCCGTGCAGGGTCTGGGTGTCCAGGGAGCCCTCCCCCGTGATCACCAGGTCGGCGTCGCGCAGCGCCTGGTGGAAGCCCAGCACCTCAAGCAGCACCTCGATGCCGGGCCTGCGGACGGCGCCGAGCGCGGCCAGCGCCCCGAAGCCGACCCCGCCCGCGGCCCCGGCGCCGGGTGCCCGTGCCGTCCCGGTGCGGCCCAGCACCTCGGCGTAGTGGGCGAGCGCCGCGTCCAGGGCCGCGACGTCCTCGGCGGAGGCGCCCTTCTGCGGGCCGTAGACCGCGGCGGCGCCGGTGGGGCCGAGCAGCGGGTTGTCCACGTCGCTGGCCAGGATCACCTCGGTGTCCGCCAGGCGCGGGTCGAGGCCGGTGAGGTCGGCGGAGGCCAGGTGGCGCAGGGGGCCGCCGCCGGGGGCGAGCGGGTTGCCGGAGCCGTCCAGCAGGCGGGCGCCGAGCGCGGTGAGCATACCCGCGCCGCCGTCGGTGGTGGCGCTGCCGCCCACGCCGAGCACGATGGTGCGGGCCCCCGCGTCCAGCGCGGCCGCGATCAGCTCGCCGGTGCCGTGCGTGCCCGCGTCCAGCGGCGCGAACCCGCCCGGGGGCAGCCTGCGCAGCCCGGACGCCTCGGCCATCTCCACCACGGCGGTGGTCCCGCGCAGCGCGAACGCGGCCCGGACCGGGGTGCCGAGCGGGCCCGCCACATCGAGCTCCCGCCGCTCGAACCCGGCCGCGACGGCCGCGTCCACCGTCCCGTCGCCGCCGTCGGCGACCGGCAGCGCGGCCACGGCGAGGTCCGGGGCGGCGCGCAGCAGCCCGGCCGTCAGATGGCGGGCCACCTCCACGGCCGTCAGCGAGCCCTTGAACTTGTCCGCCGCGATCAGCACCCGTCGTACGCCCGGCACGTGGCCCCCTCGTTCCCTGGTGACAACCGTGGGGACCCTATCCGGTCCCCGCCCGGAGCTGTAGGCGGCACCCGCCCCGCAACCGGTGCCGCCGTCACCGGCGGCGGCCGAAGACACGGCGCAGCGCGGTGCGGGCGGCGTGGTGGCCGCACAGGCCGTGCACGCCGGGCCCGGGCGGTGTGGCGGAGGAGCACAGGTACAGGGCGGGGTTGCCGGTGGCGTAGGGGACGGGAGCGAAGGTGGGGCGGAACACCGAGCGCAGTCCCGCGGTGGTGCCGGTGCTGATGCCGCCCCCGGCGTAGTTCGGGTTGTGCGCCTCCAGGTCGGCGGGCGTGGTGACCCTGCGGGTGAGGACGAGGTCGCGGAAGCCCGGGGCGAAGCGCTCGATCTGGCGCTCCACGGCCTCGGTGGCGTCACCCTTCCAGCCGTGCGGGACGTGGCCGTACGCCCAGAACACGTGCTTGCCCTCGGGTGCCCGGCCCGGGTCGGCCAGGGTGGGCTGGCCGGTGAGCAGGAACGGCACCTTCGGCACTCGTCCCCGGGTGGCGTCGGTCAGCGCCGCGTCGATCTCCCGCGCCGTCGGGCCCAGGTGCACCGTCCCGGCCCGCCCGGCCTCGGGCGAGGTCCACGGCACGGGCCCGTCCAGCGCGTAGTCGATCTTGAAGACGGCGGGGCCGTGCGGGTGGCGGGCCATGGCCCGGGCGGTGCGGGCGGGCAGGTGCCGCCCGGCGATCTCCACCAGGCCCTCGGGCGCGGTGTCGAACAGGTAGGCGCGGGCGCGCGGCAGCTCGTCCAGGGACCGCACCCGGTGGCCGGTGGTGATCGTCCCGCCGAGGGAGCGCAGATACCCGGCCAGGGCGTCGGAGATCGCCTGGGAGCCGCCGCGGGCGATCGGCCAGCCCACGTCGTGCCCGGCGATGGCGAACATCAGCCCGAACCCGGCGGTGGTGAGGCTGCCCAGCGGGGCGATGCCGTGCCCGCTCATCCCCGCGAGCAGGCCCCGCGCCCGCTCCCCGGCGAACAGCCGCCCGAGCACGGTGGCGGGCAGCACCCCGAGCAGCCCCATCCGCGCCGTCAGCAGCGGGCTGCGCGGCGGGGCGGACAGCGGCGCCCGCATCACGTCGCGCACCAGCTCCGGCCAGCGCCCCACGAACGGGGCGACCAGCCGCCGGTAGGCCGCCGCGTCCTCGCCTAGGGAGGCCGCGGTCTCGCCCACCGACCGGGCCAGCACCGCCGCCGAGCCGTCCGGGAACGGGTGCGCGAGCGGCAGCTCGTGGTGCACCCACTCCAGGCCGTGCTCGGCCAGCGGCATCCGCGCGAACACCGGCGAGCCCGCGCCGGTGGGGTGCACCGCCGAGCAGGTGTCGTACCGGAAGCCGGGGGCGAGGTCCTCGGTGCGCGCCCCGCCGCCCACGGTGTCCGCGGCCTCGTGGACGGCGACCTCGAGACCCGCCTCGGCGAGGGTGACCGCGGCGGTCAGGCCGTTCGGACCCGCCCCCACCACGACGGCGTCGACTGCGCTGCGTGTCATGCCCTCACTGTCGCAGATCTACTTCCGCGCCGTGGCGGCGGTCGGCTCCTGCCGGTGCGGGGCCAGCCGGGACAGCAGCGCGTACAGCACCAGCGAGGAGGCGAAGCCGACCGCCCAGCCGTAGTCGGCGAGCGGTTTCAGCGCGGGGATCAGGCCGTCGGCGGGGAACGGGCCCGCGCCTGGCGCCGAGTAGGACCCGCCGACGGCGAGCAGGGCGCCGACGGTGAACGCGGCCACGGCCCGCCAGTTCCAGCCGCGGTGGTACCAGTACCGGGACGCCTCCGCCCGGTACAGCTCGTCGATGTGCAGCAGGGTGCGGCGCAGGATCCAGTAGTCGGCGACCAGCACGCCCGCGACGGTGCCGAGCATGCCGCCGACGGTGCCGAGCCAGGTGAAGATGTACACGTCCGGGTTCTCGATCAGCTTCCACGGGAAGATCAGCACGCCGACCACGCAGGTGATCAGGGCGCCGATGCGGAAGGTGATCACCCGGGGCGCGAGGTTGGACAGGTCGTAGGCGGGGCTGACCAGGTTGGCGGCGATGTTGGTGGTCAGGGTCGCCAGCAGCACCACGAACAGGGCGAAGACGATCCCGATCCGGCTGTCCATCCGCGCGGCCAGCTCGCTCGGGTCCCAGATCGGCTCGCCGAAGACGGCCTGGGACCCGGAGGTGACCAGCACCGAGATCAGGGCGAACGCCGCCATGGTGGTGGGCAGGCCCAGGGTCTGGCCCCAGGTCTGGGCGCGCTGGCTGGCGCCGAACCGGGTGAAGTCGGGGATGTTCAGCGACAGCGTGGACCAGAAGCCGATCATGGCCATCAGGCTGGGGAAGAACTTCTCCCAGAACTCCGCGCCCCAGCCCAGCTCGGACGGCTGGTCGAGCAGCGGGCCGAAGCCGCCCGCCTTGACCGAGATCCACACCAGCAGCGCGACCGCGCCGAGCAGCATCAGCGGCGCCGCCCAGTTCTCCAGTCGGCGCACCGCGTCCATGCCGCGCAGGATGATGACGATCTCCAGCACCCAGAACAGCGCGAAGGACAGCCACTGCGTCCACGGGTAGCCGCCGATGTGGCCCGCGTCGGCCCACCAACTGCCCGCGCCGAAGATCCGCCCGGCCAGGTAGTAGATGCTCTGGCCGCCGATCCAGGTCTGGATGCCGAACCAGCCGCAGGCCACCAGGCCGCGCAGCAGCGCGGGCAGGTTGGCGCCGAGCACCCCGAAGGAGGCGCGGGCCAGCACGGGGAACGGGATGCCGTACTTGGGCCCGGCGTGGCCGGTGAGCAGCATCGGCAGCAGCACGATCACATTGCCGAGGGCGATGGTGAGCACCGCCTGCTTCCAGTCCATGCCGACGGTCACCAGGCCCGCGGCCAGGGTCCAGGAGGGGATGTTCACCGCCATGCCTATCCACAGGGCGGCGAAGTTGTAGGTGGTCCACCGGCGCTCGGCGACGGGCACCGGCAGCAGGTCGGCGTTGGCGTAGCGCCCGGAAGGCGCGGACGCCCCGGGAGCGAGCTCGACCCGGCCGTCGGGGTGGGTGATCTGCGCGGGGACGGGGGCGGTGGCTGTCATGGAGCGGCGCCCTTTCGTGCGGGGTGGGACGGGGGTCGGCGGGGTCCGGAGGGCGGGGCCTCCGCACCGGTGGCAGGGTCTTTCCGGGGCCCGTCGGCGGCGGCCCCGGCGGAGTCCGGGGGCAGCCCCGGCGGGGGTCCGGGGGCTTCGGCGTCCCGGCCGCCGCGGGCAGCCCCGCTCCCGCCCGGGCAGCGACGCTCAGCCGCTCAGCGCGGGGATCACCGTCGCGCCGTAGGCGTCGATCGTCGCCTCCTTGGCGTCGTGCATCGCGTAGACCGCGAACTGGTCCACCCCCAGCTCCCGCAGTCGCCGGAGCTTCTCGATGTGCGCCTCTGGCGGCCCCAGCAGGCAGAAGCGGTCCACGATCCCGTCGGGCACGAACGCGGTGTCGGGGTTCCCCGCGCGGCCGTGGTGGCGGTAGTCGTAGCCGGAGCGGCCCTTGATGTAGGCGGTCAGTGCCTCGGGGACGGCCGCGGAGTGCTCGCCGTAGCGAGCGACGAGGTCGGCGACGTGGTTGCCGACCATCCCGCCGAACCAGCGGCACTGCTCGCGGGCGTGCGCCAGGTCGTCGCCGATGTACGCGGGGGCGGCCACGCAGATCGTCACCGCGTCCGGGTCGCGGCCCGCCTCCGCGGCGGCGGCGCGCACCGAGCGGACCATCCACTCCGTCAGGTACGGGTCGGCGAGCTGGAGGATGAACCCGTCCGCCTGCCGCCCGGCCAGGGCCAGCGCCTTGGGCCCGTAGGCGGCCATCCACACCGGCAGTTGCCCGTCCCTCACCCACGGCAGCCGGATCGGGGTGCCGTCCACGACCGCCTCGCGGCCCTCGGCGAGCTCCTTGATGACGTGCATGGCCTCGGCGACGGTGGCCAGGGTCGCGGGCCTGCGCCCGGCCACCCGCAGCGCGGAGTCGCCGCGCCCGATGCCGCACACGGTGCGGTTGCCGTACATCTCGTTCAGGGTGGCGAAGGTGGAGGCGGTGACCTCCCAGCTCCGGGTGCTGGGGTTGGTGACCATGGGGCCCACGGTCAGCCGGGTGGTGGAGGCGAGGATGCGGCTGTGGATGACGAACGGCTCCTGCCACAGCACGACGGAGTCGAACGTCCAGCCGTGGCGGAACCCGTTGCGCTCCGCGCGCTGCATCAGCCCGACGACGGCCGAGCCCGGCGGGTCGGTCTGGAGGACGAGTCCGAAGTCCACGATGCCCTCCCTGGGCCTGGTGACGTGCCGTGCGGCCGGGGAGGCCGGGGCGGAGTCGGAGTCGGGGTCGGGGTGGGGGTGGGTCAGATCAGGTACTGGCAGGTGCCGCGGGGCAGGAACCTGCCGTGCCCGGGGCGGCCGACCCAGGCGCGGTTGTCCAGGACCGGCACACCGCGGGAGAGGACCGTGCGGACCTGGCCGGTGACCTGCCTGCCCTCGTACGCGGAGTAGTCGACGTTCATGTGGTGGGTGGCGGCCGAGATCACCTGCGGGGTGTGCGGGTCGTACAGCACGATGTCGGCGTCCGAGCCGGGCGCGATGGTGCCCTTGCGCGGATAGAGGCCGAACATGCGCGCGGGGGTGGCGCAGGCGATCTCGATCCAGCGGCGGCGGGAGATGTGCCCGTCGAGGACGGCCTGGTGGAGCAGGTCCATGCGGTTCTCCACGCCCGGCAGACCGTTGGGGATCTTGGAGAAGTCGCCGCGGCCCAGCTCCTTCTGGCCCGTGAAGCAGAACGGGCAGTGGTCGGTGGAGACCACCGACAGGTCGTCGGTGCGCAGCGCCCGCCACAGCGCGGCCTGGTGCTCACGGGGGCGCAGCGGGGTCGAGCAGACGTACTTGGCGCCCTCGAAGCCGGGTTCCGCGAGGTTGTCGGTGGACAGGAACAGGTACTGCGGGCAGGTCTCGCCGAAGACGTTGAGGCCCATGTCGCGGGCCCGGGCGAGTTCGGCGACGGCCTCGGCGGCGGAGACGTGCACCACGTACAGCGGGGACCCGGCGACGCGGGAGAGCTGGATGGCGCGGTGGGTGGCCTCGGACTCCAGCAGGGCCTTGCGGACCTCGCCGTGGTAGCGGGGGTCGGTCTTCCCCGCGGCCAGGGCCTGCTCGACCAGGACGTCGATGGCGATGCCGTTCTCGGCGTGCATCATGATCAGGCCGCCGTTGGCGGCGCAGCGCTGCATGGCCCGCAGGATCCGGCCGTCGTCGCTGTAGAAGACGCCCGGATACGCCATGAAGAGCTTGAAACTGGTGACACCGGACTCGACGAGGACGTCCATCTCCTTGAGGGTGTCCTCGTTGACGTCGGCGAGGATCATGTGGAAGCCGTAGTCGACGGCGCACACGCCCTCGGCCTTGGCGTGCCAGGCGTCCAGGCCCTCCCTCAGGCCGCCGCCCACGGACTGCACGGCGAAGTCGACGATGGTGGTGGTGCCGCCCCAGGCGGCGGCGCGGGTGCCGGTCTCGAAGGTGTCCGAGGCGGACGTGCCGCCGAACGGCAGCTCCATGTGGGTGTGGGCGTCCACGCCGCCCGGGATGACGTACAGGCCGGTGGCGTCGATGACGCGCTCGGCGGTCCAGCCGCGGGCGGCGTCGGAGTCGTGGGCGGCGAGCGCGGCGACGCGGCCGTCCTCGACCAGCACGTCGGCGTGTGTCTCGTCGGCCGCGGTGATGACCAGGCCGCCCCGGATGACGGTGCGTGGCATGTGCGGAGCCCTCCTCGAAGCGTCGTCCGGCGGATCGGCCCTGCTGGCCTGGGCCTTTTCCGGTACTGCGGGCGAAGGGGTGCGGTCCAGGTAACGTAGAGCTCGTCACCCTCGGTGGCAATAGGGGTGTGTCAATCACCCGAAACGATCATGTTTCCGTGCGAGTGGCGCAGACGCGCGGGGCACGGCGGGGGCACGGCGGGCCCCGAACGGGCACTGCCCGCCCGGATCCCGCCGCCCCGGGCGCCTCGCCCGAAGGCCTGCCTGAGCCGTGCCGCCCGGCGGGGCGCGTTCAGGCGTGCGCCTTCTCCGTCCGCCGCAGCGCGCTCTCCAGGATCTCCACGCCCTCCTCCGCCTCGGCGACGGTGAGGCTCAGCGGTGGCGCTATCCGCAGCACGCTGCCACCGCGCCCGCCCCTGCCGACGAGCAGCCCGCCCTCGCGGGCGGCCTCGAGCACCGCGCCCGCGGCGGCCCCGTCCGACAGCTCGATGCCGATCATCAGCCCGCGCCCGCGCACCTCGCGCACCTCGGGCAGGCCCGCCGCGGCGGCGCGCACCCGGTTCAGCAGCAGCCCGCCGACGCGCCGCGCGTTGCCCTGGAGGTCGTTCTCGATCAGGTGGGTGAGGTTCGCCAGCGCCCCGGCGGTGGTGATCGGGCTGCCGCCGAACGTGGACAGCGAGTTGGCGTCCAGGCAGTTCATGACCTCGGCGCGGGCCACCACACCGCCCATGGACAGGCCGTTGCCGAGGCCCTTGGCGAAGGTGAGGATGTCGGGCGGGCCCGCGGCGGCGTGCGCCTGCCAGCCCCAGAAGTGCTCGCCGGTGCGGCCCCAGCCGGTCTGCACCTCGTCGCTGATCCACAGGATGCCGTGCCGGTCCAAGACCTCCTTGAACGCCGCGTACAGCCCGTCGGGTGGCGAGGTGAAGCCGCCGACGCCCTGGATCGGCTCGGCGATCAGCGCCGCGACGTTGCCCCGCACCTGGCCGAGCAGGTCCTCCAGGTCCGCCACGCACGCCTGGACGAACTCCGCGTCCGGCAGGTGCGCGAACGGCCCGGCGGACCGCACGCCGCCGTGCGCCCACAGCGTCTGGAGCGGGGAGAGGCTGGTCGGCGACCAGCTCGTGTGCCCGGTGATGCCGACCGCGGAGAACGACCTGCCGTGGTAGCTGTTGCGCATCGCCAGCACCTGGTTGGAGCCGCGGTGGGCGGTGGCCAGCAGCAGCGCGGTGTCGTTCGCCTCGGTGCCGGAGGTGGTGAAGAACACCCGGGGGTCCTCGATGCCGGACAGCGCGGCGATGCGCTCGGCCAGGTCCACGGCGTGGCGGGTGAGGTAGACGGTGGAGGTGTGCAGGATCCTCCCGGCCTGCTCCCGCACCGCGGCGGTCACCTCGGGCAGGGCGTGCGCGGTCATGGTGGTGAGGATGCCGCCGAAGAAGTCCAGGTAGCGGCGGCCCTCGGCGTCCCACACACGGCGGCCCTCGCCGTGGGTGATCTCGATCGGCCGCTCGTAGTACAGCGCCTGCCAGTCGGGCATCACCGCCCGGTGCCGCTTCAGCAGCCGCTCGTGCGCGCCCTCGTCCGCCGCCATGCCCGCTCCCGTCTCGCTGTCCGTCACGGCTCCACCAGCCCCCCGTACGCGTCCGGCCTGCGATCCCGGTAGAACGCCCACTGCTGCCTGACCTCGTCGATCAGGTCGAAGTCCAGGTCGCGGACGAGCAGCTCCTCGTCGGTGTCGGAGGCCGTCCCGCCCACGAACCGCCCGCGCGGGTCCACGAAGTAGCTGGTGCCGTAGAAGTCGTTGTCGCCGTACTCCTCCACGCCGACGCGGTTGATCGCGGCGATGAAGTACTCGTTGGCGACGGCGGCGGCGGGCTGCTCGAGCTGCCACAGGTACGACGACAGGCTGCGGGAGGTCGCCGACGGGTTGTAGACCAACTGGGCCCCGGCCAGGCCCAGCGCCCGCCAGCCCTCGGGGAAGTGCCGGTCGTAGCAGATGTACACCCCGACGCGGCCGACGGCGGTGTCGAACACCGGCCAGCCCAGGTTGCCCGGCCGGAAGTAGTACTTCTCCCAGAAGCCCTTGACCTGCGGGATGTGGTGCTTGCGGTACTTGCCGAGGTAGGTGCCGTCGGCGTCGATGACGGCCGCGGTGTTGTAGTAGAAGCCGGAGCCCTCCACCTCGTACACCGGGACGACGATCACCATGCCGGTCTCCCGGGCCAGGTCCTGCATCCTGCGGACGGTGGGCCCGTCGGGCACCGGCTCGGCCCAGCGGTAGTGCTCGGCCTCCTGGACCTGGCAGAAGTACGGCGCGTTGAACACCTCCTGGAAGCCGATCACCCGCGCACCCTGCGCCGCGGCGGTGCGGGCGTGGGCCTCGTGCACCTGGATCATGGACTCGCTGTCGCCGGTCCACTTCGCCTGGACGAGGGCGGCGCGCACGATGTTGGGCATGGGCACTCCTTGAGGAGGAGGCGGCGTCACGATCCCCCCGCCCGGTCCGCGGTCGCGGTCCACGCGGGTAGCGGGAACGTAAGCCCTGGCCACCACTGTGGCAATACCGCACCGGTTACTCAACGAAGAAGAGCGTGTTTCGCGTAACGTGAACAAATCACGCTTTTGACATGAAGCGGGCGGGCCCCGCGCTCCGGGCCCGCCCCGCCCGCGCCGTCCGCCCGGTCAGCCCACCCGCCGCAGCACCTCCCGGGTGAACTCCTCCGTCGTCGCCGACCCGCCCAGGTCCGGCGTGCGCACGTCCGTCTCCGCCAGCGCCCCCGCGATCGCGTCCAGCACCCGGGCCGCCGCCCCGGGGTGGCCCAGGTGGTCCAGCATCAGCGCCGCCGACCAGATCGCGCCGACGGGGTTGGCCACGCCCCGCCCCGCGATGTCCGGCGCCGAGCCGTGCACGGGCTCGAACATCGAGGGGAACTCCCGCTCCGGGTTGAGGTTGGCCGACGGCGCGATGCCGATGCTGCCGCACACGGCGGCGGCGAGGTCGCTGAGGATGTCGCCGAACAGGTTCGAGCCCACGATCACGTCGAAGCGGCCCGGGTCGAGCACCAGCTTGGCGCACAGCGCGTCGATGTGCTCCTGGTCCCAGCGCACGCCGGGGAACGCGGCGGCGCGCTCGCGGACCAGCTCGTCCCAGAACGGCAGGGTGTGCACGATCCCGTTGGACTTCGTCGCCGACGTCACATGCCCGCCGCGCCGCCCCGCCAGGGCGAACGCGTAGTCCACGATCCGGGTCACGCCCGCCCGCGTGAACACCGCCTCCTGCACGGCCAGCTCCTCGGGGAAGCCCCGGTTCAGGCGCCCGCCGATCTCGCTGTACTCGCCCTCGGTGTTCTCCCGCACCACCACCAGGTCCACCGACCCGGGACCGGCGGAGCGCAGCGGGCTCTCCACGCCGCGGAAGACCTTGGCCGGTCTGAGGTTGACGTACTGCCGGAACCCCCGGCGGATCGGGATGAGCAGCCCCCACAGCGAGACGTGGTCCGGCACGTCGGGCGCGCCGACCGCGCCGAGGAGCACCGCGTCGTGGCCGCGCAACCGCTCCAGGCCGTCGTCGGGCATCATGGCGCCCTCCCGCCGCCAGGTCGCGCAGGACCAGTCGAACTCCTGGTAGGCGAAGGTGATCCCGTACCCGCGCCCCACGGCGTCCAGGACCTGCTGGGCGGCGGGCGTGACCTCGGTGCCGATGCCGTCCCCGGGGATCACGGCGATGCTGTGGCTCGTCATGGCGGCGATTGAAGCAACGCGCCCGCCGGGGCGTCCAGGACGGCCGCCGACGGCTGCGGCGGGCGGCGCCCACGGGACCGGCCCTGTCCGGAGGGTCGACAGGCGGCGGGTGCGCCTTCCATGATCGGAGCCCTCGGCCCGGTGTGACGGCGGCCACAGCAACTGCCGCCTGCCGCGGCCGCGGGCAGGCGCGCCCTCGCGCGCCCGGACGCCAGGTGCCCGCCCCGGCTCCGCACCACCGCCACCGCGGGCCCCGCAGGGCCCGCCCGACCCACCCGGCCCTCCGGCTCCAGCCGACCCCGACCAGCCGTCCACGACCATCCCCCAGTGACCCGTCCGGCGACGACCCGTCCGGCGACGACCGAAGGATCGTCAGCGCAAGGCGCCCGCCCGCGCGGCGGGCCCCGGCCCCGAAGGAGCGGCCCGATGAGCTCGCACGACCTGCCAGGCAAACCCGCACGCCCGAGGACGGACGTGGACCAGGCCCTGCTGGGCCACGCCACCTACCGCAGCCTCGGCGAGCAGCGGCTCTCCCCCGCCGAGGAGAGATTCGAACGCGCCCGCAGGACCACGGGCCTGTGGCTCGCCCCGCTGATCACCGTGGTCTTCCTCGCCCTGCCGCTGGACATCGGCGCCAAGCAGCAGACGCTGGCCGCGATCCTGCTCGGCGTGATCGTGCTGTGGATCACCGAGCCGGTGCCGATACCCGTCGGCGGCCTCATCGGGGTGGGCTGCGTCGTGCTGCTCGGCGTGGCTCCCGCGTCGGAGGCGCTGGCGCCGTTCGGCTCGTCCACGGTGTTCACCTTCATCGGGGCGTTCATCCTCGCCCAGGCGATGCTCACGCACGGCGTCGCCCGGCGGTTCGCCTTCCGGATCCTGTCGCTGCCCGGGGTGGGCCGCTCCACCTTCGGCGTGGTGGTCGCGTTCGGCGGCATCACCTGCCTGCTGTCCGCGTTCGTCTCCAACACCGCCACCGTGGCGATGCTGCTGCCCACCGCGCTCGGCATGCTCGCGGTCATCGCCAAGATGCTCCAGGACCGGGGCCTGGTGGCGCCGGACTTCGACCCGCTGCGGCTGCGGGTCGGCGCGGCCCTGATGCTGATGCTCGCCTACGGCGCCAGCGTCGGCGGCCTGCTCACCCCCGTCGGGTCCCCGCCGAACCTCATCGGGCGCGGCCTGATCGAGGAGGCCACCGGGGAGAAGATCTCCTTCGCGCAGTGGATGGGCACGGCGGTGCCGGTGTGCGCGCTGATGTTCGTCGCGCTCGCCGTGGTCCTGCTGCTGCTCAACCGGCCGGAGATCCGGCGGATCGAGGGCGTGGAGGAGTACGTGGCGGCCGAGCGCGCCGCGCTCGGGCCGATGTCCCGCGCCGAGCGGAACACCCTGTTCGCGTTCGGGGTGACGGTCACGCTGTGGATGACGCCCGGCGTGGTCGCGCTGGTCGCGGGCACCGAGTCCTCGGTGTACGACACGGTCAGCGGGCGGCTCAACGAGGGCGTGGTGGCCGTGCTCGGCGCCTCCCTGCTCTTCCTGCTGCCCACCGACTGGGGCCGCCGCGAGTACACCCTGAACTGGAGCGACGCCGCCCGCATCGACTGGGGCACCATCCTGCTGTTCGGCACCGGCATCATCTTCGGCGCGCTGCTGGAGGACACCGGCCTGGCCGAGACCATCGGCGACTCCTCCTCCGACGCGCTCGGCCTGTCCAGCACCTTCGCCATCACCGCGTTCGCGGTCGTGCTGGCCGTGCTGGTGTCGGAGACCACCAGCAACACCGCCTCCGCCTCGGTGGTCGTGCCGATCATCATCCCCATCGCGGTGGCGGCGGGGGTCGATCCGATCACACCCGCGCTCGCGGCGACGTTCGCGGCGTCGTTCGGCTTCATGCTGCCGGTGTCCACGCCGCAGAACGCCATCGTCTACGGCTCCGGCGTGGTGCCCATCCCGACGATGATCCGCTCCGGGATCACCTTCGACGTGCTGGGCGCGCTGCTCATCCTGCTGATCCTGCCGCCGATGGCGGCGCTGACGGGCATCACCTGACCGGGCCCGGCGGCGCCCGGCCCGTTCCGCCCGTCCCGCCGCCGCGCCGCGTCAGCCCTCGCCCGGCGGCGGGGCGGGCGCGGTGCGCGCCTGCCGGGTGACGTCGCCCACCACCTCCACCAGGTCGGGGCCGTACGCGCGGGAGCCGCGCACCCGCAGCAGCAGGCAGAAGGTGCCGTCCCTGCCGTGCCCGCGGGCCAGCTCGCGGTGGTGGCGGGCCAGGTAGCGGACGGCGGCCTGGTTGTCCACGGCGCGCTGGCCGCAGGCGAGGAAGACCGGACGGCCCTCCTCGCCCGCGGCCACCCGGGCCAGCAGCGCGTACTCCACCTCGCCGGGGCGCATCTCGTAGGTCTCGCCGCCGATGGTGAACGCGGTGCGGGGCGGGGACGTGTCCGGGTCGGTGACCTCCACCCGCACACCGGGCAGGAAGGCCGCCAGGTGCGCCGCGGCACGGCGGTTCGACAGCGGGCCCCCCACGCAGAACTCGGTGCGCGCGCCGATGCCCGGCTGCGCGGCGTCGTGGCCCACCATCTCCATGTTGGCCCCGCACTCCTTGATCAGCGCGGACAGCTCCAGCAGGGCGAAGACGTCGCCGCGCGCGACGAACGTCTGGCCCTCCCGCGCCCCGGCGTCCTGGTTGACGACCAGCAGGCACTCCGAGCCCCGGGGCAGGCCGAGGAAGCGCTGCCTGCGGCGCAGCGCGCGGCGGGCGGCCGCCCGGCGCGCGAACCATCCGAGCGCGGCGCTCACCGCGCTGGCGGCCACGCCGAGCACGATCTGCGCCACGGTGTCGTCCATGAGCCCGGGATCGTAGCGACACACGGGCGTTTGTTCGAGAGGAGCTCGCCCCCCCGGCGCGGTGCCGCCGCTGTCGCGGACCGGGCCGTACCGGGCGGCCCCCTGCGCGGGCCCGGTGGCCGGGCCCGCCACCGGCCGGGCCCGGCCGGTGGCGAACGCGGTCGGGCCGTGGTCGGCGCCGCGCTCGCCGGTGGAGCGTCACCTCGCCGTCCGGGTGGGCGTACTCGTCGTGCCGCATCCGCCGGGCGCCGGCGGCGCCGGGTGGGGGAATCCCGCCGGGGCCCGCGCCCCGGCGTGCGGGCGGCCGACTCGCCCCGCCCGGTTCCTGACGGACCGGCTCCGCCCCGGCTAGGCTGCCGAACCGGCCCGCGTTGGCCAACGCCCGAGGAGGACCATCGTGCCCACCGCCGCGACCCGCCGCCGTTCCGCGCCCACCGCCCTGCTGGCCGCGGGGGCCGTCCTGTCCGGCCTGGTGGCCGCCGCCCCGGCCGGGGCGAGCACCGCCACCCCCGCCCCGCCGCCCAAGTCGCCCGTCGCGGTCGGCCACGGCGGCGCCGTCTCCAGCGTGGACCCGGACGCGTCCGCCGCGGGCATCCAGGTGCTGCGCGACGGCGGCAACGCGGTGGACGCCGCCGTCGCCACCGCGGCCGCGCTCGGCGTCACCGAGCCGTACTCGGCCGGGGTCGGCGGCGGCGGCTACTTCGTGTACCACGACGCCAGGACGGGCCGGGTGCACACCATCGACGGCCGGGAGACCGCCCCGGGCAGCGCCACCGCGGACCTGTTCGTGGAGGACGGCCGGCCGATCCCGTTCGACGAGGCCGTCACCAGCGGCCTGAGCGTCGGTGTCCCCGGCACCCCCGCCACCTGGCAGCGCGCCCTGGACAAGTGGGGCACCAAGTCGCTGCGGCAGACGCTGGGTCCCGCCGAGCGCCTGGCCCGCGACGGCTTCGTGGTGGACGAGACGTTCCGCCGCCAGACCGCCGACAACGAGGCCAGGTTCCGCGCCTTCCCGGAGACGGTGCGCCTGTTCCTGCCGGGCGGCGAGCTGCCCCGGGTCGGCAGCGTCCTGCGCAACCCCGACCTGGCCCGCACCTACAAGGAGCTGGGCCGCAAGGGCACCGGCTGGCTGTACGGCGGGCGGCTCGGGCAGGACGTGGTGAACACCGTCCGCAAGCCGCCCGTCGCCCCGGACGCCGCCCGCGAGGTCCGCGCCGGCGACATGCGGCTGTCCGACGTGGCGAAGTACCGCGTCCGCGACCAGAAGCCCACCCGCGTCTCCTACCGCGGCCTGGACGTGTACGGCATGGCCCCGTCCTCCTCCGGCGGCACCACCGTCGGCGAGGCCCTGAACATCCTGGAGCGCTGGGACCTGTCCCGGCTCGGCCGGACCCAGTACCTGCACCGCTACCTGGAGGCGAGCCGCATCGCGTTCGCCGACCGCAACCGCTGGGTCGGCGACCCCGCCTTCTCCGACGTGCCCACCCAGGGGCTGCTCTCCCAGGAGTTCGCCGACTCCCGCGCCTGCCTGATCAGCCCGGACGCGGCCCTCACCAGCCCGCTCGCCCCCGGCGACCCGCGCTCGCCGAAGCCGTGCGCCACCGCGGGCGAGCCCGCCGCCGACCCCTACGAGGGCACGAGCACCACGCACCTGACCGTCGCCGACCGCTGGGGCAACGTCGTCGCCTACACCCTGACCATCGAGCAGACCGGCGGCAGCGGCATCACCGTCCCCGGCCGCGGCTTCATCCTCAACAACGAGCTGACGGACTTCTCCTTCACCCGGGCGAACCCGTCCGTCCCCGACCCGAACCTGCCGGGCCCGGGCAAGCGGCCGCGCTCCTCGATGGCGCCCACCATCGTCCTGGACGACGGCGAGCCGGTCCTCGCCCTCGGCTCCCCCGGCGGCGCCACCATCATCACCACCGTCCTCCAGGTCCTCACCGGCCACGTGGACCGCGGCCTGCCCCTGGTGGACGCGATCGCCGCGCCCCGCGCCAGCCAGCGCAACGCCGCGGCCACCCAGGCCGAACCGGCGTTCGCCCGCACCGAGCTGGAGAAGCTCGGCCACTCCTTCTCGGACACCGCCGAGATCGGCGCGGCGACCGGCGTGCAGCGCCTGGCGGACGGCCGCTGGCTCGCCGCCGCGGAGACCACCCGCAGGGGCGGGGGCTCGGCGATGGTGGTGAAGCCGACCCGCTAGCTGTGTTGTTCGGGCACCCCCGGCGGCGGCAATTCGGTGGAGCCGGCGGCCGCCGGGGCGGTAGACCGTTCCCCATGGGAAAGCGTGCGGTGCGGGCCAGCGTGTACATCTCGGTGGACGTGGAGGCGGACGGGCCCATTCCCGGGCCCTACTCCATGCTCAGCCTCGGGGCCGCCGTCGCCGGGCGGCAGGACGCGGACGGGTACGCGCCGGCCGATCCCCGGGAGCGCACCTTTTACCGGGAGCTGCGGCCCGTCGGGGAGGAGTTCGTGCCCGAGGCGCTGGCCGTCGGCGGACTCGACCGGGACCGGCTGGCCGCGGAGGGGGCCGAGCCCGCGGTGGCCATGGCGGAGTTCGCCGCCTGGGTGGAGGAGGTCCGCGAGGGGGCGCAGGCGGTGTTCACCGGGTACCCGGCGGTCTACGACTGGATGTTCGTGCACTGGTACCTGACGCGGTTCACCGGCTCCAGCCCGTTCGGGCACTCCCGGTGCATGGACGTCAAGACGCTGTACGCCGCCCGGGCGGGCGTGCCGCTGGGGAGCGTGGCCAAGCGGTCGATGTCCCCGCGGGTGCTGCCCCGGGCCCGGCACACCCACCACGCGCTGGACGACGCGGTGGAGCAGGCGGAGCTGTTCTCCAACGTGATGCTGTGGAGCGGGCGGTGATCCGGCGGTGCCGGGCGGAGGAGCTCGAGGAGCTGCGGGTCATCGAGCGGGCCGCCGGGGAGTGCTTCCGCGGGATCGGCATGGCGGCGATCGCCGACGACGAGCCGCTGCCCGTCGCCGAGCTGGCCCGGTACCAGCGGGCGGGCCGGGCCTGGGTGGCGGTGGACGGCGGCGACCGGCCCGCGGCGTACCTGCTCGCCGACGTGGTGGACGGCAACGCCCACGTCGAGCAGGTGTCGGTGCGGCCCGAGCACGCGCGGCGCGGCATCGGGCGCGGCCTGATCGAGCACCTGGCCGCCCTCGCCGCGGACGAGGGCAGGGCGGCGGTGACGCTGACCACGTTCGCGCAGGTGCCGTGGAACGCGCCCTACTACGCCCGCTGCGGGTTCCGGGTGCTGGACGACGCGGCGCTGCCGCCGGGGCTGCGCGCCGTGCGGCGGCGGGAGGCCGCGCACGGGCTCGACCGGTGGCCGCGGGTGTGCATGATCCGGCGGGTGTGACGGCTGGTGTCACGGTCCGGCGGGTGTCACGGTCCGGCGGGTGTGCGCGACCCGGCGGGCGCGGCGGCGGGGAACGGACGAAGTCCCGCTCCCCCGCGGTGGGAATTCGTCCGTACCCGTCCTCACTGCTCCGGACCCTAGAGGCGGCGCCGGGGCCTGGCGAGGAGCGGACTGCACGGTGAGGCGCCGCCGCGGTGTCAGGGTGCACAGCGGCCCAGCGCGGCGAAGGCCAGCCACAGCTCGTGCTTGGCGCTGGGCGCCTGGAGCAGGGAGCGGCCCAGGGCCTCCTCCGCCCTGGCCAGGCGCTTGCGGGCGCCGGCGGGCGAGATGCCGAGGTCGGCGGCCGCGGCCGGCAGCCGGGCGTCGGCGCGCAGCCAGGCGAGGACCGTCACGGCGGTGGCGGGCGCGGCCCGCCGCTCCAGCGGGTGCACCCTGGCCGCGGCCCAGGCCCGCACCGCCTCGTCGTCCAGCAGGCCGGGGAGCGCGGCGGGCGTCGCGGCGGCCTCGGCAGCGCCGGAGTGCAGGCGCAGGGCGAGCCAGGCGGCGGACTGGCCGGACAGCCGGGTGAGGTCCAGGCCGAGCAGGTCGCCGAGCAGCCGCACCCGGGCGGCGAGGGTGTTGCGGTGGATCTTCAGATGGCGGTGGGCGGCGCCCTCGAACGCCAGCCACGAAGCGAGGGTGCCGAGCAGTTCCTGCGCCCCGGGGTCGGCGCGGCGGGCGGGGGTGTGGGACAGCACGGGGGCCAGCAGCCGGTGCGCCCAGGCCCGGCCCGCGGCGCCGAGCAGCGGCGCGAGCTCCGCGGCCCCGTCGAACCCGGCCCGGCGCTCGGGCAGGCGGCGGGCCATGGCCAGGGCGTGGAACGCCTGCTCGTAGCCGGTGGCGGTCTCCCGCAGCGGCACCTGGGCGCTCACCCCGACCCGGCACTCGGGGTGGTGCTCGGTGATCCGCTCGTCCAGTGCGTCCGCGGCGGCGGGGAGCAGGGCGATGAGGTGGCGGGAGCGGACGGGGCAGGGCACCAGCCAGGCACGGCCCCCGGTGACGTCCTCGATGCGGGCGGCGACGCCCGGGCGGCGCCCGGCGGGGCACTCCACGACGGCGACCCGCGCCAGCGGGGGCAGCGCGGGCCGCAGGGTGGCGGCGATGCGCTGCGCGGCGGGCACGCTCCCGATCATCAGCAGGTGCAGGACGGCCTCGCGGCTGTGCGCCTCGGCGGCCCGGAGGCGGTCCCGGTCGCGCTCGGCCTCCTCCAGCCGTCGGCACAGGCCGAGGACGCGGGCGGCGTCCGCGAGGAGGGCGCCGTCGGCCTCGGCGGCCACCACCAGGCAGGGCGCGTCGTCCCCCGTGCCGAGGCGGACCAGCCGCACCGGGTGCGGCCGGTCCCCCGGCACGACCGCGGAGGTCACGCCGCGGCGGCGCAGCCCCGGCAGGGCCCGCGCCGCCGCGGCGAGGACACCCGGCTCGGGGCGGCGCCGGGAGGCGGCCAGCACCCGCCCGTCCTCCGCGAGCAGCGCCGCCGTGCCCGCCGTGCGCCGGGACAGCCAGTCGAGGATGGCCCGGACCGCCCCGGGCCGCTCGGCGAGACGGCTGAGGGCGAGGACGTCGCCGGCGCGCGGGTCGAGCGGGTCCGCCACGACCCTCAGACGGCCAGGTCCAGGTCGACCACGACGGGCGCGTGGTCGGAGGCGCCCTTGCCCTTGCGCTCCTCGCGGTCCACGTAGGCGTCCTTCACGGCGTTGGCGAACGGGCTGTTGGCGTACACCAGGTCGATGCGCATGCCCTTGTTCTTCGGGAAGCACAGCTCCCGGTAGTCCCAGTAGGTGTACGGGTGGTCGTACTTCAGCGGGCGGGGCACCACGTCCTCCAGGCCCGTCTCGCGCAGGGCGGCCAGCGCCTCCCGCTCGGCGGGCGTGACATGGGTGGAGCCGTCGAACAGGGAGCGGTCCCACACGTCCTCGTCGGCGGGGGCGATGTTGAAGTCGCCGAGGACCGCGAACGGGCGGTCGCCCCCGGCGTCCTCCGCGACGGCGCCGCGCAGCGCCTCCAGCCAGCGCAGCTTGTACTCGTAGTGGGCGTGGCCGACCTCGCGCCCGTTGGGCACGTACACCGACCACACCCGCACCGGGCCGCAGGTGGCGGACACGGCGCGGGGCTCCTGCTCGTCACCGGGGTAGCCGGGGCCGCCGGGCAGGCCGGACACCACGTCGTCGAGACCTATCCGGGACACCAGCGCCACCCCGTTCCACCGGCCGTCGGCGACCACGGCGGACTCGTAGCCCAGGTCGCGCAGCGGCTCGGCGGGGAAGGCCTCGGCCGTGCACTTGGTCTCCTGCACGCACAGCACGTCGGTGTCCGAGTTCTCCAGCCAGGCGAGCAGGCGGGGGAGGCGGGCGGTGACGGAGTTGACGTTCCACGTCGCGATTCGCAGGGGCATGCCGTCGAATGTACCGCCCGGCTGTGACAACCCCGGTCCGTGAGCGGGGTGGGGGTTCTCTCCTCCGGAGGCCAGGGGGCTCCGCCCCCCGGACCCCCCACCGGGGCTCCGCCCCGGACCCCGGGAGGGACGGCTTCCGGCCCGGCGGGATTCCGCCCCCGGAGGAAGGCAGGGCTTCCGGGCGCCCGATTCGGCACCCTGGCCACCGGAGCCGCGCCCCGGCCCCCCGAAGGACAAGGAGGCAGAGCCCCGAGCCGGAGGCTCCGCCCCGGCCGCCCTCAGCCGGCGGGGATGCGACGAGGAAGGGGGTGCAGGGTGACCGCGGTGAGGGTGCCCTCGCGCACCTCCGCCGTCATGTAGGTCGCGTGGGGCTGGCGGCGGCGGTCGGTCGGGGAGCCGGGGTTGAGCAGGCGCAGGGTGCCGGTGGTGGTGTCCCAGGGGATGTGGCTGTGGCCGAAGACGAGGACGTCCAGGTCGGGGAAGCGGGCGGCGCAGCGCCGCTCCCGGCCCTGGGCGGGGCCGGTCTCGTGGACCACGCCGAAGCGCAGGCCGCCGAGCTCGGCCCGCGCCACCTCGGGCAGTCTGGCCCGCAGCTCGGGGCCGTCGTTGTTGCCGTACACCGCGAGCAGGCGCCGGGAGGCGGACTCGAACAGGTCCAGGGTGGCGGTGTCCACCCAGTCCCCGGCGTGGATCACCACGTCGGCCGCCGCCAGGCCCGCCAGCAGCTCGTCGGGGAGCCGGTTGGCGCGCTTGGGCAGATGGGTGTCGGAGGTGAGCAGCAGGCGCACGGCCGTCCCCCGGTCAGGCCAGCTCGGTGCTCTCGCCGGGCAGCAGCCTGCGGAACGTGGCGCCGGTGCCGGGGCCGCCCTCGCCGAGCATCCGGTCGTAGACGACGAAGCCGTTGTCCGAGAGCAGGCCGTCGTGCAGGGAGTACGTCCGCGCGGGCTTGACCTCCCGGACGTAGTCCAGCACCTCGGCGATCTTGGACCAGGGCGCGTGCACGGGCAGCATCAGGTGCTCCACGGGCCTGCCGGGCACGGTCAGGGCGTCACCGGGGTGGAACAGGCTGCCGTCCACGACGAACCCGATGTTGGTGATCCGCGGGATGTCGGGGTGGATCTCCGCGTGCAGTTGGCCGTGCACCTCGATCTCGAACCCGGCCGCGGTGAACGTGTCGCCGTCGCCGACCGTGTTCACCCGGCCGGGGAACATCCCGGTGAGCTGGTCGGCGACGCTGCGCAGCGTCCAGATCCGGGCCTCGGGGTTGCGGTCGAGGGCGGCCCGCAGCCTGCCGACGTCGAAGTGGTCCGGGTGCTCGTGCGTGACCAGCAGCGCCTCGGCGTCCACGGCCGCGTGCTTCTCGCTGAACGCCCCGGGGTCGATGACGAGCGCGCGGCCGTCCTTCTCGACGCGGATGCAGGCGTGGCCCCTCTTGGTCAGCTTCATGGCTGTCGCACCTCTGTGACTGTTGCCTTCTGTTACTGCCGGGATGGTTCCGGTCGGGTGTGCCCACCGGCGTGGACGGCCACACCGCCGTGCGTGCCTCACCGCCGTGCGTGGTCGCACCGCCGTGAGAGGTGTTGCTGGTGTGCATTGTGGTGCCTGTGGTGTCCCGTGGGCGGGTTCCTCCGGCTACCAGTACCCCGTCAGCGGCCGCCCTCGCCCCGATCCGCCGGTTTCCCGCATCCCTGCCGCGCGCTCAGCGCTCGGCGGCGATCACCCGCTGGGCCACCGCGAACGCCGAGTTCGCCGCGGGCAGCCCGCAGTACACGGCCGTGTGCAGCAGCACCTCCTTGATCTCGTCCGGGCTCAGCCCGTTGCGCAGGCCCGCCCGGACGTGCAGCTCGAGCTCCTCCAGGTGGCCGCGCGCGACCAGGGCGGTGAGGGTGACGACCGAGCGGGTGCGGCGGTCCAGGCCCGGCCTGCCCCACACCTCGCCCCAGGCGTAGCGGGTGGCGAACTCCTGGAAGTCGCCGGTGAAGTCGTCGGCGCGGGACAGGGCGCGGTCCACGTGGGCGTCGCCCAGCACCTCGCGGCGGATCTTTATCCCCTCCTCGTGGGCGTCCCGGCCCTCGGTCCCCGGCACGGGCACCGGGACGGGGATGTGCACCGGCTCGGGGGCGGGCGGGGGCGGCGGCGGGGGCGCCTCGCGCCAGGTGGCGGCGAAGTGGCGCAGCAGCAGTTGGGTGACCGGGCCGGGCTGTTCGAGGTTGGCCAGGTGGGCGGCGTTGGGGACGACGGCGAGCCGGGAGTCGGGGATGCCGGCGATCAGCTCGCGGGCGGCCCCGGGCGGCGCCGTGGTGTCCTCCGCCCCGGCGATCACCAGGGTGGGGGCGGTGATCGCGGGCAACTGGTCGCGCAGGTCGTGCTTGGCGAGGGCGTCGCAGCAGGCGGCGTAGCAGGCGGGGTCCACGGTGCGCACCATGGCCGCGCACGGCTCGGCCAGGCCGGGCTCCTCGGCCAGGGAGGCGGCGGTGAACCAGCGGGCGGCGGCGGTGCGCGCCTCGTGCTCCAGGCCGGTGGCGCGGACCACCACGGCGTGCTCCCGCCAGGTGGCCGGCGGTCCCGGCGGGCCCGCCGAGGAGCCGATGAGGGCCAGCGACGCCACCCGGTGCGGGTGGCTGAGCGCGAGCAGGGTGCCCACCGAGCCGCCGATGCCGACCCCGGCGTAGCCGAACCGCTCCACCCCGAGCGCGTCGAGCAGCTCCAGCAGCAGCACGGCGAGCTCCTCCACGCTGTCCGCCGGGTGCGCGGCGGAGCCGCCGTGCCCGGGCAGGTCGTAGCGCACCACCCGCCAGTACTTGGCGAGGTCGGCTATCTGCTCCTGCCAGATCTGGGCGGTGGTGCCCAGAGCGGGGCCGAGCACCAGGGCGGGGGCGTCCTCGGGCCCGTCCAGCCGGTGCCTGAGCAGAGGGACGTCGGTCATCGGGGAGGTCCTTCGTCGCGGGGGGAGGGCTGACCGTCGAGCGTAGGCTGTGCGGGCGGAGATGGGACAGTCACCCTGGGAGTGTGGGCAGGTGCCGGAGCCCGGCGGGGCGTTCTCGCGGACCGTCGCGGGCGGCGGCGAGCACGAGATCGAGATCAGGAAGTCGCGGTTCCGCTGCGCGGTGGCCCGGGTGGCGGACGAGGAGGCCGCGCAGGCGTTCGTCCGCGAGGTGCGCAGGCGGCACTGGAACGCGACGCACAACTGCTCGGCGTACGTGGTGGACGGCGGCCGGGTCCGCAAGTCGAGCGACGACGGCGAGCCGGGCGGCACCGCGGGCGTGCCGATGCTCGAGGTGCTGGTGCGGCGCGGCCTGGACCAGACGGCGGCCGTGGTCACCCGCTGGTTCGGCGGGGTGAAGCTGGGCGCGGGCGGGCTGATCCGGGCGTACGGGTCCGCGGTGTCGGCGGCCCTGGACCAGGTCGGGGTGCTGGAGCGCAGGCCGCACGTCCTGGTGACGGCGGAGGCGGACTACGCGGTCGCGGGCCCGCTGGAGAGCGAGCTGCGCGCGGCCGGGCACACGGTGCGCGAGGTGCGGTACGGGGCGCGGGTGGCCGTCGAGGTGGCGGTGCCGGAGGCCCGGGTGCCGGACTTCACGGCCTGGGTGGCCCGCGCCACGGCGGGCGCCGCCGCGGTGACGGTGGGCGGACGGGTGCTGGTGGAGGTGCCCGCCTGAGGGCGGGCGCGGCTCCCCCGCGCGCCGCGGCGGCCCGGCCCGGGACGCACCCGGGCCGGGACCGCGTTGGTACCTCGCGCGCTCAGAAGTCGAGCGTGGACACCACGTACACCGCGGGCCGATCGGGCCGGGTGAGGTTCACCACCAGCGAGCGGGTCGGGCCGCCGTCGTGGGGCGGGTCGAGCCGCAGGCCGTACAGCTTCTGCCGGGCCGCCCAGTCGCCGTGGAAGTTCCAGCCCACCTTCTCCTGCTGCTCCCAACTGATCGGCACGGCGTTGGCCCGCAGCTCGGCGCGGCTGGTGCCGAGCTCGCCGAGGAACCAGTCCAGGCCGCCGGGGACGGTGGTGAAGCGCACGTACAGCGAGCTGCTGCGCCAGGAGTTGGTCTCGAAGAACCGGGCGGCCTGGGCGCGCCCGGGCACCGGGACCTCGTAGATGTCGCGGGTGGTGCTGTCGGGGCGCCCGTGCAGGGGCGAGGTGGCGGCGGCCACCCGCTCCTTCATCTCGCTGCCGTCCAGGCTCTGGAAGGAGGCGACGACCAGGTAGGTGGCCGGGATGGTGACCAGCACGGCCGCGACCGCGGCCTTGCCGAGCCGGTTCATCGGTCGAACACCCCCGCGTACCGCTCCACCCGGCTGCGCTTGGCCCGGCGGAAGCGGCGGGCCACCAGGCGGGCCAGGTCGGCGGCGCCGACCAGCCCGGCCTCGTTGCCGAGCTGGGCGCGCACCACCCGGGCCTCGGGGCGGAAGCCGCGCCCGGTGAGGGTGCGGCGGTACGCCTCCCGGGCGGGGCCGATCAGCAGGTCGTCGGCGGCGCTGACGCCCCCGCCGATGACGAAGCAGCTCGGGTCGAGGGCCGCGGCCAGGTTGGCGATGCCGACGCCGAGCCACTGGCCGACGTCCTGGAGCAGCTCTATCGCCATCGGGTCGCCCGCGCGGGCCGCCTCGGTGATCAGCGGCCCGGTGATGTCCCCGATCTCGCCGCCGACCCGGTCCAGGATCGCGTGCGCGACCGGGGAGTCCGCGGCGGCCAGCTCCCTGGCCTCGCGGACCAGCGCGTTGCCCGAGGAGTACTGCTCCCAGCAGCCGCGGTTGCCGCAGGGGCAGCGGTGGCCGCCGGGCACCACCTGCATGTGGCCGAACTCGCCCGCGACGCCCCACCTGCCGCGCCGCAACTGCCCGTCCTCCAGGATGGCGCCGCCGATGCCGGTGCCGAGGGTGATCATGACGAGGTGGTCCTCGCCGTGGCCCGCGCCGAACCGCCACTCGGCCCAGGCGGCGGCGTTGGCGTCGTTGTCCACGATGACGGGCAGCAGCAGCCGCTCCACCAGGGCCTCGCGCAGCGGCTCGTCCCGCCACGACAGGTGCGGGGCGAACAGCACCCTGGCCCGGTCGGCGTCCACGAAGCCGGCGGCGCCGATGCCGACGGCGTGCACGTCGTGCCGGTCGGCGAGGTCGAGCACCAGGTCGACGATGGTGTCCTCGACGACCTTGGGGCTCTTGGACTTGTCCGGGGTCTCGGTGCGCAGCTTCTCCAGGATGTTGCCGTCCGCGTCCACCACGCCGGCGGCCACCTTGGTGCCGCCGATGTCGATGCCCACGGTGGGCACCCGGGGCGCGGTCAGGTGGGAGCGCCGCTCGCGGCGGCTCACCGTCCGCATCATGGTGGCGCGGGCCACCGAGTCCCGGTACTGCCTGCGGTCGCGGTACATGCTCAACTGCTGGCCCCTTCCGTCGCACTGGTGCGGGGGCGGCCGCGAGGGGTGTGCCTCGCGGCGCTCGCCGGCTGCGGGTTGCGTCGGGACGCTTGCCGGGCCCCGCGTCGCGTGCGGGGGGCGGGCGGGCGGCTCGCTGGCGGCGCTGGCAACGGAAGCGGTTCCCTGGTCTCGTCGGCGGGGCGGCAGCCCCCTGGCGTGGACGCGCTCGTCCTGGTCATGGCCTCTCGCCTGGATGCGGGGGCCGGGCCACCCGCTGGACGGGTGACGGGGGTGATTCTGCCCCAGCCCGGGCCCCGCCCGCATGGGTGGTCCGTCACGGTCGCTGCCGCACCGTGGTCACGGGTTCCCGCGATCCGGGTCCGGACACCCTTTCCCGCGCCAGCTCGTGGGCGAGTTCCTCCAGGTCGGAGCCGCCCGCCATCTGCCGGGTCAGCTCCTCGACGGTGATCCGCGCCCGGTCGTGGACCCCGGCGGGCCCGCCCCGGCGCAGCAGGACGAACCGGTCGCCGACCAGGTGGGCGTGGTGCGGGTTGTGCGTGACGAGGACCACACCGAGCCCGGAGTCGCGGGCCGCGGCGACCAGTCTGAGCACCACTCCGGACTGCTTGACCCCGAGCGCGGCCGTCGGCTCGTCCAGCACCAGCACCCGGGCGCCGAAGTGGACGGCGCGGGCGATGGCCACGCACTGGCGCTGCCCGCCGGAGAGGGTGCCGACGGGCCGGTCCACGTCGGGCAGGTCGATGCCCATGCGGGCCAGCGCCTCGCGGGTGGCGGCGCGCATGGCGGGCGCGTCGAGCCGGCGGAGGGGGCCGCGGCCGCGGACGGGTTCGGAGCCGAGGAAGAAGTTGCGCCACACCGGCATCAGCGGCACCACGGCCAGGTCCTGGTGGACGGTGGCGATGCCGCGGTCCAGGGCCTGGCGCGGCGAGGTGAGCCGCACCGGCTCGCCGTCGATCTCGTAGGTGCCGCCGTCGTGCTGGTGCAGCCCGGCGATGATCTTGATCAGGGTGGACTTGCCCGCGCCGTTGTCGCCCAGCACGCAGGTGACCCGGCCCGCCTCGACCTCCAGGGACACCCCGTGCAGCGCGCGGACCCCGCCGTGGGACCTGCTCACCTCGGTGAGCCTGAGCAGCGTCACCGGTTCGCCTCCGCGCGCCGCCGCACCCAGGCGTTGAGCAGGGTCGCCAGCAGCAGCATCGCGCCGAGGAAGAACTTGAACCAGTCCGGGTTCCACTGCGCGTACACGATGCCCTTGCTGGTCATGCCGAAGATCAGCGCGCCCACGGCCGCGCCGGCCGCCGAGCCGTAGCCGCCCGTCATCAGGCAGCCGCCGATCACGGCGGCGATGATGTAGAGGAACTCGTTGCCGACGCCCTCACCGGACTGCACCACGTCGAACGAGAACAGCAGGTGCTGCCCGGCGATCCACGCGCACAGCGCCACGCCGAGGTAGAGCCCCACCTTGACCCGTTCCACGGGCACGCCGACCGCGCGGGCCGCGTCCTGGTTCCCGCCCACCGCGAAGATCCAGTTCCCGGCGCGGGTGCGCAGCAGGATCCAGGTGGCCACCGCCACCAGGCCGAGCCACCACAGCACGGTGACCCGCAGATAGGCGGGCCCGATGTCCCACCGGGAGTCGAACAGGGCGTGGGCGGAGGAGAAGCCCTCCATGTCGGCGATCGTCTTGGTGCTCACGCCCTCGCTGATCAGCCGGGTCAGGCCCAGGTTCAGTCCGGTGAGCATCAGGAAGGTGCCGAGCGTGACGATGAAGCTGGGCAGCTTGGTGCGCACCAGCAGCACCCCGTTGAACAGCCCGACCGCCAGGGTGACCAGCAGCGACACCGCCACGCCCACCCACACGTTCGCCGTCATCTGGTACGAGAACTGGGAGGAGACCAGCGCGGAGCTGGTCACCAGCACGCCCGCGGACAGGTCGAACTCGCCGCCGATCATCAGCAGCGCCACCGGCACCGCCATGATCCCGATGGTGGACGAGGCGTACAGCACGGTGCTGAGGCTGGACGCCGCGAGGAAGCTGTCCGCGGCCACGCAGAAGAACGCGAACACGGCGGCGGCGCCCGCCACCGCGCCGACCTCGGGGCGGGCCAGGAGGCGGCGCAGCGGGGAGGGGCCGCCCGGGGTCTTCGCGGGGGCCCGGCCGGGGGCCGCGGTGGTCGTGCCGGTCACCTGGTCCCCCGGTCGGTGTACTGCTTGAGGTCGGCGGCGTCCTCGCGGGTGACGATCTGCGGGCCGGTGAGGACCGGCCGGCCGCCGCCGAGGACGTCCGCGTTGTACTTGTACAGCCACATCAGGTCCACGGCCTGGTAGCCCTGGAGGTAGGGCTGCTGATCGACGGCGAAGGCCAGGCTGCCGTCGGCCAGGCCGTCGGCGACCTGCGCGTTCAGGTCGAACGTGGCGATCTCGGCGTCGCTGTCCGCGTCCTTCGCGGCCCGCACGGCGGTCGCGGCGTAGGGGGCGCCGAGGGTGACCACGGCGTCCACCGAGCGGTCGGACTGGAGCTGGGAGGTCATCGAGGACAGCACGTCGGGCATGTTGGTGCCCTCGACGTAGAGCTTCTCCAGCTTCCCGGCGAAGGTCTCGCCGACGCCGTCGCAGCGCTGCTCGTGGCCGACATTGCCCTGCTCGTGCAGCACGCACAGGGCCTTCTTGCGGCCGCGCCGGTTCAGCTCCTCGCCCACGGCCTCGCCCGCGATGGTCTCGTCCTGGCCGATGTGGGTGAGCGCGCCGAACTCCTTGGACTCGGCCGACCCGGAGTTGATGGTGATCAGCGGGATCCCGGCCTCGCGGGCCTTGGCCAGCACGCCCCGCATGGCCTCGGGCTTGGCGAGGGTGACGATGAGGCCGTCCACCTTCTGGTCGATGGCGGCCTGCACCAGTTGCGCCTGGCCCTGGGCCTCCTTGTTGTTCGAGTACAGGAACCGCAGGTTGTCCTTGACCGCGGCCTGTTTCGCGCCTTTCTGCACGATGTCCCAGAAGGTGTCGCCCTGCCCGGCGTGGGTGACCATGGCCACCGTCCAGCGCGGGGTGTCCACCGCGGCCCGCCCTCCGGCGGCGGCGCGCTCGGCGCGTTCCTCGGCGCGCTTGCCCCCGGTGTCGCTGCACCCCGCCAGGGCCACGCCCAGCAACGCCGCGAGCGCCGCGCTCAGGGCGCGCTTCCCGGTCACAGCCATGTGTGTGTGCAGCCTTCCTCACGGGGACGGAAACGGGGGCCGAACCGCGGGCAGGGTTGCCCGCGCGGCCGCCCCAGTATGCAAAAGCCCAGGTAGCCGATGCGAACCGGGGTTCACCCACCCGGCGCGGGGCGCTGCTCCGCCCGGGCGCGGCGGCGGCGCCGGGGGCGGGCGGGGCCCGGCGGCGCGCCCCGGCGGTCCGCCGGGGGCGCGGGGAAGGCCGAAAGTACCGGTCGTCTAGCACGGGCGGCGCATCATGGCCTCGCACCCCGCCCCACCGCCACCCGGCGGTGGGGCGCAACTGACCAGCGAGTAGGGTGACCAAATGGTGACCGAGGGTGAGATCGGGCCGGAGAGGCCGAGGAGGCAGTCCGTGACGTCGCTGCACCTGCCCGCCGGAAGCACCGTCTACGACGGCTACACCGTGAACATCGAACCGGAGACCGCGGGCTGGGAGTACTGCTACCTGCGCGTGCTCGAGCTGTCGCACGGCGGGCTGCACTCCTTCCGCACCGAGGAGAGCGAGTGGATCGTGCTGCCGCTGTCCGGCGGCTGCACCGTCCTGGTGGACGACCAGTGCTTCGAGCTGCACGGGCGGTCCGGCGTCTTCGACTCCGTCAGCGACTTCGCGTACGCGCCGCGGGACGCGCGGGTGACCATCTCCTCCGGCGCGGGCGGGCGGTTCGCGCTGGCGGGCGCGCGCTGCGAGCGGCGCCTGCCCGCGCGCTACGGGCCCGCGTCGGGCGTGCCGGTGGAGCTGCGCGGCGGGGGCAGCGCCAGCCGCCAGGTGAACAACTTCGCCGCCGCCGACGTGTTCGAGGCCGACCGGCTGATCGCCGTGGAGGTGCTCACGCCCGGCGGCAACTGGTCGTCGTACCCCCCGCACAAGCACGACGAGGAGCGGGAGGGCGAGACACCGCTGGAGGAGATCTACTACTTCGAGCTGGCCGGCGGCCCGTCCGCCATGGGCTACCAGCGGGTCTACCCGTCAGGGGCGGGCAAGGAGAGCGACGTGCTCGCCGAGGTCCGCGACGGCGACTGCGTGATCATCCCGCACGGCTGGCACGGCCCCAGCATGGCCGTCCCCGGCTACGACATGTACTACCTGAACGTCATGGCGGGCCCCTCCCCGGAGCGCGCCTGGCGCATCTGCGACGACCCGGCGCACGCCTGGGTGCGCACCACCTGGCAGCGCGAGCGGGTGGACCCCCGGCTGCCGCTGTACACGGCGCCCGCGCACGGGGAGCGCTAGGCCGTCACCGGCCGGCCGTCCGGGGCGCTCCGGACGGTGCGTGGGGGCCCGTTCCCGCGCCCCCGCCCCTCCCTGCCGCAGCCTCACCTGTCGCCTCGTCAGGCGCGGTCGCGCAGGTGGCGGAGGGCGGTGTTCCGCTCCTCCAGCGGCGCGCGAGCCGCGCGCTTCAGCGGTGGGTCGGCAGTGACTACTGTCGTAGTCGCACTCGTGTGTGAGTGCCGTGGCACCGCGCGGGGCGCGATCCGCAGCCGCCGGTCCCGGCACTGATGACAGGGCGGACTTCACCGGCCTAACCTGGGCCCGTCGCACCTCATCGGGGAGGGGGCGCCGCGTGGACGTGCTGTACCAGAGCGGCCTGTTAAGGGTCACGCGCACGTACGAACCGTTGGGGCTGCGCGTGGTGGGCGACGTGGACGCCTTCACGGTGCCCGTCCTGGAGAGCGCCCTGCGATCCCTGCTCGACTACGAGGGCGACATCCACCTGGAGCTGTCCGGGCTCCAGTTCATGGACGTGGCGGGCCTGGAGCTGGTGGTCTCCACGGCGCGCGACCTGACGGACGGCAGGCGGCTGGTCCTCCACTGCCTGTCCCCGCACCTGAGGCGGGTGATGGAGCTGGTCGGCTGGGACCGCACGCCGGGCCTGGGATTCGCCGGGGAGTGAGTGGAGTGCCGCCACCGGACGCGGGGTTCGCACACCGGGCGCTGCGCTACACCAGTGACGCCGGCTTCCTCGGCGGCACCCTGCCGTTCCTGCGCGAGGGCCTGCGCCGGGGCGACTCCCTGCTGGTGGTGACCGGGCCGGAGCACCGCGGCCTGCTGCGCCGGGCGCTCGGCGGCGACGCCCGGCGGGTGGAGTTCGCCGACGCCGCCACCTGGTACGCCTCCCCCGCGCGCACCCTGGCCGCGCACCACCGCTATGTGCAGGAGCGCCGGTCGCTGCCCGGCCGGGTCAGGGTGGTCGGCGAGCCGCCGCCGCCGGGCCCGGGCCCCGCCGCGATCCGGGAGTGGGCGCGCTACGAGTCCCTGGTCAACGTGGCCCTCGCCGGGTCCGGCGCCCTGCTGCTGTGCCCCTACGACGCCGACGGGCTGCACCCCGCGGTGCTCGCCGCCGCCGCCCGCACCCACCCCGAGCTGGCCTCCGACGCCGGGGAGCCCACCGGCAGCGCCCACTACACCGACCCGGAGGCGTTCGCCGCGGAGTGCGACGCCGAGCCGCTGCCGCCGCCGCGCGGGCAGGTGCGGGAGCTGGAGTTCACCCACGGCGACCTGTCGGTGGTGCGCGCCTTCGTGGAGGTGTGCGCCCGGCACGCGGCGCTGGACCCGGCCCGCCGCCAGGACCTGGTGTTCGCGGTCAACGAGGTGGCCACCAACGCCCTGGTGCACGGCGGCGGGCAGGGGCGGCTGCGGTACTGGCGCGAGGACGGCGCGATCGTCATGGAGACCGAGGACCGGGGCGGCGGCGCGGCCGGCGCCGCGTCGCCGTTCCCCGGCCAACTGCCCGCCGACCCGGCCACCCGGCGCGGCCACGGCCTATGGGCGGTGCGGCAGTTGTGCGACCTGCTCCAGGTGCGCTTCCGCGCGGGCGGCAGCACGGTGCGGCTGACGTACCGGCTGCGGTGACCGGGGCCGGGGCGGAGGGCTCACGGACGGAGGGCTCACGGAGGGAGGGGCCGCCGCCGTCGGCGGGGCCCGGCTGCGCCGTGCGGGCCGCCGTGCCGCACCATGGGCCGGTGACGACGCGAACCCCCAGGCTGATCCTGCGCCGCTGGCACCGGCGGGACGTCCCGGCGCTGGCCGCCGTCAACGCCGACCCCGAGGTGATGCGGTGGATCGGCGACGGCTCGGTGCAGGACGAGGAGTACACCCGCGCGATGGTGGAGCGGATCGAGTACGAGTGGTCCTCGCAGGGGCTCGGCCTGTTCGCCGTGGAGGTGGCCGGGACCGGGGAGCTGGCCGGGTTCACCGGGCTCACCCACCAGGCGTGGGTGCCCGGCGTGGAGGTCGGGTGGCGGTTCGGGCGGGCCTTCTGGGGCCGGGGCTACGCCACCGAGGCGGGGCTGGCCTCGCTGCGGTTCGGGTTCCGCGCGCACCCGCTGCCGCGGATCGTGAGCGTGTGCCAGGTCGGCAACGACGCCTCGGAGCGGGTGATGCGCCGGCTGGGGATGCGCCTGGACCGGGAGATGCCCGACCCCAGGTTCGGGCGTCCCCTGCGGGTGTACGCGATCACGCGGGAGGAGTTCCTCGCGCAGGAGGCGGAGCGGGACAGGGCAGAGCAGGGACAGGCCGGGCGGGGACAGGCCGGGCAGGGTCAGGCCGGGCGGTGGCGGCGGGGGCTCACCACCGCACGGGCAGGCTCAGGACCCCGCGCATCAGGCGGCCCGGCCGCCAGGACAGCAGCGCGGGGTCCGCGTCGAGCGCCAGGCCGGGGCAGCGCTCCAGCAGCATGCGCACCGCCGTCCTGCCCTCCAGCCGGGCGAGGGACGCGCCGAGGCAGTAGTGGATGCCGTGGCCGAACGCCAGGTGCCCCGGGGAGCGGCGGCGGATGTCGAACGCGTCGGGGTGCTCGTACCGGCTCCCGTCCCGGTGGGCGGCGGCCAGGGAGACGATGACCACGGCTCCGCCGCCGGGCACCACCGTCCCCCCGAGCTCCACCGGCTCGTCGGTGAAGCGCGGCGTGGCGCCCTCCACCGGCCCGTCGTAGCGCAGCATCTCCTCCACCGCCCCGTCCAGCAGTCCCGGGTCGGCGCGCAGCGCGGCGAGCTGGTCCGGGTGCAGCAGCAGGGCCAGCACGCCGTTGGCGATGAGGCCCACGGTGGTCTCGTGGCCCGCGACCAGGAGCAGCAGGGCCATGGCGTGCAGTTCGTCGGGGGACAGCCGGCCGCCGCCGTCGGTGGCGCCGATCAGGGCGCTGAGGATGTCGTCGCCCGGGCGGCGGCGCTTGTCCGCCACCAGGTCGCGCAGGTACGCGTTCAGCTCCCGGGCGGCGGCCAGGGCGCTCGCGGGGTCGTCGCGGTCGGGCGAGGTGACCCGGTGGGTCCAGGCGCGGAACGGCGCCACGTCCAGGTGGGGCACGCCCAGCACCTCGCAGATCACCTCGACGGGCAGCGGGTGGGCGAGGGCGTCCACCAGGTCGGCGCGGCCGTGCGGCGGCAGCGCGTCCAGCAGCCGCGCGGTGATCTCCTCCACGCGGGGCCGCAGCGCCTCGACCCTGCGGGGGGTGAACGCGGCCGTGACCAGGCGGCGCAGCCGGCTGTGGGCGGGCGGGTCGGCGCTGAGCATGTGCCGGCCCAGCAGGGACTCGGTGGCGTCGGGCCGGCCGAAGGCGACCGCCCGCCACGCCGGGTCGGCCATGACCGGGTCCTTGTACAGGCCGGGGTGGGCGAGCGCGGCCCTGGCCTCCTCGTGGCCGACGACCAGCCAGCCCTCGGTGCCGTCGGGGAACATCACCCGGTGGACGGGGCCGCGCTCCCGGAGGGCGGCGTAGTGGGGGTAGGGGTCGTCGGTGAAGGACTGGCCGTGCGCTCGCAGGTCCACCGCGGCCATGGCCGCACCTCCCGTCGGGCAGGAACCGGGGGGCTTCCCGCGCCCTACCCGACGGTAACCACGCCGGTGCCGTCCCGTCAGCCACCGCCCGTGGCCGAGGCCCAGCGTTCGGCCAGCTCGCGGCGGCCGTTTTCGGTCAGCGCGCCGTGCACCCGCAGCCTGGCCACGCCCCCGTCCGGCAGCACCTCCAGGCGGACGTGGGTGACCGGGGCGGCGCCGGTGACGACGAAGCGGTGCGCGGTGTCGGGCAGCAGCGGGGTGCGGGGCACCAGCTCCCGCCAGGCGGCGGGGTCGGCCGGGTCGGCGCCCGCGGTGGTGTCGCACCCGAGCAGCGCGGCCCAGCCGGGGGCGTTGCCGCGGAAGTAGGAGGTGTCGATCTCGACGGCCCGCACCGCGCCGTGCCCGGCCAGGCGCAGCCGCACCCAGTCGTGGCCGGTGCCGCGGCGGCGGCGGTTCTCCCAGCCCTCGTCCATGCCGCGGGGGCGGCCGGGCAGGATCAGGTTGCCCGGCGGGGAGTAGAAGCGGTCGGAGGCGTCCTCGACCAGGCCGCCGTGCTCGGCGCAGGCCAGGTCGAACGCCTCCAGCGCGGCCAGCCACCGCGGGTCGGGCAGCACCTCGCCGTGGACGCGCAGCCTGGCCACGCCGCCGTCGGGGAACTGACGCAGCCGCACATGGGTGGCGCGGTGCCCGCCGGCCACCGGGAAGCCGTTGGCGGCGTGGCCGCGCACCCGGGTCCTGGGGACGATCTCCCGCCATTCCACTTCGTCCGAAAGCAGTCGCCCGGGGCCGGGGGCGCCGGGCACGTGCGCGGCGTCCACGGCGACCTCCGCGGGGTGGTTGCCGCGGAAGTGGGCGGTGTCCACGAGCACGCCGCGCACCACGCCGGGCGCGCCGAGGCGGACCAGCGCCCAGTCGTGCTCGCCGTCGCCCGGGAGCGGGCGGGCGGCGTCGGGGCCGCGGCGGCGCCGGGTCTCCCAGCCGTCCATGGCCTTGCCCTTGGGGCCGAACGCGTCCGGGTCGAACCGGGCCGGGCGGGGGTCGAGCAGGTTCTCCCGCTCGGCGAAGAACTCGTCGCTGGCGGCGAGGACGGTGCCGCCCAGGCGGCGGTCGGCGAGGTCGGTGAGGCGGGTGAAGGGGAAGTCGCCGCCGCGGTAGTCGGCGTACGGGTCGCCGCCGGAATAGGGGCGGGCGTTGCCGGAGGCGGGGTCGCGGGGGGCGTCCGGGGTGGGGGCGGCCGGGGTGGGGACGTCCGGGTCCCGGGGGGCGGGGTGGCGGGCGGTGGTCATGCGCGGCCTCGTTCCAGGAGACGTCCGGCCGGGGCGGGGTCCGCCTCCGGCCCGTGGACCTGCCGCCCGCGCAGCCAGGTCGAGCGCACCACCCCGTGCAGCGTCCGCCCCGCGTACGGGGTGACGGGGTTGCGGTGGTGCAGCGCCCCCGGGTCCACGGTGAACGTCTCGTCGGGGGCGAGCACCGCGAAGTCCGCGTCCCGGCCGGGGGCGATGGCGCCCTTGCCGCGCAGCCCGGCCAGCGCCGCGGGGGCGGCGGACATCCAGCGGGCCACGTCGGCGAGGGTGTGGCCGCGCCGCCGGGCGTGCGTCCACACCGCGGGCAGCCCCAGTTGCAGGGAGGCGATGCCGCCCCAGGCGAGGGCGAAGTCGCCGGTGCCCGGGCACTTGAGGTCGGCGGTGCACGGCGAGTGGTCCGACACCACGCAGTCCACGGTCCCCGCGGCCAGGCCCCGCCACAGCGCGTCCTGGTTGGCGGCCTCGCGGATCGGCGGGCAGCACTTGAACGCGGTGGCGCCGTCGGGCACGTCCTCCGCGGTCAGGGTCAGGTAGTGCGGGCAGGTCTCCGCGGTGAGCCGGACGCCGTCGGCGCGGGCCGCCTCGATCAGCGGCAGGGCGTCGGCGGAGGACAGGTGCAGCACATGGGTGCGCGCCCCGGTGCGGCGGGCCAGCTCGATCAGCCGGGCCACGGCGGCGTTCTCCGCGGCGCGGGGCCGGGAGGCGAGGAAGTCGGCGTAGGCGGGGCCGCCGCGGACGGGCGCGGTGTCGATCGTGTGCGGGTCCTCGGCGTGGACGATCAGCAGCCCGTCGAAGCGGGCCAGCTCCACCATGGCCCGCTCCACCTCGGCGGGGGACAGCGGCGGGAACTCCTCCACCCCGGAGGGCAGCAGGAAGCACTTGAAGCCGAACACGCCGTGCCGGTGCAGGGGCGCCAGCTCGGCGAGGTTGCCGGGCACCGCGCCGCCCCAGAAGCCGACGTCCACGGACACGTTGCCGCGCGCCGCCGCCCGCTTGGCCCGCAGCCCGGCGACGGTGGTGGTCGGCGGCACGCTGTTGAGCGGCATGTCCACGACGCAGGTGACGCCGCCCGCCGCCGCGGCCCTGGTGGCCGAGGCGAAGCCCTCCCACTCGGTGCGGCCGGGCTCGTTGATGTGCACATGGGTGTCCACCAGGCCCGGCAGCAGGACGTCGTCGCCGAGCTCCGCCACCCGCGCCCCGGCCGGTGGCCGCGCGTCGTGGGGCAGCACCGCGGCGATCCGCCCGTCGGCCACCGCGACCGCCGCGGGCCGCTCGCCGCCGGGGGTGATGGTGCGGGTCGAGCGCAGTACGAGATCGACGGCCACCCGCCGCCCTCCCTTCCGCCGTGCCGGCCGCGGTCCGCGGCCGGAGCCTTCGCCGTGCCCGGACGCCCTCCCGGCGGCCGGGCGCCTCCTCCGTGCCTGGCGCCGTCCTCGCCCCGCGCCGTCCCCGCGCCGTCCGCGCGCCGGGCGCCGGGGGCGCCGGAGGGGTCGCCGGTGGGGGCGCAGAGGTGTCCTACGCGGTGGACGTGTCCGGAGTGTTTCGCTTCTGACGCAACTGCGTTGGTATCGGTGTGCGGAACTGACGCATCAGCATCCGTATCTGAATGAGCTGCCCCGTTCCGCTTACCGAAAATCATCTTTCGAAAGTCGCCTTGTCGGAAGAGTAGGCTGCGGTGCTGTCCCCGCAGCCGCTCCGAGAGGACGGAATGTGCCGCCTGCCCGCGCCAACCCCCCTTCCGGCTCCGTCCAGTCCCTCGATCGGGCCTTCGACCTGCTCGAGCGCATGGCGGACGCCGGGGGCGAGATCGGCCTGAGCGACCTCGCGGCGCGCAGCGGACTGCCGCTGCCCACGATCCACCGGCTGGTGCGCACCCTCGTCGCCCGCGGCTACGTCCGCCAGCAGCCCAGCCGCCGCTACGCGCTCGGCCCCCGCCTGATCCGGCTCGGCGAGGGCGCCGCCCGGCTGCTGGGCACCTGGGCCAGGCCGCACCTGGCGGAGCTGGTCGAGGCCACCGGCGAGACCGCCAACATGGCGCTGCTCGACGGCGACGAGGTGGTGTACGTGGCCCAGGTGCCCTCGCGGCACTCCGTGCGCATGTTCACCGAGGTCGGCCGCCGGGTGCTGCCTCACTCCACCGGCGTCGGCAAGGCGCTGCTGGCCGGGCTGCCGCCGCAGCGGGCCCGGGCGCTGCTGGAGCGCACCGGAATGCCCGCGGAGACCGCGCACACCATCACCGACCCGGACGAGTTCCTGCGGGTCCTCGCCGCGGTGCGGGAGCGCGGCTGGGCGGTGGACGACAACGAGCAGGAGATCGGGGTGCGCTGCCTGGCGGCGGCCGTCCCCGACTCCCCCACCGCCGCCGCGGTCTCCGTCTCGGGGCCCTCCGGCCGCCTGACGGACGAGGCGATGGAGCGGTACGTGCCGGTGCTGCTCGACGTGGCGCGGCGCCTGTCGCTGGCCCTGGCGGCGGAGGGGGAGCCGGAGCGGCCGTAGGGCACCCGGCCGTGGCCCGTCCGCCGCGTGCCCGGCAACACCCCCCGCGGCCGAGGCCGTTGCCCTAGGATCGGCGACTGGCCGACCGAGGCGGGACGAGACGCTGACCAGGAGATGGCGCTGCCGATGACGAGGGCGATCCGAACCGTGTCCGCGCTGGCCGTGGCCGCCGCCCTGCTCGGCGGCGCCGCCTGCTCCGGCGAGGGCGGGCCGCCCCGCGGCGACGGCAGGGGCGAGCGGACCGGCGCGGCGTCCCCGTCGGCCGCCGCCTCCGCCTCCGCCCGGCCGGCCCTGCCGAGGGCGAGCCGCTTCCCCGTGCCCGAGGGCTTCGACAACACCCGCGGCTGGACCGAGGCCGTCACCGAGCCCGACTCCCGCTCGCACGGCTCGTGGGCGGTGGCGCCCGCCGCGGGCCTGCTGGTGCAGGCGGTGAACGCCGACGGCGAGGTGCACGCCCGCGAGCTGGCCACCGGGGAGGAGGCGTGGACGTTCACCGCGCCGACGAAGCTCAGGAGCGCGACCACCGACGTCCACATCACCACCGAGCCCGGCGGCGGGGAGCTCGCCGTGATCGTCCGGGACGGCATCACCGCCGAGGACGACGGGGTCACCAGGTCCCGCTCGGTGGTGACCGTGGACACCGTGCGGGCCGGGTCCTCCGGCGCGGCCGCGGCGGTCCGGCACTTCGAGTACGAGGACGGCGAGGTCGGCCCGTTCACCGGGGCGCTGCTGGTCACCGACCGCGCGAAGGGCCGCCTGGTGGCGCTGGAGCCCGCCACCGGCAAGGAGTACCCGGTGCGGCCGGCCGGCGAGGTGAAGCTGCCCGCCTGCCGGAAGGCGGACATGCCGCCGAGCGCCGCCTGCGCGGCCGACGCCACCGTGGAGTTCACCACCCCCGCGGGCCCGGTCGCCGCCTTCACCCAGGACAGCTACTGCGACCACCGCTGGCGGGAGTCGGACCGCATCCCGTGCGCCGAGGGCTTCACCGTGGGCGTGGCCTGGAACTCGGCGAAGGTGGCGCCGAAGGGCGCGGCCGACGCCACCCCGCTCGCGGTCGTCGGCGACCACGTGGTGGTGGCGTGGAGCCAGTTCCGCGACGCGGCCACCGAGGAGGAGGCCGAGCGGGACGTGGTGGCCGTGCACGACCTGGGCAGCGGCGAGCTGCTCGCCCAGGTGGAGTGCGACATCACCAACCCGCGGACGGGGACGGGCTCGGTGGCGCCGCTCGCGGCCCAGGCCGTCACCCAGTTGTCGGGCGACGGCGACTGGCTCATCTCCGGGCAGGTGGGCTTCGACCTGGCCGCCGGGCGCGGACGGTGCTTCGCGGACACCGCGGGGGAGAAGGGCGTCACGCTGACCGCGGTGACCGACACCGGGCGGGCGTTCGGGGTGACCTACGACGCGTCGGGCTGGGCGGACGTCGCCTACGGCGCCTTCCCCCACGACTTCGCCTCCGAGGAGGCGCCGGTGCGGGCGCGCACCGTGGAGGCCGACCTCGCCTCGGGCCGGCGGACGGCCCTGCCGGAGCGCACCGCGGTGCCGGTGTTCGTCTCCCCGTCCACGGGCCTGTTCCTGCGGGCGGGCACCCTCGGCGCCTACCCGGCGAAGCGGTGACCGGCGGGTCCGCCCCGCGCCGGGTGCCGCGCGGGCCGCGGCGCGGTGCTGTAGTGGAGGGGTGAGGGCGACGACGGACGGCGGTGCCGCGGGGCTGCTGCTCGCCGCGGGCGGCGGGCGGCGGCTCGGCGGGCGGCCCAAGGCGCTGCTGGAGCACCGGGGCCGGCCGCTGGTGGAGCCGGCGGCGCGGGCGCTGCTCGACGGCGGCTGCCGGCCGGTGCACGTCGTCCTGGGCGCCGCGGCCGGCGAGGTGCGCGCCCGCGCCCGCCTGGAGCAGTGCACCCTGGTGGACAACCCGCGCTGGGAGACGGGCATGGGCTCCTCCCTGCGCGCCGGCCTGGCGTCGCTGGCGGGCACCGGGGCGGGCGCGGTGGTGGTGGCGCTGGTGGACACCCCGCGGATCGGCCCCGGGGTGGTGGCCCGGCTGCTGGCGGCGCACCGGTCGGGGGCGTCGATCGCGGCGGCGGCGTACGGCGGCGTCCGCGGCCACCCCGTGCTGTTCGCGGCCCGCCACTTCGCCGAGGTGGCGGCGTCAGCCGAGGGCGACCGCGGCGCCCGCGCCTTCCTGCACGCCCACCCGGCGGAGATCACCCTGGTCGAGTGCGCGGACATCGCCGCACCGGACGACATCGACACACCGGAGGACCTGGGGCTGCTGGAGTGAGGCGGGGGCGGCTCCAAAACAGAGGGGCCGGGCTGCGGCCCCGGCGGGGCCCAAGGAGGAGCAGCCCTCGGTGGAGAAGACCGGAGGCCCACCTCCCGAGAGGGGCCCGGGGCGCGGCCCCGGTGGGGGTCCTCCTCCGGAGCCCCCTGGCCTCCGGAGGAGGACCCCCACCCAACCCGCCCTCCGCCGCGCCCCTTTGAACTTCCGCCATACAAAAACTACTATCCGAAAACCTGCTCGCGCAGAAGGAGCCCGCATGTCCGCAAGCGCGTCCCCCGCCACCGTCACGGCCCCCCGCACCGTTCCCCGCCAGGAGGAGGTGCTGACCCCGGAAGCCCTGGTGTTCCTCGCCGAGCTGCACCGCAGGTTCACCCCCCGCCGCGACGAACTGCTGCGCCGCCGCGCCGAGCGCCGCGCCGAGATCGCCCGCACCGGCAGCCTCGGCTTCCTGCCCGAGACCGCCTCGGTGCGCGACGCCGACTGGCGGGTGGCCCCGGCGCCGCCCGCGCTCCAGGACCGCCGGGTGGAGATCACCGGCCCCACCGACCGCAGGATGACGGTCAACGCGCTCAACTCCGGCGCCCGGGTCTGGCTCGCCGACTTCGAGGACGCCTCCTCCCCCACCTGGGAGAACGTCGTCCTCGGCCAACTGAACCTGCTCGACGCCCACGAGCGCCGCATCGACTTCACCACCCCGGAGGGCAAGGCGTACGCGCTGCGGCCCGACACCGAGCTCGCCACCGTCGTGGTACGCCCGCGCGGCTGGCACCTGGACGAGCGGCACCTGACCGTGGACGGCCGGGCCGTCCCCGGCGCCCTGGTGGACTTCGGCCTGTACTTCCTGCACAACGCCCGCCGCCTGCTCCGGCGGGGCCGCGGCCCGTACTTCTACCTGCCCAAGACCGAGAGCCACCTCGAGGCCCGGCTGTGGAACGAGGTCTTCTGCTTCGCGCAGGACCACGTGGGCGTCCCGCGCGGCAGCGTGCGCGCCACCGTGCTGATCGAGACCATCACCGCGGCGTTCGAGATGGACGAGATCCTCTTCGAGCTGCGCGAGCACGCCTCCGGGCTGAACGCGGGCCGCTGGGACTACCTGTTCTCGGTCATCAAGAACTTCCGGGACGCCGGGGCGCGGTTCGTGCTGCCGGACCGGAACGCGGTCACCATGACCGCCCCGTTCATGCGCGCCTACACCGAGCTGCTGGTGCGCACCTGCCACCGGCGCGGCGCGCACGCCATCGGCGGCATGGCCGCGTTCATCCCCTCCCGCCGCGACCCCGAGGTCAACGCGCGGGCGCTGGAGAAGGTCAGGGCGGACAAGGAGCGGGAGGCCGCGGACGGCTTCGACGGCTCCTGGGTGGCCCACCCCGACCTGGTGCCGGTGTGCCGGGAGGCGTTCGACGCGGTCCTCGGCGACCGGCCGCACCAGAAGGAACGGCTGCGCGAGGACGTCGAGGTGACGGCGGGGCAGTTGCTCGACGTGGCGTCCACCGGCGCCCGGCCCACCGTGGCCGGCCTGCGCAACGCCGTGCAGGTGGGCCTGCGCTACATCGAGGCGTGGCTGCGGGGCCTGGGGGCGGTGGCCATCTTCAACCTGATGGAGGACGCGGCGACCGCGGAGATCTCCCGCTCCCAGATCTGGCAGTGGGTCAACAACGGGGTGCGCCTCGCCCCGGACGGCGGGAAGCCGGCGGACGCGGAGCGGGAGGGCGGGGTGACCGCGGACGCGGAACTGGTGCGGGCCGTCGCCGCGGAGGAGCTCGCCGCGGTGCGCGCGGAGCTCGGCGAGGAGGCGTTCGCGGCCGGGCGGTGGCAGCAGGCGCACGACCTGCTGCTGGAGGTGGCGCTGGCCGAGGAGTACGTCGACTTCCTCACCCTGCCGGCGTACGAGCTGCTGGACTGAGCGCCCGGCCGCTGCCCGCCGGACCCGCCGCCGCGCCCGGCGGGCGGCGGCGGAGTACGGGAGCGCCGCACCCGAGTCATCCGATCAATCTCCCCTGTACACCGGCCCGTCATGCTCATATGCAGAACGGTGCCGGGATTGGTCGGATTACTTGCCGTCGGGCTTCTTGTCACGCCCGGCGCACGTCCGTAGAGTCCGGCGGCATGGCGGACTTCCACGGTCTCACGGCCATCGTCACCGGCGGCGCCTCCGGCATAGGGCTCGCCACGGCGCGTCTGCTGGCCGCGCGCGGCGCCGCCGTCGCCGTGCTCGACCTGAACCCGGACGGCGTGGACCGCGCGGGCCCCGGCCCGCATCTGCACGCCCTGTACGCCGACGTCGCGGACGACGCCTCGGTGCGCTCCGCCGTCGAGGAGGCCGCCGCCGTGCTCGGGGGACTGGACATCCTCGTCAACAACGCCGGGGCGGGCGCGGTCGGCACGGTCGAGGACAACGGCGACGCCGAGTGGCACCGCCTGTGGGACGTCAACGTCGTCGGCATGGTGCGCACCACCCGCGCCGCGCTGCCGCACCTGCGCCGCTCCGCCCACGCCGCCATCGTCAACACCTGCTCCATCGCCGCCACCGCGGGCCTGCCGCAGCGCGCCCTGTACTCGGCCACCAAGGGCGCCGTGCTGTCGCTGACCCTGGCCATGGCCGCCGACCACCTGCCCGAGGGTATCCGGGTGAACTGCGTCAACCCCGGCACGGCGGACACCCCTTGGGTGGCGCGGCTGCTGGACGCGGCGGCCGAGCCCGCGGCCGAGCGGGCCGCGCTGGAGGCCCGCCAGCCGATGGGCCGGCTGGTCACCGCCGAGGAGGTGGCCGCCGCCATCGCCTACCTGGCCGGGCCTGAGGCCGCCTCGGTGACCGGCACGTCCCTGGCCGTGGACGGCGGGATGGCGGGGCTGCGGCTACGGCAGACCGCGTCGGAGGGCTGACCGTGCGCACCGCGCGGCTCGGCCGCTCCGGGGTGGAGGTCACCACCCTGTCCTTCGGCGCCGCCCCCATCGGCAACCTGTTCACCCCGGTGGGCGAGGAGGCGGCCCTGGCGGCCGTGGACGCCGCCTGGGACGCGGGCATCCGCTGCTTCGACACCGCGCCGCACTACGGGCTCGGCCTGTCCGAGCGCCGCCTCGGCGACGCCCTGCGCGGCCGGCCGCGCGAGCGGTACACGGTCTCCACCAAGGTCGGCCGCCTGCTGGAGCCGGTGGCCGAGGTGGCGGGCGACGACACCGCGCACGGCTTCGCCGTCCCGGCCACGCACCGCAGGGTGTGGGACTTCAGCGCCGACGGGGTGCTGCGCTCGCTGGAGGCCAGCCTGGAGCGGCTCGGCCTGGACCGCGTCGACATCGTCTACCTGCACGACCCCGACGACCACCCCCGGCAGGCGCTCACCGAGGCGTACCCGGCGCTGGAGCGGCTGCGCGCCGAGGGCGTGGTGCGGGCCGTGGGCGCCGGGATGAACCAGGCGGAGCTGCTCACCACTTTCGTACGGGAGACGGACGTGGACGTGGTGCTGCTCGCCGGCCGGTACACCCTGCTGGACCAGCGCGGCGGCGAGGAGCTGCTGCCCGAGGCGGCGCGACGCGGCGTGTCGGTGGTGGCCGGCGGCGTGTACAACTCCGGTCTGCTCGCCGACCCGCGGCCCGGCGCCACGTACGACTACCGGGCGGCGCCGCCGCGGCTGGTGGAGCGGGCGCTGCGGATCAAGGCGGTGTGCGAGGGTGAGGGGGTGCCGCTGCGGGCCGCGGCGCTGCGCTTCCCGCTGCTGCACCCGGCGGTGGCGAGCGTGCTGGTGGGCGCGCGGTCGGCGGAGGAGGTGCGGGACTCGGCGGCCATGCACGGACGGCCGGTGCCGGACCGGCTGTGGGCGGCGCTGCGGGCGGCGGGGCTGCTGCCCGAGGCGCCGGGGAAGCGTCTTGGCGGTGAGGACACATGATGAGGGTCGCCCTGCACACCAAGGTCCGCGCGGACCGCGTCGAGGAGTACGAGGCGGCGCACCGCGAGGTGCCCGAGGAGCTGACGGCCGCCATCCGGGCGGCCGGGGCCACCTCCTGGACGATCTGGCGCAGCGGCACCGACCTGTTCCACGTCATCGAGTGCGAGGACTACGGCAGGCTCATCGCGCGACTGGCGGAGCTGCCGGTGAACGTCGCCTGGCAGGCGCGGATGGCCGGGCTGCTCGAGGTCGCGCACGACTACTCGGCGCAGGGCGCCGACGCGCCGCTGCCGGTGGTGTGGCGGCTGTGACCATCGTCGACGCGCACCACCACGTGTGGGACCTGGCGGTGCGGGACCAGGACTGGATCCAGGGCCCGGAGCTGGCGCCGCTGCGGCGCACGTTCACCGTCGGGGAGCTGGAGCGGGAGGCGGCCGCGGCCGGGGTGGGCGCGACGGTGCTGGTGCAGACCGTCACGGTGCCCGAGGAGACCCCGGAGTTCCTGGCGCTCGCGGCGGAGCACCCGCTGGTCGCGGGGGTGGTGGGCTGGACGGACCTGACGGCGCCCGGCGTCGGGCGGGAGCTGGAGCGGCTGCGGTCGCTGCCGGGCGGGGAGCGTCTGGTGGGGGTGCGGCACCAGGTGCAGTCCGAGCCGGACCCCGACTGGCTGGTGCGGCCCGACGTGCTGCGGGGGCTGCGGGAGGTGGCGCGGGCGGGCCTAGTGTACGACCTGGTGGTGCTGCCGCACCAGTTGCCCGCGGCGGCGCGGGCCGCGGCGGCCGTGCCCGGGCTGACGTTCGTGCTGGACCACCTGGGCAAGCCGCCCATCCTGGAGGGCGCCGTCCACCCCTGGTCGCAGCGGGTGCGGGCGCTGGCGGCGCTGCCCAACACGGTGTGCAAGCTGTCGGGGATGGTCACCGAGGCGGACTGGGGGAACTGGACGCCGGACGATCTGCGTCCGTTTTCGGACACCGTGCTGGAGGCGTTCGGGCCCGGCCGGGTGATGTTCGGCTCGGACTGGCCGGTCTGCCTGGTGGCGGCGGACTACGCGCGCGTGCTGCACACCGCGCGGGACCTGACCTGCGGCCTGTCCCCGGGCGAGCGCGCCGCCGTCTTCCACGGGACCGCCACCCGGGTGTACGGGCTGCGGACGTGAGACCGGCGCGGCCCGGCGGGCGCCGTCCGCGGCCGGCGGGGGCGGTCACGCCGAGTGGGGCACCGGGGGGCGCACCGCCGCCAGGGCGCGGGGCAGCTCGGGGTGGATGGAGAAGGAGCCGAGCAGCCCGGCCGCGCGGAAGGTGTGCAGCACCCGCCGGTCGGCGGCGACCAGCGCCAGGGCGCCGTGCCGCTCCCGCACCCGCAGCCGGGCCCTGACCAGCACCGAAAGCCCTCGGCAGTCGATGAAGGTGACCTGCCGCAGATCCACCACGACCCGCGGGCAGGGGCCCTCGGTGACCTCGTCCAGGCAGCGGGTGAGCCGCGGGACCGCGTCCAGGTCGATCTCTCCCGACAGCTCCACGACCGTGCCGCCGTCGGCTGCCGTACGCACCACGGGGAATCGCGACATGGCTGCTCCCTCCAGTCGCCGCCCCCAAGTCCGGGTGGACCCATCCTTCGCTCCCGGGCCGGGCTAATCAAGCGATGGCGGAAAAAGCCCTTGAAGTTAACAGGAGAGACAAACCGGGGAGACTCGGGTTCACGTCCGGGCCACCGCGACGTGAACCGCCGCGACGCGGGCCGTCACGGCCCTCTCCGTCCCGGCGCGGCAGGTCCCGGCGCGGCACGTCCCCGCCGCCCGGTCACGACGCCAGCCGGGCCAGCCGCCGTGCCTGGTCGCGGGCGGTGCGCGCCACCGCGTCCTCGTCCACCGTGGTCAGCCGCCCGTCCTCCACCACCTCCCGGCCGCCCACCAGCAGCAGGGTGAGCGGCGCCGGGGCGCCGAGCACCAGGGCGGCCACCGGGTCGGCGATGGTGGAGTGGCCGAGCCCGTCGAGCCGCCACAGCGCCAGGTCGGCGAGCTTGCCCGGCTCCAGGGAGCCGATCTCGTCCTCGCGGCCGAGCACCCGGGCCCCGCCGTGGGTGCCCAGGCGCAGCGCCTGCCGGACGTCCATGGCCTTCTCGCCGCCCTTGAGCCGGTGCATGAGCAGCGCGTTGCGCAGCTCGGTGTGCAGCTCGCCGGTCTCGTTGGACGCCGTGCCGTCCACCCCGAGCCCCACCGGCACGCCCGCGGCGAGCATCGCCGGGACGGGGGCGGTGCCCGCGGCCAGGCGGGCGTTGGACGACGGGCAGTGGGCGACCCCGGTGCCGGTGCGCGCGAACGCCTCGATGTCGGCTTCGGACATGTGCACGCAGTGCGCCATCCACACGTCGTCGCCGAGCCAGCCGGTGCTCTCGAAGTAGTCGGTGGGGCCCATGCCGAACAGCTCCTTGCAGAAGCGCTCCTCCTCCACCGTCTCCGAGCCGTGCGTGTGCAGCCGCACCCCCTTGCGCCTGGCCAGGGCCGCGGCCTCGCGCATCAGCTCGGTGGAGACCGAGAACGGCGAGCAGGGCGCCACGCCGACCCGCACCATGGAGCCGGGCGAGGGGTCGTGGTGGCGGTCGATGGCCTCCTCGGTGGCGATCAGCGCCTGCTCGGTGGTCTCCACGGCGAAGTCGGGCGGCAGCCCGCCCGCGGACTCCCCGCGGTCCATGGAGCCGCGGGTGGGGTGGAAGCGCACCCCGATCTCGGCGGCGGCCCTGATCTCCGCCCCGAACAGGTCGCCCGCGCCCCTCGGGAATACGTAGTGGTGGTCCGCCGCCGTGGTCACCCCGCCGCGGACCATCATCGCCAGCGAGCCGCGCGCCGCCGCGTGCACCATCGGCTCGTCGATGCGCGCCCACACCGGGTACAGGGCCACCAGCCAGTCGAACAGGTTGGCGTCCTGGGCCATGCCCCGGGTCAGCCACTGGTAGAAGTGGTGGTGGGTGTTGACCAGGCCCGGCGTGGCCAGGTGCCCGGTGCCGTCCACCCGCCGGACCACTCCCGCCACGTCGGGGGCGGGCCCGGGGCCCACCGCCTCGATGCGGTCGCCGGCGATCACCACGTGCCCGTCGGCGTACTCGGTGCCCTCGGCGTCCACGGTGGCGACGGCGCAGTTCTCGACGACGATCCGGGCGGGCGTGGTGGGCAGGTCCATGCGGTGCTCCTCACGGGGGTGGCTTCGGCTCACGGGGGCGGCTCACTCCACCGGGATGGCGGCCCGGGCGCCCTCGCGCAGCACGGTGCCCTCGATCAGCCCGTACGGGCGGTCGGCGGCGTGGTACACCTCGTTGTCGTTCTCCAGGCCGAACGGCTCCAGGTCCACCAGGAAGTGGTGCTTGTTCGGCAGGGCCAGGCGCACCTCGTCGACGCTCTCCACCTGCTCCACGACCCGCTCGCCCATGGCGTACAGGGTCTGCTGGAGGGAGCGGCTGTAGGTCTCGGCGAACGCTTCCAGCAGGCTCTGCCTGGCGCGGGCGAAGCACTTGTTCCAGTCGGGCGCGCGCTCCCCCGCCGCGCCGGTCCAGCCGTAGCGCCACCAGGCGGCCACGTCGGTGGCGAGGATGCGGTCGCCGGTCTCCCGCAGGGTGGTGTACCGGTCCCTGGCGAAGCCCCGGAACTCGGAGTCGGTGGTGTTGAGCAGCGTCAGGTCCGCCAGGCCCGCGAGCACCTGCCGGTCCCGTCCGTCGTGGGTGACCCGGCACCGCCGCACCTCCCGGCCCCTGCGGGCGAAGGAGTGGCCCGCTCCTCCGGCGGCGGCGCTGCGCGAGTCGGCGGTCAGCCGCTCCCAGGCGTACTCCTCCACGGTGACCCGGGCCCGGTGGATCGCGTCCCGCCCGGTGACGAAGTGCTCGGCGAGGTCGATCGCGAACTGCTCGGGCGAGGTGACGCCGCGCTCCTTGGCGAAGGCGTACACGGTGTTCTTCACCGAGTCCGTCGGCAGGACGGGCGTGTTGTCGCCCTCCAGGTACACCCGCTCCATGGCGCCGGTCAGCGCCACGGACACGTTCAGGTCCGTGATGTGGTGGGTGGCGCCGTCCCGGGTGACGCGGACGACGCGGGTCTCCGCCTTGCCGTAGGCGTGCGGGCCGAGCGTGGTGGTCATCGGCGGTCAGCTCCCTCGGTAGACGGAGTAGCCGTACGGGCTGAGCAGCAGCGGCACGTGGTAGTGCGCGCCCGGCTCGACGGCGAAGGCGGCGGTCACCTCGGGGAAGAAGCCCGCGCCGTGGGTGCGGGCCAGGTACGGGGCGACGTCGAAGCACAGCCTGGCCTGCCGGGCGGCGACGTCCGGCGCGGGCAGGGCGGAGCAGCGGCCGTCGGCGTCGGTGGCGGCGGCGCCCGCCTCGGCCCAGGGCCCGTCCCCGGCGCGCCACTCCAGGCGCACGGCCACGCCGCGGGCCGGGTGCCCGGCCGCGGTGTCCAGCACATGGGTGGTGACGCGGGCGGCCCGCGGCCGGGCGGCGTGCTCCCGCGCCAGTCGCTCCAGGCGGAGCCGGTTGATCCCGGCCAGCTCCGCGCGGGCGGCCTCGCGCTCCCGCTCCGGGCTGTTGCCCAGCCGCTCCCGCAGCGCGGCGAGCAGTTCCTCGCCGGAGCGGCCAGCGGCGCGGATCAGGAAGACGTGGCCGAACCGCTCCTGGTAGCGGCGCCCCAGCGCGAGCAGCTCCTCCCGCGTCCCCTCGCCCACCCCGCCCTGCTCGCGCGCGGAGACCGGGTCGCCGGGCGCGGGCCGCCCGATCGGTGGGTGCCCGGCGAGGGCCTCGTCCAGGTCGGGTCCGGACAGGGCGGCGGTGGCCCGGTCGCTCGCCGCGAGCAGCGCGTCCAGGGTGCCGTGGGGGCGCCCGGCGAGCACCGTCCGCGCCCAGGCCCGGCTCGCGCACACCTCGCGCAGCAGCGCCGCGGCCTCCGCGTCGTCCGCCGCGTCCAGCCGCGCGGCGAGGGCCCCGGCCGGCGGGTCGGCGGGGGGCGGGTCGGCGGGGGGCGGGTCGGCGGACGGCGGGTCGGGTGGTGCTGGTGCGTCGGACGGCCCCGGGGACAACAGCGCCTCCCTGGTGGGACGTGGGCGGTGGACAGCGCGCCGCGGGCGACCGGTGATCGCCCGCGTGCCGCCCAACGTAGCCCGTCACGGGCGGCGGGGGAACGTCTGCGCGCCGTGCCGCGGGGCTCGTCGCGGATACGCCGCCGCGCGGCCGGAGGAAGCCACAAACCCGCCCCGCGGCGGCGGCGCCCCGGCCGGAGGATCCGCCAACACCGCCCGCCGCGGGCCGCGGTCCCCCGGCGCACCCCGTCCGGGCCCGAACCGTTCCCCATCGCCCGCCCCTTCGGGGAGCATGGGGCGGGCACCACCGCGTGCCGGCGCACCGTCCCACCGCCGCGCCCACCCCTGTCGAGCGACCCCAGGAGCACAGCCATGGCAGAGAGCGTTCCGGTGCGCTGTCCGGCCTGCCGCCGAGAGCACTCGTTCACCCCCGCGACCTTCCCCTGCGCCTGCGGCGCCCCGCTGACCGTGCCGCTGCTGCGCGGCGGGTTCCCCGTGGAGGTCCGGCACCGCTCCTGGAACGACTCCTGGGTGACGATGCGCTGCCCCGCCTGCGGGCGCGCCGACCAGTGGCCGCAGCCCGAGTTCGGCTGCCCGTGCGGGGTCACGGTGCGGCTGCCCGTGGACTCCTCCGGGCGGGGCCGCCGCCCCGCGCCGGACCCGGCCGGGCCGCGCCGCCCGGCGGCGGCGCCGCTGCCCGCGGTGCGGCCGCCGTTCCAGCCGGTGACGATCCGCACCGCGGCCGACACCGTCACCGCGGCCGTGCGCTACCTGAAGTGGCTGGGCTTCGCCGAGGTCGGGCCGAGCGGGGACCGGGCCCGCACCGGCGTGGACGTGCGGGGCAGGGGCGTGGTGGCGCAGGTGGACGGGGACATCAGGCCGACGGCGGTCAAGGACGTGGAGTGCCTGTGGCTGAACAGCCTCAACGAGGACGCCGCCGGCGCGTTCTTCGCCCTGGCGGGGTACTCGCGGGAGGCCCGGATCCGCGCCGGGCAGTTGTCCCTGCCGCTGTTCGTGCTGGACCTGACCGGCACGCCGCAGCCGGTCAACGAGGCCGCGGAGCGGCTGGTCCGCGAGGGCGCGCCCGCGGAGGGGTGAGCGGCGGGCGTCCCCCGCCCGCCTGCCCCCTGCCCGTCGGTCCGTCCGCCGGACCGCCCGTCCGCCGGGGCGCCGTCCGCCTCAGCCGAGGAGGGCCAGGTCCCCCGCCGCCCAGGCGCGCAGTTGCGTCTTGCGGACCTTGCCGCCGACCGTGGTCGGGAACGCGTCCAGGACCCGGACGTAGCGCGGGGTCTTCCACGCGGCGAGCCGGTCCGCGCAGAAGCGGTACAGCTCCTCGGCGGTGAGCGTGTCCTCGGGGTCGTTGAGCACCACGCAGGCCAGCACCTCCTCGCCGTACTTGGGGTCGGGGACGCCCACCACCTGCACCTCGGCGATCTTGGGGTGGCTGTGCAGGAACTCCTCGACCTCCCGCGGGTGGATCTTGTCCCCGCCGCGCACGATCACGTCCCTGACCCGTCCGACGAGGGTCAGCCGCCCGTCCCTGCGCATCACCGCCAGGTCCCCGGTGTGCGGCCGGCGGGGCTCGTCGCCGGGCTCGGCGGCCCGGTCCGGCGCGTCCCAGTAGCCCAGCATCGCCGAGGCGCCGCGGGGGTGCGGCTCGCCCGGCTCGCCGCGCTCCACGGTCAGGCCGCCGGCCCGGTCCACCACCTTCACCTCGGGGCGCGGCGGCGCCTCACCGGGCGGCTCGGCGGCGGCCGGGCGGGGCGGCGCCGGGAGCGGGCCGGGCTCGGGCGTGCCGTAGGCGACGCACAGCTCGCTCAGCCCCAGCTCGGCGACCACCCGCCGGACCACCTCCACCGGGCAGGGGGCGCCCGCGACCAGGCCGGTGCGCAGCGACGACAGGTCGTACCGGCGCTCCGGCAGCAGGTCCAGCAGGGCGAGGAACGTCGTGGACAGCCCGTACAGGGAGGTGGCCCGCTCCCGCTCCACGGCGCGCAGTGTGGCCTCGGGGTCGAACGAGGGGCCGGGCAGGATCACGCACGCCCCGTGGCTGACGGCGCCGAGCGCCCCGGTCACCAGGCCGAAGCAGTGGTGCTGCGGGACGGGCAGGCAGATCCGGTCGCGGTGGCCGTGGCCGAGCCGCTCGGCGACGTAGTGCCCGTTGTTGAGGATGTTGTGGTGGGAGAGGGCGACGGCCCTGGGCAGCCCGGTGATGCCGGTGGTGTGCTGCATCACCACGGCGTCGTACGCGGAGACCTCCGCCTCGCGGGCGGCCAGGTGGTCGCGGGGCAGCCGGGCGCCCGCGGCGAGCATCTCCCGCCAGCGCCGCCCGCCGATGACAGCGATGTCGAGGCCCGGCAGGACCCGGCCCACCCACGCGGCGGCGGGATGGCCGCCGTGGTAGGCGGGGTGCGCCAGCAGCAGGGTCGCCCCGGTCCGCCGCAGCACCCGCTCCAGCTCCCGGGCCCGGCGGACGCGGCCGACGTTCACCAGCACCGCGCCGATCCGGGCCGCCGCGTACTGGGTGAAAACCCACTCGGCGCAGTCCGGCGCCCACAGCGCCACCCGGTCGCCCCGGTCCACGCCCGCGGCCAGCAGGCCCGCCGCCACCTCGTCCACGGCGCGGTCGAGCTGGGCGTAGGTGCGGCGCAGGCCGGTGGCGCACTCGACCAGCGCCTCCTTCCCGGGGTGGGCCGCGGCCGTGCGCCGCAGCACGCCTCCGATGGTCTCGCTCAGCAGAGGCACGTCAGCGGTCCCGCGGGGGCGGGAGGGGTCCTTCAGCGGCGTGGTCACTTATCCGGCCTCCCGGGACTCGCGGTGGAGGGAGCGGGGCGTGGTCCGTGCGGCGCGCCGTTCGGAGGCCGTGCGCGGTGGCGGGGGGTCGGGACCCCGCGTTGGCGCCCGACAGGTTTCCTCCTGGTAATTGCGCCGCTACATTGCCATCGTGGGTGAGTGATCCGAGTCTCACTACCCCCGGATGGGGGCGGGGAGCAGGGGAGCGGGGAGGCCGCCGAGTGAGTGACGAGACCGGTCAGCTCGGTGCCGCGCTGCTGGCCATGCGGCGGAGCACGGGCCTTCCGGTCGCCATCGGCGGCTATCTGACCACGCAGGACTGCGTGCGCATCGATCAGCTCGCCGGCACGGCGACGAACGCGCTGCGGGGCCTGGAGGTGGCCACGGGCAACGGCCTGGGCGGCAAGGCCGTGGCGCTGGCCCGGCCGGTGGCGGTCACGGACTACCCGGCGGCGCGCACCATCAGCCACGAGTACGACGCCGCGGTGGGCGCCGAGGGGCTGCGCTCGTTGGTCGCGGTGCCGGTGGTGGTGCGGCGCAGTGTGCGGGGCGTGCTGTACGGGGCGCTGCGGCAGCCGCTGCCGCTGGGCGACCGGGTGCTCAGGGCGGCCGTGGCGACCGCGCGGGAGCTGGAGCGGCGCCTGACCCTGCACGACGACGCGCGGGAGGCGCTCAACCGCCTGGAGGCCCCGGCCGCCGACCCGGCGTGGGAGGAGGTCCGGCAGGTCCACGCCGAGCTGCGGACGCTCGCGGTGGAGGTGGCCGACGAGGAGCTGCGCAGCCGGCTGCGGGCCGCCTCCGCCCGTCTCGCCTCGGCCGCTTCGCCGGGCCCCGCGCCGCGGCTCGCCCCGCATCCGGGGCTGTCGCCGCGGGAGGTGGACGTGCTGGCGCTGGTGGCCAGGGGCCGCACCAACGCGGACACGGCGCAGCGGCTGGGGCTGCGGACGGAGACGGTCAAGAGCTATCTGCGCTCGGCGATGCGCAAGCTGGGCGCCCACACCCGCCTGGAGGCGGTGGTGGCGGCCCGGCGCACGGGGCAGCTTCCGTAAGAGGCGCCCCCGGGCCTGTCGCCGATGGAGCCGCCGAAGGGCCGTCAAGGGTTGTTTCCGGACGTCCTTCCGCCGCTTCTCCCCCGTGTTCCCGCGCCGCCCGCCCCCGGCGTGCGCCGTGCGCCGGGTGTTCCGGCGGGCGCCGGGCGGACCGCTCTTGGCCGGAACCCGACTCCATCCGGCCGGATCCGCGCATACCCGGCCCGCCGGCGGACAGGCGCGGGACATGAACACCTCCACCGTTCCCCCGTCGTCCACCGATGTCGTGATCGTGGGCGCAGGCCCGGTGGGCCTGACCCTGGCCGCGGTGCTGGCCGCCCGCGGCGTGGACCACGTCGTGGTCGACCGCCTCGCCGAGGGCGCCAACACCTCGCGCGCCGCCGGGGTGCACGCCAGGACCCTGGAGGTCCTGGAGGAGCTGGACATCAGCCGCACCATGGTGGAGCGGGGGCTGCCGCTGCCCCTGTTCGCCGCGCGCGACCGGCACCGGGCGCTGGTGACCGTCCCGTTCTCGTCGCTGCCGACGGCCTACCCGTACACGCTGATGCTGCCGCAGAACGAGACGGAGGAGATCCTGCTCGACCGGCTCGGCAAGCTCGGCGGGGCCGTGCACCGGCCGTACGAGGCCGTCGGCGCGGCGCAGGACGGCGACGGCGTGACCGTCACCGTCACCGGCGGCGACGGCGCCGAGCACGAGATCCGCGGCCGGTACGCGGTGGGCGCCGACGGCGTGCACAGCACGGTCCGGGAGGAGGCCGGGATCGGCTTCTCCGGCCGCCCCTACGAGGAGCACTTCGCGCTGGCGGACGTCCGGATGCGCTGGCCGCGCGAGCGGGACCGGCTGGAGATGCTGGTCTCCCCGCAGGGCCCGGTGGTGGTCGCGCCGCTGCCGCACGAGATGTTCCGGGTGGTGGCCACGGTCGCCGAGGGCGCCGACGCCCCGGACGCGGACGACGTGCAGCGGATCCTCACCGAGCGCGGCGCGGGCCGGGTGGCGGTGCAGGAGGTGCTGTGGTCCTCGGACTTCCACATCCAGCACCGCCTGGCGGACCGGTACCGGGCCGGGCGGCTGTTCCTGGCCGGGGACGCCGCGCACGTGCACAGCCCGGCCGGCGGCCAGGGCATGAACATCGGCGTGCAGGACGCGGTGGCGCTCGGCCACGCGCTGCACACCGCCCTCACCCGCGCCGAGCGCGCCGAGGAGGTCCTGGACGGCTACGGCCGCGCCCGCCGCCCGGTGGCGCGCCGGGTGATCGCCTTCACCGACTTCCTCACCAGGACCGCCACCGTGCGCCGCCCCGCCGCCCGGCTGGGCCGGAACACGGCGATGCTGGTGGCGGGCCGGATCCCGGCGTTCCGCCGGGCGATGGCCGCCCGGCTGGCCGAACTGCGGTGAGCCGGCGGCGGTGCGGCGTGTGAGCGGCGGCGGGCGGCGCCCCGTCACGTCCCCGTGAGGTGCTCCGGCCGCACCGGCACCCGGCGCAGCGCGAGCCCCGTCGCGGCGCGGACGGCGGCGACCACCGCCGGGGTGGAGGACAGGGTGGGGGCCTCGCCGACGCCGCGCAGGCCGTAGGGCGCGTGCTCGTCGGCGAGCTCCAGGATCTCCACCGGCAGGTCGGGCACGTCCAGGCAGGTGGGGATGAGGTAGTCGGTGAAGGAGGGGTTCATCACCCGGGCGTCGCCGGAGACGACGATCTCCTCCATCAGGGCCAGGCCCATGCCCTGCACGCCCGCGCCCTGGATCTGGCCGATCACCGCCCGCGGGTTGATGGCCCTGCCGACGTCCTGCGCGGCGGCCAGCTCCACCACCTTCACCAGGCCCAGCTCGGTGTCCACCTCCACCACCGCCCGGTGGGCGCAGAAGGAGTACTGCACATGGCCGAAGCCCTGCCCGGTGGCGCGGTCCAGCGGCTCGGTGGGGCGGTGCCTGAACTCGCGCTCGATGTCCACGGCCCCGTCGCCCAGGACGTCGGCCAGCGACGCGAGCACCTCGCCCGCGGCGGTGACGACCTTGCCGTCGCGCAGGCGCAGCGGCGTGCCGTCGTGCCAGGCCGGGTCCGCGCCGCACCGCCGGCGGCCCAGCCGCAGCACCTCCTCGCGCACCAGGCGGCAGGCGTTCCGCACCGCCCCGCCCGTCATGTACGTCTGGCGGGACGCGGAGGTGGAGCCCGCCGAGCCGACGGAGGTGTCCGCCGGGTGCAGCACGACCTCGGTGACGCCGAGCTCGGTGCGGGCGATCTGGGCGTGCACGGTCACCCCGCCCTGGCCGACCTCGGCCATCGCCGTGTGCACCAGGGCGACCGGCTCGCCGCCCACCACCTCCAGGCGCACCCGGGCGGTGGAGTAGTCGTCGAAGCCCTCGGAGAACCCGACGTTCTTCACGCCGACCGCGTAGCCGACGCCGCGCACCACGCCCTCGCCGCGGGTGGTGTTGGACACCCCGCCGGGCAGCGCCCGCGGGTCGGCGCCCCCGGCCGTCTCCCACTGCCGCTCCGGGGGCAGCGGGCGCTCCTTGACCCGGCGCAGCAGCTCCGCGACGGGCGCCGGGGAGTCCACGACCTGCCCGGTGGGCATGGTGCCGCCCTGGGCGAGCGCGTTGCGCTGCCGCAGCTCCACCGGGTCCATGCCGAGCTCGGCGGCGAGGCGGTCCATCTGGGACTCGTAGGCGAAGCACGCCTGGACGGCGCCGAAGCCGCGCATGGCGCCGCACGGCGGGTTGTTGGTGTACAGGGCGAGCGCCTCGATCTCCACGTCGTCGCACACGTAGGGGCCCAGGCCCAGCGAGGCGGCGTTGCCGACCACGGCGGGGGACGAGGACGCGTAGGCGCCGCCGTCCAGGACGATGCGCCCGGTGACGTACACCAGTTGCCCGTCGCGGGTGGCGCCGTGCTCGTAGGTGAGCGTCGCGGGGTGCCGGTGGACGTGCCCGAAGAACGACTCGTACCGGTTGTAGACGATCTTCACGGGGCGGCCGGTGCGCAGCGCGAGCAGGCACGCGTGCGCCTGCATGGACAGGTCCTCCCGGGCGCCGAACGCGCCGCCGACGCCGGAGAGGGTCAGCCTGACCTTGTCCTCGGGCAGGCCGAGGACCGGGGCGAGCTGGCGGCGGTCGGCGTGCAGCCACTGGGTGGCGATGTACAGGTCGACGCCGCCGTCCTCGGCGGGCACGGCGAGCCCGGACTCGGGTCCGAGGAACGCCTGGTCCTGCATCCCGACCTGGTAGGTGCCGGTGACGACCACCTCGGCGCGGGCGCGGGCCGCGGCCACGTCGCCGCGCCTGACCGGCTGGCGGTGCACGACGTTGGGGTGCGGCACGTGCGGGGCGTGCTGGTCGGTGCGGCCCGGGTGCAGCACGGGGGCGCCGGGCCCGGTGGCGGTCGCCTCGTCGGTGACCGGGGCCAGCACCTCGTAGGCGACGCGGACGCGCTCCGCGGCGCGGCGGGCGGTCTCCGGGTGGTCGGCGGCGACCAGGGCGACCGGCTCGCCCTGGTACCTGACCCGGTCCCCGGCCAGGACGGGCTGGTCGGGGATCTCCAGGCCGTAGTGGGTGGCGGCGGGCAGGTCGGCGTGGGTGAGCACGGCGTGCACCCCGGGGACGCGCAGCGCCTCGGCGGTGTCGATGCCCGTGATCCTGGCGTGCGGGTGGGGGCTGCGCAGGGTGTGGCCCCACAGCATGTCCTCGGCCCACAGGTCGGAGGAGTAGGCGAACTCGCCGGTCACCTTCAGGGTGCCGTCGGGCCGGGGCGCGCTCTCGCCGACGACGCCGCCGCGGGTGTCCCGGACCCGCCGGGCGGCCTCGACGGCGGCCGGGGTGCGGGCCGCGGTCACGGCCCGGCCTCCGCCCCGGCCGGGCCGCCGGCACGCCGGGCCGCGGCGAGCCGGACCGCGGCGAGCCGGACCGCGTCCAGGATCGCCTCGTAGCCGGTGCAGCGGCACAGGTTGCCGGACAGTGCCTCGCGGACGTCCTCGTCGGACGGGTCGGGGTCGCGCTCCAGCAGGGCGTCGGCGGCCACCAGCAGCCCGGGGGTGCAGAAGCCGCACTGCACGGCGCCCGCGTCCAGGAACGCGCGCTGGACGGCGGACAGCGCGCCGCCCGCCACCTGCTCGCCCGCGCCCCCGCCCGGCGCGGCCAAGCCCTCCACGGTGCGCACCTCGCACCCCTCGGCCTGCCCCGCCGCGACCAGGCAGGCGCAGACCGGCTCGCCGTCCAGGCGGACCGTGCACGAGCCGCACTCGCCCTGCTCGCAGGCGTTCTTCGCGCCGGGCAGGCCGAGCCGCTCGCGCAGCACGTACAGCAGGCTCTCGCCCTCCCACACGCCGTCCGCCTCGTGGCGCCGTCCGTTGACCGTGAACGTCACGCGCATCGCTGCTCCTTCCCGCGCAGGTGCTCGTCCCAGGCCCAGCCCAGGGTGCGGCGCGCCGTCACCCGCAGGGCGTGCCGCCGGTAGCGGGCGCTGCCGCGCACGTCGTCGATGGGGTCGGCGGCCTCGGCGACCAGCTCGGCGAAGCGGGCGGCGACGGGCGGCGGCACGGCCCGGCCGCGCTCCCAGTGGCCGCCCTCGTCCAGCGCGGCGGCGAGGAAGTCCTCGGCGGCGCGGGCCCGCAGGGGGGTGGGGGCGGCGGAGCCGACGCCGGTGCGCACGCTCCTGGCGGCGGGGTCGAGCGCCAGGGCGAACGCGCACACGGCGATCACCATGGCGTTGCGGGTGCCGACCTTGGAGAACTGCTGGGGCCCGCGGGCCCGCCGCACCCGCACGGCGCGGATCAGCTCGTCCGGCGCCAGGGCGTTGCGCTTGACGCCGAGGTAGAACTCCTCGGCGGGCACCAGCCTGGTGCCGCGCACCGAGGCCACCTCCACCTCCGCGCCCGCGGCCAGCAGCGGCGGGTGGGCGTCCCCGGCGGGGGAGGCGGCGCCGAGGTTGCCGCCGACGGTGCCGCGGTTGCGGATCTGTGGGGAGCCGACGGTGCGGGCGGCCAGCGCGAGGCCGGGCAGCGGGCCCGCGAGCTCCCGCACGATCCGGGTGTAGGGCACGCCGGCGCCCAGGCGCACCACGTCGCCGTCGGTGTCCCACTCGCGCAGGCACGCGACGCGGGTGAGGTCCAGCAGGGCGTCGGGGCGGCGCAGCCCGAAGTTCAGCTCCACCATCACGTCGGTGCCGCCCGCGACGGGGAGGGCGCCGGGGTGCTCCGCCCTGGCGGCGAGCGCCTCCGCCCAGTCGGCGGGACGCAGGAACTCCATGGCGCCTCCTCGGTGTCCGCCCGGCCGCCGCGGCCCGGCGCCGCCCGCCCGGCCGCTTCGCCTGCCGGGAGGTGTACCGGGCGCACACCGCCAGTACACGCCCGGCCGTCCGTCCGGGTGCAGTCACACAACCCATGAAGCGCCGGGGGAACGCGGCGGGCACACTTGTGGGTTCCTCCTAGCGGGGGCGGCGGAGGGGCGGCGGAAACGTCGCGGCATCCGGCCGGCAACACCGTTGGAACGCGCCGGGCGCGACCCTGGTGAGGGGCGCGCACGAGGGCGCGCGCCGGCCGACAGGGGCTGGCCGACAGGGGCTGAAGGACGGGAAGTGGCGACGATGCGCCTGCGGGCACTGCTGGACACCGAGGAGCTGGGGCTGCGGCTGCTCGGCGGTGAGGACGAGCTCGACCGCACCGTCCGCGGAGTGATGACCACCGACCTGCGCGACCCCAGCCGCTACCTGGCCGGGGGCGAGCTGGTGCTGACCGGTCTGGCGTGGCGGCACGGCCCGCGGGACTCGGAGCGCTTCGTGCGGATCCTGGCCGCCGCCGGGGTGGCCGGGCTCGCCGCGGGCGAGGCCGAGCAGGGCGCCATCCCCGCGGACCTGGTGGCGGCCTGCGCCCGGCACCGGATGCCGCTGTTCGCGGTGGACGAGAAGGTGGCGTTCGCCGCCATCACCGAGCACGTGGTGCGGCAGGTGTCCACCGAGCGGGCCGGGGACCTGGCGGCCGTGGTGGAGCGGCACCGGCGCCTGGTGTCCGCCGGGCCCGAGGGCGGCGGCCCCGACGCGGTGCTCGGCCTGCTCGCCGCCGACCTGGACCTGCGCGCCCATGTGCTGTCCCCGCTGGGGCGCCGGATCGCCGGGGCGCGGCCGCCGCTGCCCGCGGGGCTGTGCGCCGTGCTGGCGGGCGAGCAGATGGCGGCGCGGCTGGCCGGGCGGCCCGTGCCGCACCGGACCGAGGCGGACGGCCGCCGCTTCTCGCTGTTCCCGGTGCGCGGCGGCGGCACGGCGGGCCCGGCCGCGCTGTCGGAGTGGCTGCTGGCCGTGGAGGCGGACTGCGCCGACTGGCCCGCCGAGCGGCTGGACCTGGTCACCGGGGTCGCCGAGCTGATCGCGGTGGAGCGGGAGCGGCGGGAGGCGGCCCGGGCGGTGCGCCGCCGCCTGGCGCGGGAGCTGGTGGACCTGGTCCACGCGGACGCCGCGCCCGCGGAGATGGCGGCCAGGCTCCGGGTGGCCGCGCCGGTGCTGCTGCCCGGGATCGGGGCGGCGCCGCAGTGGCAGGTGGTGGTGGCGGCCCTGGAGCGGGGCGGGCGCGCCGAGCCGGGCGCCGTCGCGCAGCCGCTGCTGGAGGAGGCGCTGACGGATCCGGGGCGGCCCGGCGGCGACCCGGCGGAGCGGATCGCGGTCGCCCACGACGGGGCGGAGGCGGTCGCGCTGGTGCCGCTGCCGTCCGCGGGGGACGAGCAGCGGCCGGAGGGCGACGAGCAGCCGGAGGGCGACGGGGGGCCGGAGGGCGACGGGGGGCGGCCGGGGAGCGGCGGGACCAAGCACGAGCTGCTGCCCGCCGACCTGCTGGCCGCCGTCGCCGAGCCGCTGTCGCGCGGCCTGGCCGACGACGGCAGGCTGACCTTCGGCGTCAGCGCCGTGGTCCACTCCGCGGAGGGCCTGCGCGGCGCGCTGGAGGAGGCCAGGCACGCCCGCCGGGTCGCCGCCGCCCGGCCCGGGCGGGTGTGCGCGGCGGGCCACGACGAGCTGGCCTCGCACGTGCTGCTGCTGCCGTTCGTGCCGGACGACGTGCGGCGGGCCTTCACCGCCCGCCTGCTGGAGCCGCTGCGCGCCTACGACCGGCGGCACCGGGCCGAGCTGATCCCCACCCTGGAGGCGTATCTGGAGTGCGACGGCTCCTGGACGCGCTGCGCGGGCAAGCTGCACCTGCACGTCAACACGCTGCGCTACCGCATCGGCAGGATCGAGCAGCTCACCGGCCGCGACCTGTCCCGCCTGGAGGACAAGGTGGACTTCTTCCTGGCCCTGCGGATGAGCTGAGGGGCGCGCGGCCGCCCCGCCGCCCCGGCGCGCGCCCCTCCTCCCCCGGGGCCCTCTGGCGCGGCGGCTGTCCTTCGCCGAGAATTCACCCCATGATCAATCATACGAACAGTGGCATTTTGATCACTGTTTGATCAACGCACCCTTGGCGCCACGCCAGCGGTCGTGTTGGACTTCGCGCACTACGGACAACACCGGCGTTGCTCGTACCAGGAGGGCTGGCTGTGGGGGACACCGCCGAGGCGGCAGTGTGGCGGCTGAGGTCGCGCGGATGCTGGGGCGAGGCGGCCCGGCTGCTCGAGGAGTCCATGAACGGCACACCGGACCCGGACCGGGCGCTGCGGCGCACGGTGCTGCTGGTGGAGCGGTGCGTGTTCACCTCGGACGGGTGGGAGGAGGCCGAGGACGCGCTGCGGCAGGCGGAGGCGCTGGCCCGCACCGACGCCGAGCGCGGCGCCGCGGCGTGCGAGCGGGGCCACCTGGCGTACGCGGCGACCGTCCTCGGGGTGCGGGACCGCGCCGACGAGGCGCGGGCCGCGCTCGGCCGCAGCGCCGCCCTGCTGGAGCCGGACTCCCCGGCCCGCCCGCTGCTGGACTTCCGCCGCGGCCTGGTGGCCGAGCACGTCTCCCGCAACCCGCCCGCCGCCCGCGCCGCGTACCGCCGCGCCCACGCGGGCGCCACCGAGCTCGGCGACGACCTGCTGTGCTCGTTCACCTGGCGCCACCTGGCCGGCCTCGCCCTGCGCGACGGCGACGTGGAGGAGGCCAGGCACGGCTTCGCCGAGTCGCTGCGGCTGCGGGAGTCCCTGGGCTACCTGATCGGCGTCGCGCCCGCGCTGAGCGCCCTGGCGGACGCCCACCCCGACCCCGAGGCGTCCCGGCTGCGCGCGGAGGCGGCCCGGCTGGTGCAGCTCCTCGGCGGCATCCCCGTCTGGCTCTCCCAGCAGCTCGCCCCCGCCTGACGGGCCCGCCCGGCTCACCCGGGAGGGTGGGATCCGGGCGGCTTTCGGCCGTTCCCCGCGCCGCCCGCGGGGCGGCCCGGCGCGCCCGGCCACCGCCCGCGCGGGCCGCCACGGCACCGCCCCGAACGGCTCCGACCTCCCCGGACTCCCGCTCGCCCCGCCCGTCCGCGCCACGCGGGCGGCACCGGGTCCCACGCCCGTCCCACCTCCGCGGTCCCAGCGGCCCCACCGGCCCCAGCGGTATCCGACCCCCGCCCCAGCGAGTCGAAAGGCGCCTGTGCCGAAGATCGGCTAAGGTAAGGCTTACCTGCCTTGCCCGAACGCCTCAGCGCGCCTCCCCCAGCGGGTGATCTCAGATGCCTTTCGCGGACGCCTACGCCCGGCTCACCGCCGCCTTCCCCGGCCTGCGGGTCCACCTGGGCCCGGCCCGCGAGGGCGGCGGCTGGGTCGGCGCGGCCTCGCTCGCCCGCGACGCACGCGCGCTGGACGCCCTGATCGCCCTGGAGGCCGACGACAGCGAGCGCGACTACGGCACCCGCGCCCGCGGCGACGTCGCCGCCAGCTTCGGCCTGCACCGCTACGCCTGGCCCGCCTGCCTGCTGATGTCGGTGCCCTGGTTCCTCGACCGGCGCGTGCCGCGGCTGCCCGTGGAGCACGTGTCCGTCAACCGCGCCGAGGGCCGGATGACGGCGCTCGTCACCGAGTTCAGTTGCCTGCCGGGCGATCCGGCCGCCGGCCACCCCGGCGCCCGCGTGGTGCCCGACGAGGAGGCCCTGCGCGGAGCCCTGCGCGCCGCCGTCGCCGAGCACCTCGAGCCGCTGCTCACCGCGTTCCGGCCGCGGATGCGCCGCGGGCCGCGCGCGCTGTGGGGCATGGCGACGGACGAGCTGGTCGAGGGCCTGCTCTACCTCGGCCACCTGTTCGGCGACGAGGAACGAGCCGCCGCGGACCTCGCCGCCCTGCTGCCCGGCCGCACCCCGCCGTTCCACGGGGAGGCGGCGCTGCGCCCGGTGCCCTCCCCCGGCGGCGGGCTCCCCCGGTACACCCGGACCAGGCTGAGCTGCTGCCTGTTCTACACACTGCGCCCCGACGAGGTCTGCGCGACCTGCCCCCGCACCTGCGCCGGCGGCCGCGCCAAGCACCTCGTGGCCCACTGACCCTCCCTCAGCGCACCGGCGCCGCACCCGTGTCGGGACTGGCGTCCGGTCAATTACGCACAGGGGCGGTCCCCTTGGCGCCGCCTTCACAGAAACCCCCTATGCTGAGCTGCTTGTCCGCCAAGATGGTGCGGGCCAAACGCCCTGACGGAAAGCGAGGCTTGGACATCCCATGACACTCTCGGACACCCCGCTGGCCTGGGCCCTCGCCGGCTGCTCCACGCTGGCGTTCGCCGCCCTGCTGGCGGTGTTCCTGCGTCGCCGGCGCGCGGACGCCGAGGAGAAGAACGCCGCGCCGGTGGACTCCTGGGAGCGCAGCGAGGAGAGGCGCCGCCGCAAGGAGGCCGTCTACGGCGCCGCTTCCTATGTGCTGCTGTTCTGCTGCGCCGCCGTCGCCGCCGCGCTGTCCTTCCACGGCCTGGTGGGCTTCGGACGGCAGAACCTGAACCTGTCCGGCGGCTGGGAGTACCTGGTGCCGTTCGGCCTCGACGGGGCGGCGATGTTCTGCTCGGTGCTCGCGGTCCGCGAGGCCAGCCACGGCGACGCCGCCCTCGGCTCGCGCCTGCTGGTGTGGCTGTTCGCGGGCGCCGCCGCCTGGTTCAACTGGGTGCACGCCCCGCGCGGCGTGGACCACGCCGGCGCCCCGCACTTCTTCGCCGGCATGTCGATCTCGGCGGCCATCCTGTTCGACCGCGCCCTGAAGCAGACCCGCCGCGCCGCCCTGCGCGAGCAGGGCCTCGTCCCGCGCCCGCTCCCGCAGATCCGCATCGTCCGCTGGGTGCGCGCTCCCCGCGAGACCTACTGCGCATGGTCGCTGATGCTGCTGGAGAACGTGCGCAGCCTGGACGAGGCCGTGGAGGAGGTCCGCGAGGACCGGCGCCGCAAGGAGGAGCAACGGGCCCGCAAGCGGGAGGCCGAGCGGCTGGAGCGCGCCAGGATCCGCGCCCTGAACCGCCAGCACCGCATGTGGCTGCGCCCCCGCGGCGGACGGCAGGTCCCGGCGGTCACCGCGGCCACCGCCGCCCAGCCCGCCTCCGAACAACCCGCCATATCCCCCTCACCCGCGCCCACAACCGACTCGCCCTCCCCGGCCCCCACCCGCCCGGCCCTGCATCCCGCCGCTGAGACCACCTCCGCCACCCCCAAGACCATCGACCTCACGGCGGAGGACGACACGCTGACCCTGCCCAGGCTGGACTCCCTGGAGCGCAAGCTGAAGGATCTCGAGCAGCAGTTCGGCTGACCCGGCCACCACTTCCACGGGGGCGGTCCCGGCCACGGCCGGGGCCGCCCCCGAGCCGTGCGCGGGGCTCCGACCGGACCGGCACGGGCGGCGCGCTCGGCGTCCGCCTGGTCCGGTCACCCGCCCCCGGCCCCCGTCGCCGCCCCCTCACCCGCCCCCGTCGTCCTCAGTTCGAACCACACCGCCTTGCCCGTGCCGCAGGGGCGGACGCCCCAGGAGTCGGAGAGGTCGTGGACCAGGAGCAGGCCGCGGCCGGACAGGGCGCCGGGGCCGGAGCGGCGGGGCAGGGGGCGGTGGGGGTCGCCGTCGTGGACCTCCACGCGTAATCGGCGCGGCGCTCGGTCCGCGCGGCCGGTGAGCTCGGCCACCAGCAGGGCGTCCCGCCCGGTGTGCACGAGTGCGTTGGTGATGAGCTCGCTGGCCAGCAGTTCCGCGGTGTCGGCCACATCGGCCGCGCCCCACAGGTGCAGGGCCTCCCGCAGCATCCTGCGCGCGTCGGAGACCGCCTTCAGATCGCCTCGTTCCAGGCGGCGGCGCAGGTGCCCGGCGCCCGGTTCCCCCGTCTCGTCCAGTCCCCCAGGCCGTCCGGCCATCCGCCCCTCTCAGCCGCCCCCGCCGTCGAACATCTTGCCGAGATGCGTGCCCAGCGTGCCGACCGTCCAGTCATGGGGTTCCGGGCGCCCATCGGCTTTCGGACAGTTCCGGCGGCGGCCCGGGCAGGGCGGGGTACGCCTCGCCGCGCCACTCGAACAGGACGTCGCCCTCGCCGAGGGCGTCGGTGCCGAGCGCGGTGTCCAGCGCGGTCGCCGCGTGCGCCGTCGTCTCCAGGGCCGCCTCGGCCACCAGGGCGCCGCCCTCGGCGCGGCGGACGGTGAGCCCGGCGGTGACGGCCAGGGGGACGCGGGCGCCGCGGTTGACCCTGCCGTACAGGGTCTGGCCGCCGAGGTCCGCGGTCAGGGCGGTGATCACGGCGCGGTCGCCGGTGGCGGGCCGGACCAGGGCGAGGCCGCCGCGCAGGCGGAGGCTGCCGCGCGGCCTGCCGCCCGCGGCCGGGTCGGTGAGGGCGCCGCAGGCGACGGGGAGGGTGACGCCGCCGCGGGCGAGTGGCTCGATCCGGCCTTCCGGCGAGGCGCGGACGAGGACGACACCGGCCCTCCGCAGGGCCGCGGCCACATCGGGGCCCAGGGTGAGGTGGGCCTCGCCGCCGCCGACCGGGACGGCGGGGGCCGGCGCGGGCGCGGCGGGCGGGGCGGGGGCCAGGGCGAGGAGGGCGGCGGCGAGCGCGGTGAGGGCGGCCCGGCGGGGAGGCGCGGGGTGGGCGCGGGCGCCGGGCGCGTACGCCGGAGCGGTGGTGCGGTGGGGTGGCCTCGGGGGCACGGTCCCTCCCGGGCGGAGGTCGCCGACGACCCCTCGGTCATATCACCGGCGGGCCGGGGGCAGGCGCCGCTGCGCGCCGGTTCCCGCGGTTTTCCCGCGAACGGCCGCCCTGGGCCGGTCAGGCGGGCGGCGCGGGCAGGGCCTCCCAGGCCGCGGCCAGCGTCCGGTCGTCCGCGTAGCCCTTCACTCTGATCCGGGCGTCCCGCAGGAACTCCGTCAGCCCCGGCGGGGGCTGCGGCGCGGCCCAGCGCTCGGCGAGCACGGCGGCCAGCTCCGGCTCCTCGCGCATCGGCGCGGCCATGCCCTCGGTGCACAGCAGCAGCGCGTCGCCGGGCTGGGCCACGGAGGCCCGGAAGCGGAACCGGGTGGCCCCGTCCTCCTCCCCGCCCTCCCCCTCGGCCGCCGGCGGCTCGGGCGGGGCCGGGTCCAGGTCCTGCCACTGGTCGTCGCGCAGCCGGAACAGGCCGCCGCCGCCGACGCCGAAGAAGACCCGGATCCGGCAGCGCGGGTCGGCGGGCAGCAGCAGGCAGCGCAGTGCCGCCGTGTATCCCCGCGGGTCCAGGCCCCGCTCCTCGGCGCGCAGCCGCAACTGGCCCAGGCAGCGGTCGGTGAGCCGGTGCAGCCCGGCCTTGAGGGTGCCGCGCCTGGCGGCGCGGATGTCCTCGGCGAGCCGCTCGCCGTGCCTGCCGACGGCGGAGGCGATCCAGCGGCACGCCTCGCGGGCGGCCAGGTGCGAGCTCTCGCCCGAGCGCTCCCCGCACGCCACGGCCAGCAGTAACAGCGCGGCCTCGGCCTCGCCGAACCTGGCGGTCAGCAGCGCGTCCCGGCGGGGCTCGCCGCGGTAGCGGGCGGAGTCGCCGCGCAGCGAGGCGGCGCGCACCGTCAGCGCCCCGTATCTGGCGCCGTCCAGGACGGTGTCCGGGGTCAGCTCCTTCATGGTCTCCGGGTCGGCGGCGGGCCAGGCGGTGGGCTCGGGGTCGTAGGTGGGCGGGCGGTCGCCGACGTGGGCGGGCGGCTCCTTCGCGCGGGGCGCGGGGTCGCGGGGGGCGCGCAGGCGCAGGGTGGGGCGGGTGTCGGCGCGCGTGGCGCCGGGCCGCCCGAGGACGGACCGTACCCCGGCGAACCGCTCGTCCACGGAGTCCGTCCCCGGCGGGGGCGCGGTGTCGCCCACCGGGGCGCCGTAGAGCTGCTGCCACCATCCGTCCTCGGTCCGGCGGTTCGCGTCCCCCTGCTGGCTCATGTCTTCATTGTCCACCGTGGGCGGGTCCGTGGGGTGTTGAACGGACAACGAGCTCGTGGAGCCGCCGTGTCCGCGAGGGCGGATCGGCGCGGCGGCGGCCGGGGGCGCATGATGGGGAGGAGGGGCGGGCGCGCCGCCGGGGGCGGGCGCGGGCCGTCGGCAGGCGGCACGGACCGTTGACAACGACCACAGAGGGACACGGGGCGGCGAGCCGGTGGGGAGCGGGCTCCGGCGCGCGGGGGCGCCGGTCCGGCCGGTCGCGTCGCGTGCGGACCGTCGCGGTCGGCAGGGCCCTGGCCCGCACCCGGGGTGGGCTGGCTACCATCTGTCGCGATGACCGCAGCCCCGCACCGCAGCCGTGCGGCCCGGCCCTGTGCCCGGGTCGCCGCGTTGTGCTGCGCGCTGGCGACGCTGCTGGCCGCCCTGCTGGTCTGCGCGGGGGCGCTGGTCCCCGCGGCCGGACCCGCGGCCACGACCGGGCTCGCGACCGCAGGACCCGCCCTTCCCGGGCCCGTCGCCGCGGCGCAGGACGCGCCGCCGGGGCCCGCGCACGTCTGCTCCCCCTTCGACCGGGGCTCGGGCCACGGCAGCGGGTGCAGCGGGGCCACCGACCACGACACGGACGCCACCCTGCCCGGCCCCCCGCCGCAGCCGACGCCGGCCGTGCCGCCGAGGCTGCCGCCGGTCGCGGCCTCGGCCGCCCCGGGGCCCGCGGGCCCCCTGCCCGGCAGCGACCTCGCGCCCGACCTGCACCTGCTCCAGGTCCTGCGCACATAGCCGCCGCGCGCCGCCCCGGACGCGAACCGCGCGAGGAACTCCCATCGGGGGCAGAACCGTTTCGCGCACGCGTCCGCGCACGGCGTGGCGAGGTGAAAGGCGACGGCCGGGTCCGCGCCGCCCGCCCCGGCAGGTCCGGGCACGTCGCACCCAGCACCACCCAGCACAGCGTCCCCCAGCACCCCCTTCACGACCGCCGCGCACCCTGCCGCGGCGGGGACAAGGACTTGATCCCATGGCTTCCGCGAAGAAGCAGAGTGCCGCAGCGGCCCGCCGCGCCCGGGCCGAGGAGATGCGCCGCGCCGAGGAGGCGCGCGAGCGGCGCAACCGAATAATCGCCGTCACGGCGGGCATAGTCGTGCTCGCCGGCATGGTCGGCGGCGGCTGGGCGATCATCGCCTCCGCCTCGGGCGACGACGACAGCAGCGCGAACGAGAAGCCCAAGGTGCAGGTCGCGGGCGAGCAGACGTGGGGGGGCCTGGGCCGCACCCACGTCGACGACACGGTCGACTACAAGCAGACCCCGCCGGTCGGCGGCGACCACAACCAGGTCTGGCAGAACTGCGACGCCGTCGTCTACGACAAGAAGCTCACCAACGAGAACGCCGTGCACTCCCTGGAGCACGGCGCGGTGTGGATCACCTACAACGAGAAGGCGGCCGACGCCGACGTCAAGGCGCTCCAGGAGAAGGTCAAGAAGTCCACCTACACCTTCATGAGCCCCTACCCGGAGCAGGCCGGGACGATCATGCTGACGGCCTGGGGCCACCAGTTGACCGTGCAGGACTCCAAGGACGCGCGGATCCAGAAGTTCCTCGACACCTATGTGCAGGGCGAGCAGACGCCCGAGCCCGGCGCCGCCTGCACCGGAGGCAAGGCCGCCCCGTGAGCGAGCACGACGTGGACACCGCCAGGGCTCCGCGGGACGTATGGCAGGACGTGCCGGAGGCCGGGCGGCCCGCGCGCGGGCGGCGGGTGTGGTGGCCCGCCGCCGTCGGCGCGGTCCTCGCGCTGTGCCTGGCGCTGGGCGCGGCCCTGGTGTACTCGGGCGACGACGGGTCCGGCACGCCGGGCACCGACTCGGTCGAGGCGGGCTTCGCCCGGGACATGATCGTCCACCACCAGCAGGCCGTGGAGATGTCGTTCATCGTGCGGGAGCGCACGGACGACGAGGAGGTGCGCCGCCTCGCGTTCGACATCATCAACACCCAGGCCAACCAGCGCGGCATGATGCTGGGCTGGCTCGACATGTGGGGCCTGACCCCCACCTCGGGGCGGACCCCGATGGCGTGGATGGGCGGCGCGCACGCGGACTTCGAGCCGCGCGACGGCGCGACGATGCCCGGTATGGCCACCAGGACCCAGTTGGCGGAGCTGGACCGGGCCGAGGGCCGGGCCGCCGAGGTGGAGTTCCTGCGGCTGATGACCGCGCACCACCGCGGCGGCGTGGAGATGGCGCAGGCCGCCGAGCGCATGTCGGACAACGAGCAGGTGGACCGGCTCGCCGGGGGCATCGTGGACAGCCAGGAGTCGGAGATCAAACTGATGAACGACATGCTGGCCGAGCGCGGGGCCGAACCGGCCTGAGGGCTCCTCGCCGGGCCCGCGCGACGCCGGGGGGAGCGGCGCGCGGGCCCGGCCCGCCGGGTCACCGGGCCCGGTGGGGCAGCGCCCCTTCCAGGTGCAGCAGCAGGCGCTTGCGGTCCAGGCCGCCGGCGTAGCCGGTCAGGGTGCCGTCGGAGCCGATCACCCGGTGGCAGGGCCGCAGCACCAGCAGCGGGTTGGCGCCGACCGCGCCGCCGACGGCCCGCACCGCGCCGGGCGAGCCCGCGGCCTCGGCCAGCGCCCGGTAGGTGGTGGTGCCGCCGTACGGGACGTCGTCCAGGGCCTGCCAGACCCGCTGCCGGAACGGGGTGCCGGCGGGCGCGAGCGGCAGGTGGAACTCCTTGGCCTCCCCGGCGAAGTAGGCCCGCAGTTGCCGCAGCGCCTCGGCGAAGGGGCCCGCGTCGCGCCGCCACCCCGGCTCCGGCACCGGGGCGCGGCGCTGCCCGGGCAGGGCGAGGGCGGTCAGGGCGAAGCCGTCGGCGGCCTCGCGGCCGACGAGCAGCAGGTCGCCGAGCGGGCTGGGCACGGTGGTGTGGAAGGTCGTCATGGTCACTCTCCAGGGTCGGGGACGGTGTCCGCGCCGACGGCGGCGCCGGACCGCGGTCCGGGTACGGCCGGCCGCGGGGAGGCGGCCAGCGCCCACAGGTGGTGCAGCGCGTAGGAGCGCCAGGGGCGCCAGGGCTCGGCCGCCCGCTCGGCCGAGCGCGGGTCGCCGGGGCGGCCGGCGCGCAGCAGCCCGTGCCGCACCCCGGCGTCGGAGGGCAGGAACACGTCCGGGTCGCCGAGCGCGCGCATCCGGATGTAGCCGGCCGTCCACGGCCCGATGCCGGGCAGCGCCAGCAGCGCCTCGGCCGCGGCGGCGCGGTCGGCGCCGGGGTCCAGGCACACCGTGCCGTCGGCGAGCGCGGCGGCCAGGGTGCGCACCGCGCGCCGCCGGGCCTCCGGCATCGCCAGCACCGCCAGGCCGTCGTCGGCCAGTGCCTCGGGCCGGGGGAACAGGTGGGTCAGGCCGCCGTCGGGCTCGGGCAGTTCCTCGCCGAGCGCGGCCGTCAGCCGGGCCGCCAGGGTGCGGGCCGCCGCCACCGTGATCTGCTGGCCGAGCACCGCGCGCACCGCGTGCTCGTGCGGGTCGGGCGAGCCCGGCGACCGCAGGCCGGGGCGCTCCCGCACCAGCGGGCCGAGCACCGGGTCGGCGCTGAAGTGCCCGGTGACGGCGTACGGGTCGGCGTCCAGGTCGAACAGGGCGCGCACCCGCCCCACCGCGCTGGTCAGGTCGCGCACGTCGGTGAGGCGCAGCCGGCACTCCAGCCAGCGCCCGGGGCGCGGGTCGCGCGGCTCGTCCACCTCCGCCACCCCGTGCCCCCGGTCCAGCCGGAGCGTGCGCCGGTAGGTGCGCGCCCCCGGCGGGCCCACCACCTCCTCCACGCCGGGCACGGCCCGCGCCTGGAGGAAGTCGAACACGCCGGTCCCGTCGTACGGGCCCCGGCAGGCGAGGCGCAGCGGCACCAGGCCCGCGGAGCCGTCCGCGCCGCGGGTGCGGGCGGCGGCCCTGCGCAGCTCGCTCGGCGTGTGCCCGTACACCTCGCGGATCGTGTCGTTGAACTGCCGCACGCTGGCGAACCCGGCCGCGAACGCGACCTCGGTGACCGGCAGCCCGGTCGTCTGGAGCAGCACCCGGGCGGTGTGGGCGCGTTGCGCCCTGGCCAGTGCGACCGGTCCCGCGCCGACCTCCGCGGTGAGCTGGCGGTGCACCTGCCGGGCGCTGTAGCCGAGCCGCCGGGCCAGCCCGCCGACGCCCTCGCGGTCCACCACGCCGTCGCCGATCAGCCGCATGGCGCGGCCGACGAGGTCGGCGCGGGCGTTCCAGTCCGGGGAGCCCGGAACGGCGTCGGGGCGGCAGCGGCGGCAGGCGCGCAGGCCCGCGCCCTGGGCGGCGGCGGCCGTCGGGTAGAACCGGGCGTTGACGCGCTTGGGCGCGACGGCCGGGCAGCTCGGGCGGCAGTAGATGCCGGTGGTGGTCACCCCGAGGAAGAACACCCCGTCGAAGCGCGCGTCCCTGCTCAGCACCGCCCGGTAGGCGGTCTCGTCGTCGATCACGCCGTCCAGTGTGCTCGGCCGCGGACCCGGGCACTGGCGGATATCGGACGTGGCGCTGGGGGCTGTCCGGTCCCTGTCGCACCTCTCTCACCAGCCGTTCCCCGGCCGGTACGCTGCCACGAGCGCCACCGCCCACCGGAGGAGAGCCCCGCCGTGCCCGACCGCCCCGGCAACGCCCGACCCACCCTGGAGGCCGTGGCCGCGCACGCGGGGGTGTCCAGGGCCACGGTCTCCCGCGTCGTCAACGGGTTCCCCGGGGTGCGCCGTCCGCTGCGGCAGCGGGTCGAGCAGTCCATCGCGGCCCTGGGCTATGTGCCGAACCAGGCCGCCCGCACCCTGGTCACCCGGCGGCACGACGCGGTCGCCGTGGTGGTGGCCGAGCCGGAGAGCCGGGTGTTCGGCGACCCGTTCTTCGGCACCCATCTGCGCGGGATGAGCCGGGAGCTGTCCGCGGCCGACTGCCAACTGGTGCTGCTGCTGGTCGAGACCCGCGACGACCACGCCCGCGTCGGGCGGTACCTGGCGGGCCAGCACGTGGACGGGGCGATGGTGTTCTCCCTGCACACCGGCGACCCGCTGCCCGCGCTGACCCGGCAGGCCGGGCTGCCCACCGTGTTCGGCGGCCGCCCCGGCGGGGCCCCGCAGACCCCGCGGGGCCCGCAGCCCCCGCAGCCCGGCGTCCCGGAGGCGGACGGGCCCGGCGAGCTGTACGTGGACAGCGACAACCGCGGCGGGGCGCGCCTGGCCGTGGAGCACCTGGTCTCCCTCGGCCGCCGCAGGATCGCCCACATCAGCGGCCCCCTGGACCAGACCTCGGCGCTCGACCGGCTGCTCGGCTACCGGGACGTGCTGCCCGACGCCGACCCGGCGCTGACCGTCCACGGCGACTTCACCCGCCCCTCGGGCGTGGCGGCGATGGAGCGGCTGCTCGCGGCGGCCCCCGACGTGGACGCGGTGTTCGCCGGGAACGACCTGATGGCCTCCGGCGCGCTGCGGGTGCTGCGGGCGCGCGGGCGGCAGGTGCCGCGGGACGTGGCGGTGGTCGGCTTCGACGACGTCGAGGACGTGGCGCCCTGGACGGAGCCGCCGCTGACCACCGTGCACCAAGACGTGGAGGGCATGGGCCGGGAGATGACGCGGCTGCTGCTGCGGCTGCTCGGCGAGGGCCCGGACGGGCTCGCCCCGGTGGTGTTCCCCACCCGCCTGGTGCGGCGGGCGTCGGCGTGAGAGGGCTCGCGCGGGGCGCGTAAGCGGAGACAGTGCCCGCATCGAGGTGTGGGCGGCTTCCCCGGCGGGCAGATCTGGTGCATGCACCAGGCGTAACGGGGCGAACCGTGCCCCCCGTTGACGGAACCTCGACCCCAGGAGGCACAGGGTATGGCCGCCACGATCATCCTCGGCATCGTCATCGTCGCCCTCGGCGCGGGCACCGTGGTCTACTCGTTCTGGCACGAGGGCAGCCCGCTGCGCGCGCCCCGTCGCCGCCGCCCGCACACCGGCCGCCCGCACACCGGGCGTCCGCACACCGGCTGACCGCACACCGGCTGACCGGGGCGCCGCGGCCGGGGCCGGGCGGAGCCGCGGGGCGGCCGCCGCCCGGCCGCGCCGTCACCGGCGCCGGATCGCGCCGGACTCGCGCACCGACTTCTGGATCACCTTCCACTGCCTCCTGCGCTCCGCGCGCAGCCGGGCGTCCGTGCGGGAGGCGATGAACTCGTTCTCCCGCAGCAGCTTGCGGTAGCTGTCCAGACGGCGGCGGGCCAGCGTGCCGTCCTCCACCGCGGCCAGCACCGCGCAGCCCGGCTCGGCGGTGTGCGAGCAGTCCTGGAACCGGCAGTCCGCCGCGAGCTCCTCGATCTCGGCGAACACCTGCCGCAGCCCGGACTCCGCGTCCCACAGGCCGACGCCGCGCACCCCGGGCGTGTCCACCACCACGCCGCCCGTGGGCAGCGCCAGCAGGTCGCGGGCCGTGGTGGTGTGACGGCCCTTGCCGTCCCGGTCGCGGGTGTGGTTGACGGTCTGCACCTCCGCGCCGAGCAGCGTGTTGACCAGGGTGGACTTGCCCGCGCCCGACTGCCCGACGAGCACCGAGGTGCGCCCGGCCAGCACCGCGGCCAGCTCGTCCACGCCCTCACCGGTGGCGGAGCTCACCTGGAGCACCGGCACCCCGGGCGCCGCGGCCTCGGCGTCGGCGCGCATCAGGTGGCCGTCCCCGGCCAGGTCGGCCTTGGTGAGCACGAGCACCGGCTGGGCGCCGCTCTCCCAGCCCAGCGCGAGGAAGCGCTCCACGCGGGCGAGGTCGGGCTCGACGGCGAGCGAGACCGCCACGACCACCTGGTCGATGTTGGCGGCCAGCACCTGGCCGTCGGACCGCTTGGTCGAGGCGGAGCGGTACAGCGCGGTCCGGCGCGGCAGCACCGCGGCGACGGCCCGCTCCGCGGCGTCGTAGGCGGCCCAGTCGCCGGTGCAGGCCCACTCCAGCGGGTCGGACGCGCGGACCGGGGCGAGCCCCGCGCGCAGCCGGGCGACACCCGCGCCGTCGGCGGCGACCAGCTCGCAGCGGCCCCGGTCCACCCGCACGATGCGGGCCGGGACGAGCCCGGCCTCGGCGTGGGGCCGGAAGGCGTCGGCGAAGAAGCCGTCCCAGCCGTAGGCGGCCAGGGGATGGGAGGAGACGTTCTCCGCGGAAAGAGAGGAAGAGGACGCCGCGGAGGGAGAAACGTGAGACAAGACGGGAAACCCTTCGGGGGCGGGCCCCGGTCCGTCACCGCGATCGGCGGGGACGGCTCAGCCGGAGACCCTGAGGTCGGCGAGAACAACCGCGTGCGTGCGCAGGGCACGGAAACCCACAGCCACCACGGCACTCACCTCCTCGACTCGTCCCACGTCGTCGTGACGCTCGGAGGCTAACGAACCGCCCCGACACCCCGCCACCGAATTACGGGCGGGGGATGGGGTGGGTGGGGCCGGCGGGGCCGATGGGGTGGCGACGCGCCGGGGGCGGTGGAGGGAGGGGGGACCGGCCGGGCGGCGGTGACGGGCGGGGCGGGTGAAGGACGGCCTTCTCCGCCGGGACCCCGCTGCCGGTCCCGGGCGGCCCGGTCCGCCGCCCGACGCACCCGTCCCGACCCCGGCGGGCACCCACGCCACCACGCCACCTCCCCGAACCCCGCTCGCCCACCCCACAGCGACGGCCGAAGGACCCACCGCCCTCCGAACCACCCCACTCCCCCACCCGCCCGGTGTCCGATTCCTTCAAGACCCGTCGTCCCCGGCCTGCCTACGGTGGCGTCATGACCGCTCGATTCAACGCTCTCGGACTGGCCGTGGCCGACATGGCCGTCTCGCTCGCCTTCTACCGCCGTCTCGGCCTCGACGTGCCACCCGAGGCCGACGGGCAGCCGCACGCGGAGGCGGCACTGCCCGGTGGGCTGCGCATCATGTGGGACACCCACGAGGGCATCCGGACCATCGACCCGGACTGGTCCCCCGGCCCCGCGGGCGACATCCACCTGGCGTTCGTCTGCGACGGCCCGGCCGACGTGGACAAGGTCTACGCCGAGCTGGTCGCCGCCGGGTACGCCGGGGAGAGCGAGCCCTGGGACGCGGTGTGGGGCCAGCGGTACGCCGTGGTGCGGGACCCGGACGGGCACTGCGTGGACCTGTTCGCCGCGCTGGACGGTGTCAGCGGCCCAGCAGCGTCCGCGGGGTGACACCGGTCAGGGCGCGGACCTCGCGGGTGAGGTGGGCCTGGTCGGCGTAGCCGGTGAGCGCCGCCACCTCGGCCAGCGGGGCCCGGCCCGAGCGGGCCAGCTCCAGGGCGCGGCGCAGCCGCAGCACCCGGGCCAGCGTCTTGGGGCCGTAGCCGAAGGCGGGCAGGCAGCGGCGGTGCAACTGCCGTTCGCTCAGGCCCAGCGCCCGCGCGACGGCACCGACGGCGGCGCCCCGGCGCAGCGCGGCCACCACGGCGGGCGCCACCGGGTCCGCGAGGGCCCCGCCCGCCTCCCGCAGCCGGGCCGCCGCGAACTCCTCCAGCACCCGCCCCGGCCGCGGCGCCGGGGCCAGTCGCTCGGCGAGCCGCTCCCCGGCGCGTCCCGTCCACAGCTCGTGCGCCCGCACCCGCGTGTCCCGCAGCTCGTGGGCGGGCACGCCGAGCACGGCGGGCCCGGTGCCGGGGGCGAACCGCAGCCCGGTCCAGACGCTGCCGGGCGGGGCCGAGGCCAGGTGGGCGCGGGTGTCGGGCCCGGCCACCAGCAGCCCGCCGTCGTCGTTCCACACCAGGTCGGTGCAGCCGTCGGGGAGGATCCGCCCCTCGCCGCCGTCCGCGACCCGGGTCCACACCACGGCGCCGGGCAGCACCGCGGAGGGCCGTTCCCGGTAGCTCATCCGGAGCCTCCCGAGCCGTCCCGTTTGCCGCCGCGCCCGGCCCGCAGGTGGGCGCGCACGTCGTGCGGCGGCAGGAAGTCCGCCCAGCGCTCGGGGAACTCCGCGGGCGCGTCCGCGCCCTCGTCGAACTCCTCGCCCGCCTCGGCGGCGGCGCGGCGCGCGGCGGCCCGCGCGACCACCTCGGCGGCGGCGCGCTCCGCGGCGATGGCGTTCTCCTCGCGGGCGGCCGCGGTGGCCAGCGACGGCCACACCCGGTCCACGGCCGCGTTGACCGCGGCGCCGACCAGGATCGCGAACGCGGACACGCCGATCCACAGCAGCACCGCCACCGGCGCGGCCAGCGACCCGTACAGGGACGGGCCGTCCACGGTGTGGGTGAGGTACAGGCGCAGCAGGAAGCTCACCAGCACCCAGGTCAGCAGCGCCACCAGCGCCCCGGGTATGTCCTCCCGCCACGGGGTGCGCACCGGCACCGACACGTGGTAGAGCGTGGTGAGGAACACCACCGAGAGCACCAGCGTGACGGGCCAGTACAGCACCTGGACGACGCCCGCGCCGAACGGCACGACGTGCTCCACCGCGCCCGGCCCGATCACCATCAGCGGCATCACCACCGCGCCGATGACCAGCGCGATCACATACAGGCCGAAGGACAGCAGCCGGGTCCTGACGATGCCGCGGCGCCCTTCCAGGCCGTACATGATCGTGATGGTGTCGACGAAGACGTTGAGCGCCCGGGAGCCCGACCACAGCGCTATCGCGAAGCCGAGCGAGATCAGGTCGGGGCGCCCGCTGCCGAAGGCGCTCTCCAGCAGGGGCCGCACCAGTTGGTCCACCCCCTGCTCCGACAGCACCTGTGCGGATGCGGTGATGATGTTGTGCCGGAGGTTGTCCACGGTGTCCACGCCGATGAGGCTGTCCAGGTAGCCGAGGGCGCCCACCAGGCTCAGCAGCAGCGGCGGCAGCGACAGCAGGGTGAAGAACGCCGCCTCGGCGGCGAGCCCGGTGACCCGGTACTCCATGCAGGAGTTCACCGTGTCCTTCAGCAGCAGCCACACCACGCGCCGCAGCGGCAGTCCCCGGTAGACGACGCGCACCCGCCGGATGCGCCCGGGGAGCCGGTTTCTGCGGGCCCGGTGCCTGGGGCCCGCGGGCCGGGGTGTTCCGCCTGCTGCTCGCACCTCCTTACCGTATCTGTCATGACGCCCCCTACTCATACCGTGACCAACCAGCCTCCGCCGCTGGTCGGGTACGACGTGTTCTCCTCCGACGCGGCGCTGGTGGACGGCGTGCGGCGGCACGCCGCGCCCGAGCTGCTGGACGAGCTGCTGCGGGACCTGGCCGACCTCGGCCGGGCGGCCGGGTCCGCCCAGGCCCAGGAGTGGGCCGACCAGGCCAACCGGTACGGGCCCGTGCTGCGCACCCACGACGCCCAAGGCAACCGGATCGACGAGGTGGAGTTCCACCCGGCCTGGCACCGGCTGCTGGGGCACGCCGTCACCCACGGGCTCACCGGCAACGCCTGGACCCGCCCCGGCGGCCAGTTGCGGCGCGCCGCGGAGTTCCTGGTGTGGACGCAGGCGGAGGCGGGGCACGGCTGCCCGGTGTCGATGACGCACGCGGCCGTCCCGGCGCTGCGCACCGACCCGGAGCTGGCCGCCGAGTGGGAACCCAGGCTCACCTCCCGGGTCTACGACCCGCAACTGCGCGACCCGGCCGCCAAGGGCGGGTGCCTGGCCGGGATGGGCATGACGGAGAAGCAGGGCGGCTCCGACGTGCGGGCCAACACCACCCGGGCGGTGCCCCTGGCGGCGGACGGCGAGTACCTGCTGACCGGGCACAAGTGGTTCTGCTCCGCGCCGATGTCGGACGTGTTCCTGGTGCTGGCCCAGGCGGGCGGGCCCGGCGGGGGGCGGGGCCCGACCTGCTTCCTGGTGCCGCGGGTGCTGCCGGACGGCACCCGCAACGTCTTCCGCATCCAGCGGCTGAAGGACAAGCTCGGCAACCGCTCCAACGCCTCGGCGGAGGTGGAGTTCGACGGCACCTGGGCGCGGCGGGTCGGCCCCGAGGGGCGCGGGGTGGCGACGATCATCGAGATGGTGTCGGCGACCCGCATGGACTGCGTGCTCGGCTCGGCGGCCGGGATGCGCCTGGCGGTGGCGCGGGCGGTGCACCACGCCCACCACCGCCACGCGTTCGGCGGGCCGCTCGTCGACAAGCCGCTGATGCGCAACGTGCTGGCGGACCTGGCGCTGGAGTCGGAGGCGGCCACCACGGTGGCGATGCGGCTGGCGGCCGCGTTCGACTCCGGCGGCGAGCAGGACCGGGCCTTCCGGCGGCTCGGCGTCGCGGTCGCCAAGTACTGGGTGACCAAGCGCTGTGCGCCGCACGCCGCCGAGGCCCTGGAGTGCCTGGGCGGCAACGGCTACGTGGAGGAGTCGGGCATGCCCCGGCTGTTCCGGGAGTCCCCGCTGAACTCGATCTGGGAGGGCTCGGGCAACGTCAACGCGCTGGACGTGCTGCGGGCCATCCAGCGCGAGCCGGAGTCGCTGAACGCGTTCCTCGCCGAGGTCGGCGCGGCCCGGGGCGCCGACCACCGGCTGGACGGCGCGGTGAAGGACCTGCTCGGCGAGCTGGCCGACCTGGAGGGCGTGGAGGCGCGCGCCCGGCGCCTGGTGGAGCGGATGGCGCTGGTGCTCCAGGGCTCGCTGCTGGTGCGGTACGCCCCGCCCCAGGTCGCGGACGCGTTCTGCGCCTCCCGGCTGGGCGGGGACTGGGGCGCGTCGTTCGGCACCCTGCCGGGCGGCCTGGACCTGAAGGCGATCGTGGAGCGGGCCCGCCCGGTGGAGCGGCCGGCGGCCTGACGGGCGGGCCGCGGACGCGCGGGTCCGCGGCGCCGCCCCGCGGCGTCCCCCTCACCCCACCGGCTCACCCCACCGGCAGCCGCTCCACCTCCTCCGCGCTCGGCGGGTTGGCCCCGCTCACGGTGCAGGTGAGGGCGGACACCCGCACGGCGAGGCGGACGGCCTGCTCCACCTCGTCCGCGGTGAGGGCGTCCAGGCGGCCGCCGAGGCGGTCGTGGCGGTGCAGCCAGTGCAGCAGGCCCGCGGTGAACGCGTCGCCCGCGCCCACCGTGTCGGCGACCTCGACCCGCGGGGCGGGCACCTTCACCCGCTCCCCGGCCAGCGAGGCGACCGCGCCCCGCGCGCCGCGGGTGACCACGACCAGGCCGACCCCGGCGGCGTGCCAGGTGTCGCACGCCTCCTCGAGCGGCATCCCCGGCCGCACCTGCGCCAGGTCGTCCTCGCTGAGCCGGAGGATGTCCGCCAGGGCGCACCAGCGCGGCAGGCCGGTGCGGTAGACCTCGGGGGGCACCAGGTGCGGGCGGACGTTGGGGTCGAGGCAGACGGTGACGCGGGGCCGCACCTCGGCCAGCAGGTCCTCCACCCGGGCGCCGCCCGGCTCGCGGACCAGCGCCAGGGACCCGGTGTGCAGGCACACGGCGCCGTCCGGCAGCCCGGCCCGCAGTTCGCCCGGCGTCCACTGCCAGTCCGCGGTGCCCTCGGCGTGGAAGGAGTAGCCGGCCCGGCCGTCGTCGTCGAGGTCGGCCACGGCCAGGGTGCTGGGCTCCGCGGCGCGGGGGCAGCCGCCCAGGTCCACGCCGGAGGCGGTCAGGTGGGCGCGGAACAGGCGGCCGAACACGTCGTCGGCCAGCCGCCCGAGGTAGTGGGTGGGTGTGCCGAGGCGGGCGAGGGCGACGGCGGTGTTGGCCGGGCCGCCGCCGGGCAGGACGCGCAGGCCCAGTTCACCTGGCCGCCCCCAGGCGGGTTCGACGAACGCGTCGGCGACGGCCTCGCCGAGTACGGCGACCGGGCTGCTCGAGGTCATCAACTGGCCTTTCTCGCGGGGACGGGACGTGGGCTGAGCTGCCTCAACTCTGCCCGATCCGTTGTCCGTCCGCCGAGGGGCCCGGCTTCCGGACGACGGCGGGCGGGCGCGGGCGCCCACCGGGGGCGGCGGCGGGCGGGGGTGGTGGCCCGCCGAGCGCGCGGGTACTGTCGAACCGGCTTTTGACCGCGGGCGCGGGGGCGCGCGGACCCGGCCGGGGCGCTGTTCCCACCCGGTTCCGGGGCTATTCCCGGGGCCCGGGTGATCCTCCCCACACCGTCTCACCATCCGAGCCATCTTTGTCCGGATGGCGGACATTAGTGGACTCCTTCAAGACCCGCGTGCGACGCTTTCGGCATGTCTCGCGCCGGTACTGCCTTGGTTGGGCGACTCCACGTCGATCTCGGCCGCATGTCCAGCGCCATCTGTCGGGCTTCGTAGAGCCCTTCGGCGCCCCCTCGCCATCCCCGACGACGCGGATGCGCGGGCACCGGTACCCCACGCGAGCAACCCGAGCGAGCCGCTCCCCCTTCGTGCCGCGACGGTGACGGGTGCCCTGCTTCCCTCCGCCCACCTGCCTTTTTGCCTCCTGAAGGACCCCGCCATGGCCGCCAGCCCAGATCCGACAAGCGACCCGAGCACGCCGCGCCCCGCCGCCGGGGACCGCGCCGCCGCGCGGCCGTCCGGCGCGTCAGGCGGCGGCGCGGCTCCCGGCGCCGCCCCGGCGCGGGGCCGCAAGCCCGGGCGGCACCGGGGCGAGGGCCAGTGGGCGACGGGCCACTACACGCCGCTGAACGCCAACGAGCAGGTCAAGAAGGACGACGACGGTCTCAATGTGCGGACACGCATTGAGACGATCTACGCGCACCGCGGCTTCGACTCCATCGACCCCGCCGACCTGCGCGGACGGATGCGCTGGTGGGGTCTGTACACCCAGCGCAAGCCGGGCATCGACGGCGGCAAGACGGCCGTGCTGGAGCCCCACGAGCTGGACGACGAGTACTTCATGCTGCGGGTCCGCATCGACGGCGGCCGGCTGACCGTCGCCCAGTTGCGCACCATCGGCGAGATCTCCCAGGAGTTCGCCCGCGGCACCGCCGACATCACCGACCGGCAGAACATCCAGTTGCACTGGATCCGCGTCGAGGACGTGCCCGAGATCTGGCGCCGCCTGGAGGCCGTCGGCCTGTCCACCACCGAGGCGTGCGGCGACACCCCGCGCGTGGTGCTGGGCTCGCCGGTCGCCGGGATCGCCGAGGACGAGATCATCGACGGCACCCCGGCCGTCGAGGAGATCAGCCGCCGCTTCATCGGCTCCAAGGAGTTCTCCAACCTGCCGCGCAAGTTCAAGACGGCGGTCTCGGGATCGCCGCTGCTGGACGTCGCGCACGAGATCAACGACGTGGCGTTCGTGGGCGTGCGCCACCCCGAGCTCGGCCCCGGCTTCGACCTGTGGGTCGGCGGCGGCCTGTCCACCAACCCCAAGCTGGGGGTGCGGCTCGGCGCCTGGGTGCCGCTGGAGGACGTGCCGCAGGTGTGGGCGGGCGTGGTCGGCATCTTCCGCGACTACGGCTACCGCAGGCTGCGCAACCGGGCCCGGCTGAAGTTCCTGGTCGCCGACTGGGGCGCGGCCAGGTTCCGCGAGGTGCTGGAGACCGAGTACCTCATGCGCGCCCTCGCCGACGGCCCGGCCCCGGAGCAGCCCGCCGAGCTCTGGCGCGACCACGTCGGTGTGCACCGGCAGCGGGACGGCCGCTACTACGTGGGCTTCGCCCCGCGCGTCGGCCGCGTGGACGGCACCACCCTGACCAAGATCGCCGAGCTGGCCGCGGCGCACGGCTCCGACCGGCTGCGCACCACCGTCGAGCAGAAGATGCTCGTGCTCGACATCGAGCAGGACAAGGTGGAGTCGCTGGTGGCCGGCCTGGAGGCGCTCGGCCTGAAGGTGAACCCCTCCCCGTTCCGGCGCGGCACCATGGCCTGCACCGGCATCGAGTTCTGCAAGCTCGCCATCGTGGAGACCAAGGGCCGCGGCCAGTGGCTCATCGAGGAGCTGGAGCGCCGCCTGCCGGACTTCGACGAGCCGCTGACCATCAACATCAACGGCTGCCCCAACGCCTGCGCCCGCATCCAGGTGGCCGACATCGGCCTGAAGGGCCAGTTGGTCACCGACGCGGACGGCCGGCAGGTCGAGGGCTACCAGGTCCACCTCGGCGGCGCGCTCGGCCTCGAGCCGGGCTTCGGCCGCAAGGTGCGGGGCCTGAAGGTCACCGCCGCCGAGCTGCCCGACTACGTCGAGCGCCTGCTGCGCCGCTACCGGGCCGGGCGCCAGGACGGCGAGCGCTTCGCCCAGTGGGCGGCGCGCGCGCCGGAGGAGGCCCTGTCATGAGCGAGCGCGCCGCCCCGTTCCACTGCCCGTACTGCGGCGAGGAGGACCTGCGCCCCTCCGAGCTGGGCCACGGCGCCTGGGAGTGCCGGGCCTGCGCCCGCGCGTTCCGGCTGTCGTTCCTCGGTCTGCTGGCCGCGGGCGCGGCCCGGCACGGCGACGGCGCCCCGCACACCGACCGGGAAGGGACCACCGCGTGAGCACCGCATCCCGCACCGAGGAAGAGCTGAGGGAGCTGGCGCTGCGCGCCGGCCGCGAGCTGGAGGACGCGCCCGCGGAGGAGATCCTGCGCTGGGCCGTCGAACGGTTCGGCGACCGCTTCTGCGTCACCTCCTCCATGGAGGACGCCGTCGTCACCCACCTGGCGTCCCGGGTCCGCCCCGGCGTGGACGTGGTGTTCCTCGACACCGGCTACCACTTCCCGGAGACCATCGGCACCCGGGACGCGGTCGCCACCGTGTACGACGTCAACGTCATCACCCTCACCCCGCGGCGGACCGTCGCCGAGCAGGACGCCGAGCACGGGCCGCGGCTGCACGACCGCGACCCGGACCTGTGCTGCGCCCTGCGCAAGGTCCGGCCGCTGGAGGAGGGCCTGGCGGGCTACGACGCCTGGGCCACGGGCCTGCGCCGCGAAGAGTCCCCCACCCGGGCGAACACCCCCGTCGTCGGCTGGGACGAGCGGCGCCGCAAGGTGAAGGTCGCCCCCATCGCCCGCTGGACGCAGGAGGACGTGGACGCCTACGTCGCCGAGCACGGGGTGCTGGTCAACCCGCTGCTGACGGACGGCTACGCGTCCATCGGCTGCGCGCCCTGCACCCGCAGGGTGGCGGCCGGGGAGGACGCCCGCGCGGGCCGCTGGGCGGGCCGCGCCAAGACCGAATGCGGGCTGCACGGATGACCGGCCGGGACACGACCACCCACCAGGAGCCGCACATGGACCGCACGGCGCTCGGCCGTGGAGCCACGATCTGGCTCACCGGCCTGCCCAGCGCGGGCAAGACCACCATCGCCCGGGCGCTCGCGGACCGGCTGCGCGGCGAGGGCCACCGCGTCGAGGTGCTGGACGGCGACGAGATCCGCGCGTTCCTCTCCGCCGGGCTCGGCTTCTCCCGCGAGGACCGGCATGTGAACGTGCAGCGCATCGGCTTCGTCGCCGAGCTGCTCGCCTCGCACGGGGTGAAGGTGCTGGTGCCGGTGATCGCCCCGTACGCCGACAGCCGGGACGCGGTGCGCAAGCGGCACGAGGCCGAGGGCACCGCCTACCTGGAGATCCACGTGGCCACGCCCGTGGAGGTGTGCGCGGACCGGGACGTGAAGGGCCTGTACGCCCGCCAGCGCGCGGGCCAGATCGCGGGCCTGACGGGGGTGGACGACCCGTACGAGGCGCCGGAGCGGCCCGACGGGCGCATCGAGGCGCACACCCAGACGGTGCAGGAGTCCGCCGCGGCGCTGTACGCGCTGCTCGCCGGAAAGGGACTGGTATGACGACCGCGGCTTCCGCCACCGGCGCGACCGGCCAGGCGCACGACGGGCCGGGCAACCCGTACGCCCTCAGCCACCTGGACGCGCTGGAGTCCGAGGCGGTGCACGTCTTCCGCGAGGTGGCGGGCGAGTTCGAGCGCCCGGTGCTGCTGTTCTCCGGCGGCAAGGACTCCATCACGATGCTGCACCTGGCGCTGAAGGCGTTCCGGCCCGCGCCGGTGCCGTTCGCGCTGCTGCACGTGGACACCGGGCACAACTTCCCCGAGGTCATCGAGTACCGCGACCGGGTGGTGGCCGAGCACGGCCTGAACCTGGTGGTGGCGAGCGTGCAGGAGTACATCGACTCCGGGAAGCTGCGCGAGCGCCCCGACGGCACCCGCAACCCGCTCCAGACCGTCCCGCTGCTGGACGCCATCGAGTCCGGCCGCTTCGACGCGGTGTTCGGCGGCGGGCGCAGGGACGAGGAGAAGGCCCGCGCCAAGGAGCGGGTGTTCTCGCTGCGCGACGAGTTCGGCGCCTGGGACCCGCGCCGCCAGCGCCCCGAGCTGTGGCAGTTGTACAACGGCCGCCACGCGCCGGGCGAGCACGTGCGCGTCTTCCCGCTGTCCAACTGGACCGAGCTGGACGTGTGGCAGTACGTCCTGCGGGAGAAGGTGGAGCTGCCCTCCATCTACTTCGCGCACGAGCGCGAGGTGTTCCGGCGGGACGGGATGTGGCTGGCGCCCGGCGAGTGGGGCGGGGCGAAGGACGGCGAGCCGGTGGAGCGCCGCACCGTGCGCTACCGCACCGTCGGCGACATGTCCTGCACCGGCGCCGTGGAGTCCGACGCCACCACCATCGAGCAGGTCATCACCGAGATCGCGGCCAGCCGCCTGACCGAGCGCGGCGCCACCCGGGCCGACGACAAGCTGTCCGAGGCCGCCATGGAGGACCGCAAGCGCGAGGGGTACTTCTAAGCATGAGCACGACCACCGACCTGGCGCAGGTCTCCGCGACCTCCCTGCTGCGCTTCGCCACCGCGGGCTCCGTCGACGACGGCAAGTCCACGCTGGTGGGGCGGCTGCTGCACGACTCGAAGTCGGTGCTGGCCGACCAACTGGAGGCCGTCGAGCACGCCTCGCGCCGCCGCGGGCAGGACGCCCCCGACCTGGCGCTGCTCACCGACGGGCTGCGGGCCGAGCGGGAGCAGGGCATCACCATCGACGTGGCGTACCGCTACTTCGCCACGCCGCGCCGCCGGTTCGTCCTGGCGGACACCCCGGGCCATGTGCAGTACACCCGCAACATGGTGACCGGCGCGTCCACCGCCGAGCTGGCCGTGGTGCTGGTGGACGCGCGCAACGGGGTGGTGGAGCAGACCCGCAGGCACGCCGCGGTCGCCGCGCTGCTGCGGGTGCCGCACGTGGTGCTCGCCGTCAACAAGATGGACCTGGCGGACTGGTCGGAGCGGGTCTTCCAGGACATCGCCGGCGAGTTCACCGCGTACGCGGCCTCCCTCGGCGTGCCCGACGTGACCGCGATCCCGATATCCGCGCTGGCCGGCGACAATGTGGTGGAGCCGTCCGCGCACATGGACTGGTACGGCGGCCCCACGCTGCTGGAGCACCTGGAGACGGTGCCGGTCGGCTCGGACCCGTCCGCCGAGGCGGCCCGCTTCCCGGTGCAGTACGTGATCCGGCCGCAGACCCCCGAGCACCGCGACTACCGCGGCTACGCGGGCCAGATCGCCGCCGGGGTGCTGCGCGTGGGCGACGCGGTGACGGTGCTGCCGTCCGGGCTGTCGTCCACCGTCGCCGGGATCGACCTGCTGGGCGAGCCGGTGGACGTGGCGTGGGCGCCGCAGTCGGTGACGGTGCGCCTCGCCGACGACCTGGACATCGCCCGCGGCGACCTGATCGCCCCGGCGGGCCGCGCGCCCGAGCCGGTCAAGGACGTCGAGGCGACCGTCTGCCACCTGAACGAGCGCGAGCTGCGCGTCGGCGACCGGGTGCTGCTCAAGCACACCACCCGCACGGTGCGGGCCGTCGTCAAGGACATCCCGTACCGGCTGGACATCGACACCCTCCAGCGGCGTCCCGCCCCCGGCGCCCTCGGCGTCAACGACATCGGCCGGGTGGTGCTGCGCACCGCGGAGCCGCTGGCGCTCGACCCGTACGCGGACTCCCGCCGCACCGGATCGTTCCTGCTGATCGACGCCGCCGACGGCACCACGCTGACCGCCGGCATGGCCGGGGAGGCGTTCGGCCGGGGAGGCCCGCGGTGACGGGCGCGGCGACGGCCGCCTTCGACACGTTCGACAAGCTCGGCGGCTGGATCGCCGGAGGACCGCTCGGCAGCGGCCAGGGCGGAGTGGCGCGATGTGCGCGCTGACGGCACCGGGCGCGCCCGCGCCCGCCGTCACCCCGCCCGCGGCGCCGGCGCGCCGTGGACGGCGCACGTCCGCAAGCCAGCCACGCTCCGGCCCCTGAGCCGGGCCCCGCCGAGAGGAAGCACCACGCCGTGACCGCCGCCCGACCGTCCGCCACCCCCTCCCGACGCCCGACCAGGACACGGCGCCTGCTGGCCGCCGCCGCGCTGCTGCCCCTGCTGGCCGCGCTCGGCGCCTGCGGCTACGGCTCGAAGGCGGACGAGGGCGACACCGACCCCGTCCCCGCGGCGGCGGGCGGCAAGAAGCTCTCCGCGTCCGAGGTGAAGATCGGCTACTTCGCCAACGTCACCCACGCCACCGCGCTGGTGGGCCTGGAGAAGGGCCTGTTCCAGCAGGAGCTGGGGGGCACCAGGATCAAGAAGTTCACCTTCAACGCGGGCCCCGCCGAGATCGAGGCGCTGAACGCGGGCTCGGTGGACATCGGCTGGATCGGGCCCTCCCCGGCGATCAACGGCTACGCGAAGTCCGGCGGCGAGAACCTGCGCATCATCGGCGGGTCCGCCTCCGGCGGCGTCTCCCTGGTGGTGGCCCCGGAGAAGATCAAGACGCCCGAGGACCTGAAGGGCAAGCGGATCGCCACCCCGCAGCTCGGCAACACCCAGGACGTGGCGCTGCTGAACTACCTGGCCGAGCGCGGCCACGAGGTGGACGCGCAGACCGGCAAGGGCGATGTGAAGGTCGTCCGCCAGGACAACAAGGAGATCCCCACCTCCTTCGAGCGCGGCGACCTCGACGGCGCGTGGGTGCCCGAGCCCACCGCGTCCAAGCTGGTGGCGGCCGGCGGCAAGGTGCTGGTCGACGAGCAGGACCTGTGGGCGAACGGCGAGTTCGTCATCACCAACATCATCGTCTCCCAGAAGTTCCTCGAGAAGCACCCGGACGTGGTGGAGGCGGTCCTGCGCGGCTCGGTGCGCACCAACGCCTGGATCAACGACAACCCCGGCCAGGCCAAGCGGATCGTCAACTCCGCGCTGGAGGAGCTGTCCGGCAAGCCGCTGCCCGCCGACGTGCTCGACCCGGCCTTCGCCCATGTGCGGTTCCTGGACGACCCGCTGGCCGCGACGCTCCGGGAGCAGGCCGACCACGCGGTGCGGGCGGGCCTGCTGGACAAGCCCGACCTGAAGGGGATCTACGACCTTCGCCCGCTGAACGAGGTGCTGAAGGCCGAGGGCAGGCCCGAGGCGGACGACGCCGGCCTCGGCACCGGCTGACCGACCCGCCGCGGCGGGCCGCCCCGGCGGCCCGCCGCCCCCGCCGAGCTGATCCGCAAGTCACGACCACCCGACCAAGGAGGCGACCCGCGATGGCGACCACCCTCGAGAAGGCCCGGCCCGGCAAGGCCGACGTGGTGACCGGCGCGCCCGCCGTCCGGCTCGCGCACGTGTCGAAGACGTTCGGCCGCCCCGGCGCGGCGCAGACCGTGCTGGACGACGTCAGCCTGGAGGTGGCGCCCGGCGAGTTCGTGTGCCTGCTCGGGGCGTCGGGCTGCGGCAAGTCCACCCTGCTGAACCTGGTCGCCGACCTGGACCGCCCGTCGGCGGGCAGCATCGAGGTCACCGGCGGCCGGCCCGCGCTGATGTTCCAGGAGCACGCGCTGTTCCCGTGGCTGACCGCGGGCCGCAACATCGAGCTGGCGCTGCGGCTGCGCGGGGTGCCGCGCGGCGAGCGCCGTGCCGAGGCCGAGCGGCTGCTGGAGCTGGTGCGGCTGAAGGGCGCCTACGGCAAGCGGGTGCACGAGCTGTCCGGCGGCATGCGGCAGCGGGTGGCCATGGCCAGGGCGCTGTCCCAGGCCAGCTCGGTGCTGCTGATGGACGAGCCGTTCGCGGCGCTGGACGCCATCACCCGGGACGTGCTGCACGGCGAGCTCACCCGGATCTGGTCCGAGACGGGCGTGTCCGTGCTGTTCGTGACGCACAACGTGCGTGAGGCGGTCAGGCTCGCGCAGCGCGTGGTGCTGATGTCGTCCCGTCCCGGCCGGGTGGCCCGCGAGTGGCGGGTGGACCTGCCGCAGCCGCGCCGTATCGAGGACGCCGCGGTGGCGGACCTGTCCATCGAGATCACCGAGCACCTGCGAGGGGAGATCCGCCGCCATGGCCAGCACTGAGGCCCCGGGGAAGACCGCGGGCGGGCCGGACGGGGGACGGGGCGAGGCGCCCGACCTCGCCGGCCTGGAGGCCGGGCTCGACGCGCTGGAGACGCCCACCACGGTCCGCGCCGGCCTGGGCAGCGTCCTGCTGAACAAGGCGCTGCCGCCCGTCGTCGCGATCGTGCTGGTGCTCGGCCTGTGGCAGGCCGCGGCCGCCGCCGACGTCAAGCCGGACTACATGCTGCCGGGCCCGCTCGACGTGTGGGACTCCCTGGCCGACATGTGGTACAAGGGCACGCTGTTCGAGATCATCTGGACCAGCGTCAGCCGGGGCGCGCTCGGCTTCCTCGTCTCCGTGGCCATCGGCACCCCGCTCGGGCTGCTGGTGGCGCGGGTGCGGGTGGTGCGCGCCGCCATCGGGCCGGTGCTGTCCGGCCTCCAGTCGCTGCCGTCGGTGGCGTGGGTGCCGGCCGCGATCATCTGGTTCGGCCTGAACGACTCGACCATCTACGCGGTGGTCCTGCTCGGCGCCGTGCCCTCCATCGCCAACGGCCTGATCGCCGGCGTGGACCAGGTGCCGCCGCTGTTCCTGCGGGCCGGGCGCACCCTGGGCGCCACCGGGCTGAACGGGGTGCGGCACGTGCTGCTGCCCGCGGCGCTGCCCGGCTACCTGGCCGGGCTCAAGCAGGGCTGGGCGTTCTCCTGGCGCTCCCTGATGGCGGCCGAGCTGATCGCCAACTCCCCCGACCTGGGCACCGGTCTCGGCCAGTTGCTGGAGAACGCGCGCACCAACTCCGACATGCCCGGGGTGCTGGCGGCGATCCTGCTCATCCTCGTCGTCGGCATCGGCATCGAGCTGCTGGTCTTCGCTCCGCTGGAGCGCCGGGTGCTGCGCGTGCGCGGCCTGCTCGCCTCCACCTCCAGGTGAGGCCCTCACCCGTGCGCACTGCCTTCCCCGGCTCCCCCGGCTCGCCCGGCGCCCCCGCGCCGCTGCTGCTGATCGCCCACGGCAGCCGCGACCCGCGGCACGCGGCCACCGTCGCGGCGCTGGCCGCCAGGGCCGCCCTGCTCCGGCCCGGGCTGCGGGTGGAGGTGGGCCATCTGGACCACTGCGCTCCCCAGGTGCACCAGGTGCTCGCCCGCCTGTCCGCCGAGGGTCACCGACATGTCGTCGCCCTGCCCCTGCTGCTGACGCGGGCCTTCCACGCCAAGGCCGACATCCCCGCCGTGCTGGCCGAGGCCGCATCCCGCCTGCCGCGCCTCGCGGTGACCGTGGCCGGGGTGCTCGGCCCGTCCCGGCTGCTGGTCGCCGCCCTGGAGCGGCGGCTGCGCGAGGCCGGGGTGCGGCCCGGCGACCGCTCGACCGGGGTCGTGCTGGCCTCGGCGGGCTCCACCGACCCGGAGGCGATCGCGGTGATCGATCATGTCGCGCGGGAGTGGCGGCGCACCGGTTGGTGCGCCGTGGTCCCCGCGTTCGCCTCCGCTCGCGGTCCCGACACGGCCGAGGCCGTGGCCGGTCTGCGCCGCCGGGGCGTCGCCCGGGTCGCCGTCGCCCCGTACGTGCTGGCGCCCGGGCTGCTGCCGGACCGGATCCTGGCCGGGGCGCGGCGGGCCCGCGCCGACGCGACGGCCGCCGTCCTCGGCGACGCGCCGGAGGTGGCACGGCTGGTGCTGCGCCGGTACGACGAGGCGGCGGCGCCCGGCACCGCCGCCCTCACCGCCTGAGCGGCCCCATCACCCGAGCGGCCCCATCACCCGAGCGGCCGCACCGCCCGAGCGGTCTGTCTCGGCCCCGGGGCGCGCGCCGGCCCGGGGCGCGGTGCGCCCCGGGCCGGTTCTCGCGGGTGGCCGGGCGGGCGTCAGCCGCCGAGCGAGGCCGCCGCCGTCCTGATGGCGGAGGCGAAGGTGCTCACCTCGGTGTACACACCCGGGTAGTTGGGCCGGGCGCAGCCGTTGCCCCAGCTCACGATGCCGACCTGGATCCAGGCGTTGTTGTTGTCCCGGCGGAACATCGGGCCGCCGGAGTCGCCCTGGCAGGTGTCCACGCCGCCGGAGGAGTACCCGGCGCAGATCTCCTCGCTCGCGATGAGGTCCGGGTAGGAGCGGCTGCACGTGGCGTCGCTGACGAACGGCACGCTGGCCTTGAGCAGGTACCGCTGCTGCGCGCCGCCCTCGGTGGCGGCGCCCCACCCGGCGACGGTGAAGGTGCCGGTGTTGTAGGTGGTGGTGGAGGCGATGGGCAGCGTGGCCAGGTTCGTCACCGGCTGCTGGAGGCGGATGAGCGCCCAGTCCTTGCCGGCGCCGTTGTAGCCCGGCGCCCGGTAGACGTAATTGGATCTGATCTTGATGGCGCTCGAGCTCTGGAGGTCCACGACGCCGAGGGTCGCGGTGATGCCGGTGTTCGTCCCGGTGGAGCCGACGCAGTGCGCCGCGGTGAGGACGAGCGTCGGCGAGTACAGCGAACCGCCGCAGCCCATCGACAGGCGCACCATGAAGGGGAACTCGCCCTGTGCCGCGCGGGTGCCTCCGACGACGGAGGGCGCCTCGGAGGGGCCGGGCTCCTTCGCCTGGGCGGGAGCCTGGAGACTGAGCGCCGCCAGCGTCACGGCCCCCATGGCCACGAGCCTCTTCCACGAGGCCAGCCACTTCTTCACGACAGGTGTTCCTTTCGGTCGGGGACCCCGCCAACGGCCGTGGCGGGGACGTGAGTCGAGGCGAACACGCCATCCGAACAGTGCGGTGCGGATGTTTCGCGACGGTGTCCTCGGTGTCGCTCACGTGTTGCCATATACATGCCAACCAGGAGGCCGTGCGGGGGCCTCGCACACTGACGGACGAGGTGGAACGGCGCGGGCTAACCCGCCCCCGGCACCTGCGGACGCTCCGGACCCGACTGCCGCGCACACACTGCGAAGGTCATCGCATGTACTCCCTCGGTGGAGAGATCAGGGCGCGGCGGGATGCTCGACTGCCGCAGGCGGACTGGCCGGTGGGCTTTCTCCGCGCTGAGGGAAGTATGAGGATCACTCACCTTGCTGGCAAGAGAGAGCGAGTGGGTGTCAGGTACGCGACGAAAAGTAGCGCCGGATCCGGCCTCTCGGGGGCGCGGGGCTCCACCCGGGGCGGCGGGGCCGCTCGGGCACCCCGGAGCACTCCCGCGCTCGCCAAACATGAACATGACCACACCTTCGCGAAGGGTCCCGCTGACGGCGTGTCGGCCATGTCCCGCCGGATTCCGGCCCGCCTCGGCCCGGTGCCGCAGGCGGCGGTTCCACCGGCCGGGGCGGGCGGCCGCGCCATGCGCGCCACGGCGGGTTCCCGGCCCTGTCACGCTTGTGTCACCGCCCGTGCCCCGCCCGCCGCGCCGCCCGACAATGGCCCGCATGGGTACCTCCCGGCCGTCCCGCGCGGCCCTCCTCGCCTGCGTCCTCGCCGCCGCCCTGGCCACCGCCGCCTGCTCCGGGTCGTCGGACGACTCGGGGAAGGACGACGCGTCCCCCTCCCCCACCGGGCCCCGGACCACGGTGGTGTTCGAGCCCGCGGCCGCGGCGGGCGAGCGGGAGCTGGCCGCCGTCGCCGAGCGGATCAGGAACCGGGCGCTCGCGGCCGGGCGCGAGGGCGTGGACGTCCGGGTGGCCGACGGGGCCGTCACCGTCTCGGCCGTCGGCGTCGGCCGGGACCGGCTGACCTGGCTGGGCCGCTCGGGCGACCTGGCGTTCCGCCCGGTGCTCGCCTCGCGCATGGGCACCGGGACCGCGGCGCCCGGCACCCCGCAGGAGCTGCGCGCGCTGGACTGCGCGGCCCCGCCCGGCCCCGCGGCGAAGAACGACAAGGCCCTGGCCTGCGCGGAGGACGGCACCGGCTACTGGCTGGAACCCGCCGCGCTCGGCGAGGAGGACGTCACCGCGGCGAAGTCCCGGTACGACCAGAACGGCGGGGGCTGGCTGGTGGACATGGAGCTGACCGACCGGGGCGGCGCGCGATTCGCCGAGCTGTCCGGGGACCTGGCGGCCCGGCAGCCACCCGGGAACCAGATGGCGATCGTGCTCGACGGGCACGTGCTGTCCGCCCCCGCGGTCCAGCAGCGCATCGAGGGCGGCAGGGTGCAGATCGCGGGCAGCCTCACCCGGGACGAGGCCGAGGAGCTGGCCGTCCTGATCACGGAGGGCACCCTGCCGGTGCCGCTGAAGCCCCCGCCGGGGCGGGAGAGCGCCTCCCCGGAGGCGAGCGGCTGACCCGGCGCGCGGGGCGGCCTGCCTCCTTCCGCGCGGCCGTCCCGGCAGGTCGAGGCCCCCTCGAACGGAAAACGCCAGGCGTTCACCGTTCGTTCACACCCAGGTCGCCGTCGGCTGGGCGGGCGGGCCTAGCGTCCGGGTGCACTGACGAACGACACCGCGTCGGCCCCCCGGCGCCGCACCCTGGAGGACACGTGCGCAAGCCGCTCCCGCTGCTGAGCTCCCACCCTGGCGGGCGCTCGGCGCTCACCTGCCGCTTCCGTTGCGGTGACGCCTGCTTCCACGAGGTGCCCAACACCTCCGGCAACGCCTACCTCGGTGACGTCGTCGCCACCGCGCTCTCCCGCCGCGGCGCGCTGCGGGCGGGCGCCGTGGTCGCGGCCGTCACCGCGGCGGGCGCCACCGGGGTCCTCGGGGCCGACCCGGCCGCCGCGCGGGGCGCCGCCGCCCCGGCGAAGGGCGGCGCCGCGGCCCGCCCGGCGCGCGGCCTGCGCTTCACCCCCGTCGCCCCGAACACCGCCGACGCGGTCGTGGTGCCGGAGGGCTACGGCCAGAACGTCGTGATCCGCTGGGGCGAGCCGATCCTGCGGGGGGCGCCCGACTTCGACCCCGACCGCCTGTCGGCCCGCGCCCAGGCCATGCAGTTCGGCTACAACAACGACTTCCTCACGCTGCTCGACCTGCCGGGCGAGTGCGACCGGCAGGTGCTTGTCGCCAACCACGAGTACACCGACGAGGTGCTGATGTTCGCCGGGTACGACCCGGCGAACCCCACCCGCGAGCAGGTCGAGATCGCCTGGGCCGCGCACGGCATGAGCGTCGTGGTGGTGGCCGAGGAGCGCCGCCTGGGCCGGCTGACCGCCGTGCGGCGGCACCACCTCAACCGCAGGATCACCGCGACCACGCCGTTCCGGCTGACCGGCCCGGCCGCGGGCAGCCCGCTGCTGCGCACCTCCGCCGACCCGAGCGGCACCCGGGTGCTGGGCACCCTGAACAACTGCGCGGGCGGCACCACCCCGTGGGGCACGGTCCTGTCCGGCGAGGAGAACTTCAACCAGTACTTCGCCAACGCCGCGTCCGTCACCGACCCGGACACCAAGGCCCGCCTGGCCCGCTACGGCATGACCGGCGCCGCCAGCGAGCGCAAGTGGGAGCGCTTCGACCAGCGGTTCGACCTGGCCAAGGAGCCGAACGAGGCGAACCGTTTCGGCTGGGTCGTGGAGGTGGACCCGTACGACCCGCAGTCCACGCCGCGCAAGCGCACCGCGCTCGGCCGGTTCAAGCACGAGGGCGCCGAGCCGCAGCTCACCCGCGACGGCCGCCCCGTGGTCTACATGGGCGACGACGAGCGGTTCGACTACATGTACAAGTTCGTCTCCGCCAAGCGCATGATGCGCGGCGGGAGCCGGGCCGCCCGCGAGCACAACCTGACACTGCTGGACGAGGGCACCCTGTACGTCGCGAAGTTCACCGGGGACAGCCCCGCGGGCGACTTCGACGGCACGGGCAGGCTCCCCGCCGACGGCGAGTTCGACGGCAGCGGCCAGTGGATACCGCTGGCCAGCGGGAAGAAGTCGTTCGTGCCCGGCATGACCGCCGACGAGGTCTACGTGCACACCCGGCTCGCCGCCGACAAGGTGGGCGCCACCAAGATGGACCGCCCCGAGGACGTCGAGCCGAGCCCGCGCACCGGCCGGGTGTACGTGGCCCTGACGAACAACACCAACCGCGGCAAGGCGGGCGTGCCGGGCGCCGACGAGGCCAACCCGCGCAACGCCAACAAGCACGGGCACGTCCTGGAGCTCACCGAGAGCGGAAACAACCCGGCGAGCGAGCGGTTCGCCTGGAAGCTGCTGCTGGTGTGCGGCGACCCGCAGGACCCGGGCACCTACTTCGCCGGGTTCCCCAAGGACCAGGTGAGCCCCATCTCCTGCCCGGACAACGTCACCTTCGACCCGCACGGCAACCTGTGGATCTCCACGGACGGCAACGCCCTGGGCACCCACGACGGCCTGTTCGGCGTGGCCGTGGAGGGCCCGCGGCGCGGCCAGGTCCGCCAGTTCCTCACCGTGCCGAACGGCGCCGAGACCTGCGGTCCGATCGTGCAGGACCGGCGGGTGCTGGTCGCCGTGCAGCACCCGGGCGAGGTGGACGGCGCCAGCGTCGAGAAGCCGGCGTCCGCGTGGCCCGACGGCCCCGGCAAGCTGGTGCGCCCGGCCGTGGTGAGCGTGTGGCGCCAGGACGGCGGGGACATCGGGGTCTGACCCCACCCCGGTCCCCGCACGGGCGCCCTCCGCGAGGCGGGGGGCGCCCGCTCAGCGCTGGTAGCGGGCCAGCACGCGGTTGCCGTCCCGGACCAGCGCGCGGCGCAGCCCGTCCAGGTCGGTGCCGCCGCTGTAGTACTCCTGGAAGGCGGGGGTGGCGATCTTGTCCTTCCACTCCGGGTAGCCCCGCACGGCCAGCGCCGGGGCGGGCCGCAGGTGCGGGGCGAGCGCGGTGCCGGTGCGCCAGCCGTGCTCGGCGGTGTTCAGCGACGGGTCGGCGAGCGCGGTCCGGCCGGTCGGCAGCATCCAGTCGCCCTTGGCGAGGCGGACCATGTTGTCCGGGGCGAGCAGGAAGTCGAGGAACGCGACGGCCTCGCGGGGGTGGTCGCTGTCCGCGGCGACCGACAGCGTCTGCGGGCTGGCCCCCTGCTCCTGCCCGGTGGTGCCCGGCCCGGCGGGGCCGCGCGGGGCGGGCAGCACCACCCAGTCGAAGCCCTCCGGCGCCTGCTGCGCGATCTGCTGGCGGTAGGACAGGCCGAGCGGCACCATGGCGTACTTCCCGGCGAAGAACCCGGGCAGCGTGTCGGAGCCGCTCATCAGCAGCGTCTCGCGGGCGGCGCTGCGGTCGTCGTTCATCTGCCGGCGCACCAGCGCGGGGACGCGGGCGTCGGCGGCGCCGAACCGGATCCGCACCTTCCCGTCGGCGCCGCGGTGGAAGACCCGGCCGCCGGTGCCGAGCGACAGGTTCAGCGTGGCGCTGACCGGCTCCTTCAGCGGCCACGCCACCCCGTGCACGCCCGGTCCCGTCAGCCGCTTCGCGGCGGCGGCGAACTCCTCCCACGTCCACGGGTCCCGCACGGTGGGCAGGGGCACGCCGGCGCGCTCGAGCAGCGTCCTGTTGGCCATCACCACGCGTGGCTCCTGGAGGAAAGGCACGCCGTGGATGCCGTCGCCGAACCGCACCGTCCGCCAGCTCTCCTCGGGGATCTCGCGGCGCAGTCGCTCCGGGAGCAGGCCGGTGAGGTCGGCGAGGTGGCCGCCGTAGGCGAAGTCGGCGAGGTCGTCGGCGGCGTCGTGCACGATGTCGGGCGCCTCGCCGCCCTCGAAGGAGGTGAGCAACTGGTCGTGGACGGTGTTCCAACTGCCCTGCACGTACTGCACCCGCACACCGGGGTGGGTGCGGTTCCACTCGTCCACCAGCTCCCTGGTGGCCTCGACCGACTCGCGCTGCCAGGCCAGGGACAGGAACCGCAGCGTGACCCGCCCTTCCCCGTCCCCTTCGCCCCCGCCCCCGCAGCTCGCGGCGAGCAGGGCCAGCACGGTGAGCAGCGCCGCCGCCCGCGCCCGCGCCACCCGGGCCCGGCTCACGACTTCACCGCCCCGGCCAGCAGCCCCGAGGTCAGCCTGCGCTGGAGGACGGCGAACAGCGCCACGCTGGGCACGGTGGCCAGCAGCGACGCCGCCGCCAGCGGCCCGAGGTCCACCGCCCCCTCGGCGCCCAGGAACCTGGTCAGCACCACCGGCAGCGTCTGCTTCTCCGGGGTCTTCAGCAGCACCAGCGCGAAGAAGAACTCGTTCCACGCGGTGACGAACGCGAACAGCAGCGTCGCCACCAGACCGGGCGCGAGCAGCGGCAGCACCACGCCGGTCAGCGTCCGCAGCCGCCCGGCTCCGTCCACGGCCGCCGCCTCCTCCAGCTCGCGGGGCAGCGCCCGCACATACCCGGCGAGCATCCACACCGCGAACGGCAGGCTCCACACCACGTACACCAGCACCAGGCCCGGCAGCGCGTCGATCAGGCGCAGCTCCCGCAGCACCAGGAACAGCGGGATGATCACCAGCACGAACGGGAACGCCTGCCCCACCAGCACCCACCCGGTCACGGCCCGCCCGAACACCGACCGGTACCGGGCCACCACCCACGCCACGGGCACGGCGAGCAGCACCGCGAGCACCGCGGAGCAGGACGCCACCAGCAGGCTGTTGCCCGCCGCGCGCAGCAGCGGCTGCTCGTCGAACGCGGCCCGGAAGTTGTCCAGGGTGGGGTCGTCGGGGATCCAGCCGGGGTGCACGCTCGCCAGCTCCCGGGGTGGCTTGAACGCGGTGGAGGCCAGCCACACCAGGGGGAAGGCGAGGAAGACCAGGTAGCCGAGGAGCGCCGTGTACTTGCCCGCCCGCCCCAGCGCCCCGCGGCGCCGCCGCCTCACCGCTGCTCCTCCCCCGCGAGCCGCCCGCGCAGATACAGCGTCAGCAGCACCGCCACGCAGGCCACCAGCACGCACCCCATGGCCGCCGCGTACCCGTACTGGCCGTAGGCGAACGCCTCCTCGTAGGCGAACAGCATCGGCAGCCTGGTGCGCCCGCCGGGGCCGCCGCCGGTCAGGACGTACACCAGGGCGAAGGCGTTGATGTTCCAGATGAAGTTCAGCGCGGTGATCGCGAGGGCCACCGGGCGCAGCGCGGGCCAGGTCACCGCCAGGAAGCGGCGCCAGGCCCCGGCGCCGTCCACGGCCGCGGCCTCGCGCAGCTCGCGGGGCACGTTCTGCAACCCGGCGAGCAGCACCACGGTGGTCACGGGCAGGCCCGCCCACACCCCGACGGCGATCACCGCGGGCAGCGCCACCGACAGGTCGCCGAGCCAGTTGACGCCGTCGTCGGCCAGCGCCAGGTCGCGCAGGGTCTCGTTGAGGATTCCGGCGTCCGGGTGGTACACCAGCCGCCACATCACGCCGACGACGACCTCGGGCATCGCCCACGGCACGATGGCCAGCGCCCGGGCCAGCCAGCGCAGCCGCAGGTCCTGGTCGAGCAGCAGGGCGAGGCCGAGCGCCAGCAGGAACTGCGGGACGGTCACCCCGACGGCCCACACCAGGCCGATGCGGAACGACTCCCAGAACAGGGTGTCGTGCCGCAGGTCCCGGAAGTTCAGCGTGCCGATGAACTCGGTGGGCTCGGTGCGCCCGTACTGCGCGTCGGTGAACGCCAGCGCCACCCCGTACAGCAGCGGCCCGACGCTGAGCACGAGGACGGGCAGCAGGGCGGGCAGGAGCAGGAACCACGCGCCGCGGTCGAGCACCGGCGCGCGCCCGCGCGCGGCGGGAGCGGTGGCTGCTGCGGTCACTCGTCCCCCATCCCCGGCGCGCCCCGGCGCGCACCCGTTCCCGCGGACTTCGCCATGGTCATCAGTGGGCAGGGCCGCGTCAAGTTACCCTGCGTGGATGGAGGGCATGTCGTGGTCGCAGGACCGGGCGCGGGAGCTGCTGCGCGCGGCCGGGTTCGAGGCGGGGCGGGCACGGGCGCTGTCGCTGGGCGAGAACGCGGTGTTCGCGCTCGCGGAGGGCCCGGTCGCCAAGGTCGGCCGGGCGCCGGAGCTGGCCGCCAGGGCCGAGCACGAGCTGCGCGTGGCGGACTGGCTCGCCGGGCGGCAGGTGCCCGCGGTGCGCCCGGCGCGGCCCGAGCCGCTGCTGGTGGACGGGCACCCGGTGACGCTGTGGGAGCCGCTGCCCGACGCGGTGCGCCCGCCCGGGGCCGCCGACCTCGCCGCGCTGCTGCGGGTGCTGCACGCCCTGCCGGACCCGCCGTTCCCGCTGCCGCGCCGCGACCTGCTCGGCGGGGTGGAGCGCTGGCTGCGGCTGGCCGGGCCGCACATAGACCCGGCGGACGCGGCGTTCCTGCGCCACCGCCGCGACGAGTTCGCCGCGGCGGTGTGCGAGGTCAAGCCGGTGATGAGCCCGGGGCCCGTGCACGGCGACGCGCTGCCGCGCAATGTGTGGGTGGGGCCGAACGGGCCGGTGCTGCTCGACCTGGAGACGGTCTCCCACGACCTGCGCGAGCACGACCTGGTGGTGATGGCGCTGGCCAGGGACAGGTACGGCCTGCCGGAGCCGGAGTACCGGGCGTTCACCGACACCTACGGCTGGGACGTGGCCGAGTGGGACGGCGCGCTGGTGCTGCGCGGCGCCCGCGAGACGGCGGGCGCCGCGTGGATCGCCCAGCACGTGCCGGGCGACCCGCGGGCGCTGGCCGAGTTCCGCCGCCGGGTGGCCTCGCTGCGGGAGGGGGACACCCGGGTCAGGTGGCAGTCGTTCTGACCCGGGTCGGCCCTCGCGGGCCGCCGCCGGTCAGGGCCTGACGGCGACGGCGTCGATCTCGAAGAGCATGCCGGGCAGCGCGAGCGACGCCACCCCGATCAGGGTCTGCGTGGGCGGGCGCTCGCCCCAGATCCGCCCGACGGCCCCCGCGAGCACGGCCAGCTTCGCGGCGTCGTGGTCCACCACATAACTGCCGAGCCGCACGACGTGCCGGTGGTCGAGCCCGACCTCCTTCAGCGCGGTGCCGAGGTTCGCCAGGGAGCGCTCGACCTGCTCGGCGAAGTCCGGCGAGGTGACCTGGCCGGTGGCGTCGGAGGCGTACTGCCCGGCGATGAACACCAGCTCTCCCGACACGGTGGCCACATGGCTGTAGCCGAAGGGCACGGGGTCGTGGAGGGCGGCGGGGTTGAGGATGGTGTGGGGCATGGGTGGCTCCGTTTCCGGGTGGGGTGTCGGTCGGGTCGTTGGGACGGGCTCACGGGGCGGGGTCGCCGTCGGGTCGGGCCGTACGGGGCCGAGGTCCGGCGGACGGGCGCCGGGGTTCGGCGGGCCCCGCCCCGCACGGCCGCTCCCGCTCCTCGTCGACGCCCGGCCCGCGGCAGCGCGCCGCGATAACAGGACAAAAATCATCCAGAATTCTCCCCGTTCAAAGCCCCTCCTCGGAGGGGCGGTGATCAGTGTGGGCGATGATCAGTGCGGGCGGCGCCCGCCCGCGCGGGCTCAGCCCGGCGCGTCGGCGAACCAGCGGCGGGTGCGGGCGGGCACGCCGGGGGCGTCCCGCTCGACCCCGGCGATGACGTCGGCGAGGGTCTGCGCGGCCAGCTCCTTGCGCCACGCGAGCTCGGCCCGGCGCATCGCCTGGTCCAGCACGCAGGGTGTGCCGTAGTCGTCGGACGGGAGGGCGGTGGGCGCCTGCTGGCGGATCTCGGCGCAGCGGAACGCCGGGTCGGGGCCCTCGATGGCCGCCACCACGTCCATCAGCGTGATCCGCTCCGGCGCCCGGGCCAGCCGGAATCCCCCGCCGGGCCCCCGGGACGAGGTGACGATGCCCGCCCTGGCCAGCGCTTGGAGCTGCTTGTTGAGATAGGCGGGGGGCAGCTCGTAGAAGGCGGCCAGCTTCGCCGCCGTGACCGCCTGGCCGGGCTCGACCCAGGCCAGGTTCAGGCAGCAGTGCATGGCCCACTCCACGCCCTCGCTCATCCGCATAACTGGATATTAGATGTCCTGAATACCGCTCGGCAACCCCCCTCGCGCCCGGCGGACCCCGGGAGGGGCCCGCCCGCACCGGCACCGCCCCCGCCGCCCCCGCACCTCCGGCCGTCCGCGCCGGAGCGGCGTCCGGCGCCCGGCGCGGTACGCCGCACGGCGGAGGAGCTCCCGCGCACCGGTCCGCACGCCCGGCGGGGACGGCGGGGACGGCCGGGCGGACCCTAGGCCGGTTCCGCCGCCGCCCACCGCGGCTCGCGCAGGGGCCAGCGGCCGTCCACCACGGCCTGCGGGTCCTTCGCCCGGCGCAGCCACTCCTGGAAGCCCGCGGCCCAGTCCGCGTGCCAGGTGATCTGGGTGCGGTGCAGGTCCCACGGCTCCTTGGCGGCCACCTGGGGGTGGCGCTCCGCCAGGGCGACGGCGACCCGCACCGCGGCCAGCGCGTCGGCCGCCGCCTCGTGGGCGCCGTCCAGCACCACCCCGTACACCTCGCACGCCGCCTCCAGGGTCCGTCTGCCCTTGCGGAAGCGGTCCACCGCGCGGTCCACCGTCAGCGGGTCCACCACCGGGCCCACCTCGCCGCCCAGGCGCGCGGCGAGGGACGGCAGGGCGTGGCGGCGCAGCTCGGCCGAGAGCAGGCTCAGGTCGAACGCGGCGTTGAACGCGACGACGGGCGTGCCCGCCGCCCAGTGCGCGGCGAGCGCGGCGGCTATCTCCTCGACGGCCGGTCGGGCGGGGCGGCCCTCGGCGCGGGCCCGCTCCGTGGTGATGCCGTGGATGGCCGCCGCGTCCTCCGGCACGGGTATGCCGGGGTCGAGCAGCCAGTGCCTGGCCTGGAGCAGCTCGCCGTCCTTCACCTCGGTCAGCGCGGCGGTGACGATCCGTGAGCTCTCCGGGTCCGTCCCCGTCGTCTCCAGATCGAAACCGACCAGCAACTCCTGATGCCACCCCATGTGTGTGCTTCCTTCCCTTAACCACCCCGTTGGACTCCATCATCCCAAGCACCACTGACACCGGGCCCGGCACCGGGCACGCGCGGCGGCGCCCGCGCGCGGCGGACGGGGCGGAGGAGCGGGGCAACCGGGGCCCGGACCGGGGCCGTTGAGGTGCCGCGGGACCGGGAGGGACGGCACCGCGGGGCCGTCCGGGGCCGTCCGGGGAGCGCCGCGAGGGCGGCGGGACGGCACACCGGGCCGAACACCCCGGGGAGGCACGGGAGTTCCCGGCCGAACGGACACGGCAGTCCCGTCGGCGGACGGGGCGGACGGGGCGGACGGCCCGCCGAGGCCCGCGGCGCCCCCTCCCGGGGCGCGGGCGGCCCGCACCGCCGGGGGCACCCGCGGCTACGACACCGGCCGCGAGTCCGTCCACACGCCTTCGAACTCCTCGCGGTAGATCTCGAAGAGCCCGTGGTCCACCGAGGTGTCGCCGTGCACCAGGTCCCGGCCGCCGCCCCGCAGCACGAAGGCGGGCGACTCCACGCCGCGGGCGCGGCGCAGGTAGGGCTGGACTATGGCCACCCCCTCGGGGCTGTCCCCGTCCACCAGGTAGGCCGTGAAGCGCGGGGTCTCGTCGAACACGCGGATCTCGAAGCCCGCGGTGTCCCGCAGCCGGGCCCGCACCCGGCGCATGTGCATGATGTTCATCTCCACGGACCGGCTGAGCTCGCCCCGCCCGAGCCCGAGTTCCCGCTCGCGGCGGCGCACCGCGCTGCTGGCCGGGTTGAGGAACAGCAGCCGGGCCCGGCACCCGGCCTCGGCGAGCCGGACCAGGCGGCGGCCGGGGTAGTTCTGCACCAGCAGGTTCAGCCCGATGCCGATGGCGTCCAGCCGGTGCGCGCCGCCGAACATGTCCTCGACCGGCAACTGGCGCTGGAGCCTGACCCGGTCCGGGTGCACCCCGACCACGTCGGCGTACCGGTCGCCGACCAGTTCCTCGACCACGTCCACCGGCAGCCGCGTGCCCTCGGCGCCGCCGCCCGCGCCGAGCATGTCCAGCAGCCGCCGCGCCGCCCGCTCGGCCTGGGCGAGCACGGTCTCCGACAGGGCCCGGTTGCGGGACACGACGTGCCGGGCCACCTCCAGCTCGTCCAGGGCGAGTTCGAGCTCGCGGCGGTCGGGCAGGAACGGGTCGAAGCAGGGCCAGTGCTGCACGATGAGCTCGCGCAACTGCGGGAGGGTCAGGAAGACCAGCAGCTCGTCGTCGGCGGGGTCGAGCAGATAGCCCTTGCGGCGGCTGACCTCGCGGACGGCGGCGGCCCGCTGCACCCACTCGTGCCCGGCGGGCCCGGCGGCGGCCACCACCCACTCGTCCCCGTGCACCGGCTCGTAGATGGGGCGCAGGGCGGCGTCCACCACGGCGCGCAGGCGCTGCTCGACCAGGTTCAGCCACACGTAGGCGCGGCCCGCGCGTCGGGCCCTGCGGCGTACCTCCGCCCAGTCGGCGGCTGCCCAGTCCAGTTCGGTGCCTATCTCGGTGGGTCGGGGAGCGGACACGGTGCCGGCTGCCCCCTCGCTGCGGCTGGAGTTTCCCTGGTGGCCGCCGTCGGAGGAGGGGAGGACCAGTCCCGAGGACACTACCGGCACCCGCCTTCCCACGGCCTGTTCGCAGGCCGTCGCGACCGTCTGCCGTCCGGCAGCGATCAAGAGTACTGAACTCGCGGGCGCGTGCGCAGCCCGATCCCCCCTCGGGATCGCCGGATCCTGTGTCGGTGTTGTGGCGCCCGCGCGCGGGCCGCGCCGCCGCCCGGCGCGGTCCGCGCAAACGGGCGAAGATGTTCCGAAAACCGTCCGGCTCCGCCCCTTGTGAGCGAGGATGCGCGTGTGCGGCACGTCACGGGGCAGATTCTCGTCGGCGGGCCGGTGCGGGGCAGTGACAAAGGAGTCGCTCCGCAGGCAAGGGCTCGTGCCCCGGGGACGCCCGCAGCGGCGGCGCCGGGGCATCGTCGTCAGGAAGAGATTGGGCCACCGAGATGAAGGTCTGGCCGGGGCGGGCCTATCCGCTGGGCGCCACGTTCGACGGCGCCGGCACCAACTTCGCGGTCTTCTCCGAGGTCGCGGAGCGCGTCGAGCTGTGTCTGCTGTCCGACGACGGCTCGGAGACGGCGGTGGAGCTGAAGGAGTCGGACGCGTTCGTCCGGCACGCCTATCTGCCGGGGGTGATGCCGGGGCAGCGCTACGGGTTCCGGGTGCACGGCCCCTACGACCCGCGGTCGGGGCGGCGCTGCAACTCCTCCAAACTGCTGCTGGACCCCTACGCCAAGGCGATGAGCGGCACCATCGGCTGGGACGAGTCGGTGTACGGCTACCACTTCGGGCAGCCCGACTCCCGCAACGACCTGGACTCGGCGCCGCACACCATGACGTCCGTGGTGGTCAACCCGTACTTCGACTGGGGCAACGACCGGCCGCCGCAGCACGGCTACCACGACACGGTGATCTACGAGGCCCACGTCAAGGGCCTGACCATGCTCCACCCGGACCTGCCGGAGGAGATCCGCGGCACCTACGCGGCGCTGGCGCACCCGGCGGTCATCGGGCACCTGGTGGAGCTCGGGGTCACCACGCTGGAGCTGATGCCCGTGCACCAGTTCGTCCACGACCACCGCCTGGTGGACACGGGGCTGGCCAACTACTGGGGCTACAACACCATCGGCTTCTTCGCCCCGCACGGCGCCTACTCCTCGCTCGGCGACCGGGGCGGGCAGGTGCAGGAGTTCAGGACGGCGGTCAAGGCCCTGCACGAGGCGGGGATCGAGGTGATACTCGACGTCGTCTACAACCACACCGCCGAGGGCAACCACCTGGGCCCCACCCTGTCCTTCCGGGGCCTGGACAACGCCTCGTACTACCGGCTGGCCGAGGACCGCCGCTACTACGAGGACACCACGGGCACCGGGAACACGCTGCTGATGCGCAGCCCGCACGTGCTCCAACTGATCATGGACTCGCTGCGCTACTGGGTCACCGAGATGCACGTGGACGGCTTCCGGTTCGACCTGGCGGCGAGCCTGGCCCGCCAGTTCCACGAGGTGGACCGCCTGTCGTCGTTCTTCGACCTGGTGCAGCAGGACCCGGTGGTCAGCCAGGTGAAGCTGATCGCCGAGCCGTGGGACGTCGGCGAGGGCGGCTACCAGGTGGGCAACTTCCCGCCGCTGTGGACGGAGTGGAACGGCAAGTACCGCGACACCGTCCGCGACCTGTGGCGCGGCGAGCCGGCGACGCTGGCGGAGTTCGGCTCCCGGCTGACCGGCTCCTCCGACCTGTACCAGGACGACGGCCGCCGCCCGCTGGCGTCGATCAACTTCGTCACCTGCCACGACGGCTTCACCCTGCACGACCTGGTCAGCTACAACGGCAAGCACAACGAGGCCAACGGCGAGGACAACCGGGACGGCGAGAGCCACAACCGCTCGTGGAACTGCGGCGCCGAGGGCGGGACCGACGACCCGGGGGTGCTGGCGCTGCGCGCCCGGCAGATGCGCAACTTCGTCGCCACGCTCATGCTCTCCCAGGGCGTGCCGATGCTCAGCCACGGCGACGAGTTCGCCCGCACGCAGGGGGGCAACAACAACGCCTACTGCCAGGACAACGAGCTGTCCTGGGTGCACTGGCCCGAGCGCGGGGAGACCTCGCCGGCCACCCGCATGCACGAGTTCACCCGCACCATGGTGTGGCTGCGCCGGGACCACCCGGTGCTGCGGCGGCGCCGCTTCTTCCGCGGACGCCAGGTGGCCGGGTCGCACGACGACCTGTCGGACATCGCCTGGTTCACCCCGGAGGGCGAGGAGATGACGGCGCGCGACTGGCAGGTGGCGTACGCCAAGTCGCTGACGGTGTTCCTCAACGGCAACGCCATCTCCGAGCCGGACGAGCGCGGGGAGCGGATCAGCGACGACTCCTTCCTGCTGATGTTCAACGCCAGTGAGAAGCCGCTGGACTTCGCGGTGCCCGACGCGCACGGCGCTCAGTGGCAGGTGGTGGTGGACACGGCGCTGGACGAGGGAGTGCCGCCGGGCGCCGGCGCGAAGCTGCGGGCGGGCGACCGGCTGACGGTGACGGACCGGTCGGTGGTGGTGCTCCAGCGGCCCGCCTGACGGGCGCCGCGGGCTCGCCCGGAAGGCGGTGGTGCGCGGACGGCGCGCGGGTAGGTGTCACCCATGACCACGCCGCCGTCGCCGCCCACCGCCACCTACCGGGTGCAGCTCACCCCCGACTTCCCGTTCGCCGCCGCGGCGGACGTCGTGCCGTACGCCGCCGCGCTCGGGGTGTCCCATCTGCACCTGTCCCCGGTGCTCCAGGCGGCGCCCGGGTCCACCCACGGCTACGACGTGGTGGACCACTGCCGGGTCAGCGCCGAACTCGGCGGCGAGGAGGGGCTGCGCGCCCTCGCCCGCACGGCCCGCGAGCACGGGCTCGGCCTGGTGCTGGACATCGTCCCCAACCACATGGGCGTGCCGGCGCCCGAGCACCTCAACCGGCCCCTGTGGTCGGTGCTGCGGGACGGCCCCTCCTCGCCGTTCGCCCGGTGGTTCGACATCGAGTGGGAGGCGCACGGCGGCCGGGTGCTCATGCCGTTCCTCGGCGCCCGCCTGGGGGAGGAGCTGGGCAGTCTCTCGCTGGAGACCCTCACCCTGGAGGACGCCGAGGGCCGGCCCCGCGAGGAAACGATCCTCCGGTACCACGACCACACCTTCCCGGTCCGCCCCGGCACCGAGCACCTGCCGCTGCCCGAGCTGCTGCGCCGCCAGTGGTACCGCCTGGCCTGGTGGCGGGTGGCCCCCGCCGAGCTGAACTACCGGCGCTTCTTCACCATCACCGGCCTGATCGGCCTGCGCGCCGAGGACCCCGAGGTGTTCGCCGCCACCCACGCCGTCCCGCTGCGCCTGATCGCCGAGGGCGTGGTGGACGGCCTGCGGGTGGACCACCCCGACGGCCTGGCCGACCCCCGCGGCTACCTGCGCCGCCTCGCCGACGCCACCGGCGGGCGCTGGACCGTGGTGGAGAAGGTCCTCACCGGCGACGAGCAACTGCCCCGCGACTGGCCCTGCGCCGGCACCACCGGCTACGACGCGCTGCGCCGTGTGGACGGGCTGTTCGTCAGCCCCGCCGGGGCCGCCGAGGTCACCGGCGGGTACGGCGCGTTCACCGCCGCCGACACCGGGCGCGCCGAGAGCTGGACGGAGACCGCCCGCCGCTCCTCCCGGGAGCTGCTGGCCGGGGAGCTGGCCGCCGAGGTGGAGCGCCTGACCCGGCTCGCCCACCGGATCTGCGCCGCCGAGGTGGCGCTGTGCGACCACGCCTACCCGTGCCTGCGCACCGCCGTGGTGGAGCTGCTGGCCTCCTACCCCGCCTACCGGCCCTACGTGGTGCCGGGCGAGCCCGCCCCGGACGAGGCGGTGCGGCTGATGGACGCCGCCGCCGACTTCGCCGGGTACGCGTTCGTGGTGCCGGAGGAGGCCGCCGCCGTGGACGTGGTGCGGGACCTGGCGCTCGGCGCGCTCGGACGCGGCCCGGAGAAGGACGAGTTCGCGGCGCGCTTCGCCCAGGTGTGCACGGCCGTGCGCGCCAAGGCGGTGGAGGACACCGCGTACTACCGGTGGTTCCCGCTGCTGTCGCTGAACGAGGTCGGCGGGGAGCCCGGCGCCCCGGGCTGCGACCCGGACGAGTTCCACGCGTTCTGCGCGCTGCTCCAGCGGGACCGGCCCGCCACCGGCACCGCGCTGTCCACCCACGACACCAAGCGCAGCGCCGACGTGCGGGCCCGGCTGGCCGTGCTCACCGAGGTGCCCGAGCGGTGGCGGGAGTGGCTGGCCCGCGTCCACGGCGCCCACGCCCACCGGCACCGCGCCGGCCTGCCGGACCGGGCCGCCGAGTACCTGGTGTGGCAGACCCTGCTGGGCCTGCCCGCCCCGGCCGACCCCGACCGCGTCACCGCCGCCGTCCGCAAGTCGCTGCGCGAGGCGGGCCTGCGCACCAACTGGACCGCGCCCGACCCGCGCTACGAGGAGGCCGTGCTGGACTTCGCCGCCGCGGCGGCCACGCACGCCTCGCGGGCCGCCGAGGAGCTGCTGGGCGACCACGCCGCGGCGGTGCGGGCCAATGTGCTCGGCGCGGCGCTGGTGCACCTGACCATGCCGGGCGTGCCGGACGTGTACCAGGGCACCGAGTCCACCCGGTACGACCTGGTGGACCCGGACAACCGGCGCCCGGTGCCGTTCCCCGAGCTGGCGAAGGCGCTGGCGAGGCTGGACGGCGGGGGCGGTCCGGACGGCCTGGCCGGGGAGAAGCTCCGCCTCACCGCGACCGCCCTGCGCCTGCGGCGGGCCCGCCCCGGCTGGTTCGGCGCGGCGGCGGGCCACACCCCGGTGCACGCCCGCGGCCCGGCGGCCGCCCACCTGGTGGCGTTCCACCGCGCCGGGGCGGTGCTGCCCGCCGTGACCCGCCTGTCCCACCTGCTCCAGCGGGCGGGCGGCTGGCGGGGGACGGTGCTGCCGCTGCCCGAGGGCGACTGGACGGACGCGCTGACGGGGCGGGCCTTCACCGGGCCGATGCCCGTCGCCGAGCTGCTGGCGCAGGCGCCGGTGGCGCTGCTGGTGCGCGACGGCGCCCCCGCGGCGTGATCCCGGCGGGCCGGGGCACCCCGGGGCCCGGCGCACGCCTCACCCGCGCTCCGGCGGGTATGCGGGGCTGCGTGGGAGACGATCACCGTGGGAACCCTGTGACCGCGCGCCCCGCCGCGGGGCCGCCGGTCCCCATCGAGGACGAGCTGACGGCGGTGCTGCGCGGGCCCGCCGGGCCGCGGCCCGGTCTCGCGCCGGAGGGCATACCCGAGCTGCGGCAGGCCGCGGCGCTCGGGCGGGCCGACCCCGAGGTGCTCGGCCCGGTCGAGGACCGGGTGGTGCCCTGGCGGCCGGAGGTGACGCTGCTGGTGCGGCGGCCCCGGCGCCCGGGCGGGCCGGTGCTGTACCACGTGCACGGCGGCGGCATGGTGGCGGGCGACCGGTGGTGCCTGCCCTCGGACGTGCTCGTCTGGGCGGAGCGGTTCGGTGCCCTGCTGGTGTCCGTGGAGTACCGGCTCGCGCCCGAGCACCCGCACCCGGTGCCCGTCGAGGACGCCTACGCGGGCCTGGCCTGGACGGCCGCGCACGCCGCGGAGCTGGGCGGGGACCCGGGGAAGCTGGTCGTCGCCGGGGCCAGCGCCGGGGGCGGGATCGCCGCGGCGCTGGCCCTGATGGCCCGGAACCGGGGCGGGCCCCGCCTCGCCGGCCAGGTGCTGCTCTCCCCCATGCTGGACGACCGCAACGACACCCCGTCCAGCCACCAGATGGCCGGCCGCGGGCTGTGGGACCGCACCGCCAACGCCACCGGCTGGAGCGCCCTGCTCGGCGACCGGCGCGGCCGGCCCGGCGTCCCGCCGTACGCCGCGCCCGCGCGGGCCCGCGACCTGTCCGGGCTGCCGCCCGCCTACCTGGACGTGGGCGCCGCGGAGACCTTCCGGGACGAGGCCGTGGCCTACGCCACCGGGCTGTGGCAGGCGGGCGGGCAGGCCGAGCTGCACGTGTGGCCGGGCGCCTTCCACGGATTCGACGAGCTGGTGCCGGGCGCTGCCGTCTCCCGGGACGCCAAGCGGGCCCGGGTGGCCTGGCTGGAGCGGCTGCTGGGACTCCGTACGCGCGGCGGCTGAGGGGAGCGCGGGTTTTGCGGGCAGGGATGGAGCAGGAGGCGTCAGAGAGGAGTCCTGCCGTGGACGGGACGCGGGAGTTCAGGGTGTGGGCGCCGCGGGCGCGCAGCGTGGAGGTGCAGGTCGGGACCGAGCGGCACGCCATGCGGCCGGAGGAGCGGGACGGCGGGTGGTGGTCCGCCGCGGCGCGGGCCGGGCACGGCGACTCCTACGGGTTCCGGCTCGACGGCGGGCCGCTGCTGCCCGACCCGCGCTCACGGCGGCAGGCCGAGGGCCCGGACGGGCCGAGCCGGGTGGTGGACCACGAGCTGTTCCCCTGGCGGGACCGGGGCTGGGCGGGGCGGGCGCTGCCCGGCGGGGTGGTGTACGAGCTGCACGTGGGCACCTTCACCAGGGAGGGCACGTTCGACGCGGCGGCGGCCCGCCTGGACCACCTGGTGCGGCTCGGGGTCACCCATGTGGAGCTGATGCCGGTGTGCCCGTTCCCCGGGCGGCACGGCTGGGGGTACGAGGGGGTGTCGCTGTGGGCGGTGCACGAGCCGTACGGCGGCCCCGACGGGCTGAAGCGGTTCGTGGACGCGGCCCACGGCAAGGGGCTCGCGGTGCTGCTCGACGTGGTGCACAACCACTTCGGCCCCTCCGGCAACCACCTCCCCGCGTTCGGCCCCTACCTCACCGACCGGCACGTCACGCCCTGGGGCGCCGCGGTGAACCTGGACGCGCCGGGCTCCGACGAGGTGCGCGCCTACCTCGTCGGGAGCGCGCTGGCCTGGCTGCGCGACTACCACCTGGACGGGCTGCGCCTGGACGCCGTGCACGCCCTGGCCGACGGCCGGGCCGTGCACTTCCTGGAGGAGCTCGGCGCCGAGGTGGACCGGCTCGCGGCGGTGCTCGGCCGCCCGCTCACCCTGATCGCCGAGTCCGACGTCAACGACCCGCGGACCACCACGCCGCGCGACGCCGGGGGCCTGGGCCTGCACGCCCAGTGGAGCGACGACTTCCACCACGCGCTGCACGCCGCGCTCACCGGGGAGCGCCAGGGGTACTACGCCGACTTCGCCCGCGCGCCCCTGGCCGCGCTGGCCAGGACGCTCACCCGGGTGTGGCTGCACGACGGGACGTACTCCTCCTTCCGGGGGCGCGGGCACGGGCGGCCGGTGGACCGGCGGGCCACCCCGGCCCACCGCTTCCTCGCCTACGCGCAGACCCACGACCAGGTCGGCAACCGGGCGTTCGGCGACCGTCTTTCGGCGAGCCTGTCCCCCGGGCTGCTCGGGGTGGGCGCGGCGCTCGTGCTCACCTCACCGTTCACGCCGATGCTGTTCATGGGCGAGGAGTGGGCGGCCGGCACCCCGTGGCAGTTCTTCACCGACCACACCGACCCCGGGCTGGGGATCGCCGTCAGCGAGGGGCGGCGCAGGGAGTTCGCCGAGCACGGGTGGGCGCGCACCGCCGACGGCCGGGCCGGGCACCTGCACCCCGAGGACATCCCCGACCCGCAGGACCACGCCACCTGGCGGCGGTCCTGCCTGGACTGGGACGAGCCGGGGCGGGTCCCGCACGCGTCGGTGCTGGAGTGGTACCGGGAGCTGATCGCGCTGCGCCGGGCCGTCCCCGAGCTCGCCGACCCCGACCTGACCCGGGTGCGGGTGGAGTTCGACGAGCTCGGCCGGTGGCTGGTGGTGCACCGGGGGCCGGTGCGGGTGGCGGTGAACCTCGCCAACGAGCCCCGCACCGTCCCCCTGGGCGCCCCGGTCCGCGAGGTGCTGGCCACCTCTGTGCCGTGCGCGCCCCAGGGGGAGGAGCTGCTGCTCGCGCCGGAGTCCGCGGCGGTGGTGCGGTGAGGGGGCCGGGGGCCGGGGTCAGTCCCGCCAGGGGCCGGTCACCGCGAACGTCGTACCCGGGGTATAGCAGTTGAGGTACATGGTGCGGCCGTCGGCGGAGAAGGTGACGCCCGCGAACTCGCCGTACTCCGGCTCCTCCGGCGTGCCGGTGTTCTGCCGTCCGCGCGCCATCGGGTACACCGCGCCGGAGCGGTCCACGCCGTACACGTGCTGCTCGCCGCTGCCGTCCTCGCACACCATCAGGCCGCCGTGCGGGCTGAGGGCTATGTTGTCGGGCGACTCGCCGAGGTCCGCGGGGGTGGTGCCGGGGCCGAAGCACACCTCCAGGGTGAGCCGGTTGGCCCTCGGGTGGTACGACCACACCTGGCCGTGGTGGTCGGCGCCCGACCCCTGGGAGGTGCGCGCGAAGGACGAGACGAAGTAGGCCCGGCCGTTGCCCCAGTACGCCCCCTCCAGCTTCTGGGCGCGGGTGATGCCGCGCGGCCCGTAGTCCTGGAGCCGGGTCGGGGTGTGCCGGGCGAGCGGGTCGGGGACCGGCACCCACTCGATGCCGTCGAAGGCGGTCCCCGGCTCGTCCACCACGGACAGGTCCGGCAGCCCCGGCACCCGCATCGCCTCCAGCCTGCCGCCGGCCCGCAGGCTGCCCGGGCCGCCGAGGGGCCGGTGGGGCAGGAAGCGGTAGTACAGGCCGAACGGGGCGACGAAGGCGTCCTCCGTCTCGTAGACCGCGCCGGTGCGCGGGTCCACGGCGACCGCCTCGTGCGGGAAGCGGCCCATCGCGGTCAGCGGGTGCGCGCCGCTGCGGCCCGGGTCCCGGGGATCGACCTCGAAGACGAAGCCGTGGTCCTTCTCCAGACCCGAATCGCCCGCGACGGCGTCGGTCTCCTCGCAGGTCAGCCAGGTGTGCCAGGGGGTGGGGCCGCCCGCGCAGTTGACGGCGGTGCCGGCCAGGGCGACCCGCTCGCCGACCGGGCGGCCCGCGCGGTCCAGCGCGATCAGGGTGCAGCCGCCCTCGCCCGCCGGGTCGTAGGTCAGGCCGGGCACCGCCGGGACGCGCAGGCGCGAGCCGGGGCGGTTCTCGTGGTTGCGCACCAGCAGCGTGCCGCCGCGCGGCCCGGGGAAGACGGCCATCCCGTCGTGGTTGCTCGGCACCGGGCCCTCGCCGGAGCTCATCGGCTCGCCCTCGCGGGACAGCACCCGGTAGCGGAAGCCGCGGGGCAGGTCGAGCAGGCCGTACGGGTCGGGGACGAGCGGGCCGTACCCGCCGCGCGCCCCGACGGCGGCCGCGGCGGGGTGGCCGGTGAACAACTGGTCGAGCGCTCCGGCGAAGGCTATGCCTGCGCCCACGGCGCCGGTTCTGGCGAGCACGTCACGACGTGAGACGACCATGCGGACCTCCTGCTGGCGGACAGGACGGACGGGACCGCTCGGGTATAGCACGCTGAGTTCCGGGGAGGAACGGTCCGCGCGCACCCGCTTCGCCCGGGGCGCCCGGGAGGCGGGCGTCCGCGCCGGGACGGGCCGGGCCCGCCCGCCCCTCCCCCGCCGCGCTCGGCCGCCCGGCTCGGCCGCCCCCGCTCAGCCGCCCGCCGCCAGGCGCTCGCTGTCCCGGGCCAGGGCCACCAGGCGGGAGATGGCGCGCAGGTACTTCTTGCGGTAGCCGCCGCGCAGCATGTCCTCGCCGAACACCTCGTCGAACGGCACCCCCGAGGCCATCACCGGCAGCTCCCGGTCGTACAGCCGGTCGGCGAGCACCACCAGGCGCAGCGCGGTGGCCTGGTCCGGCACCGGCCGCACCCCGCGCAGGAACACCGCGCTCACCCCGTCGCACAGCACCCCGTACCGGCTGGGGTGCACCCGCGACAGGTGGTCCAGGAGGGCGCCGAAGTCGTCCAGGGACGCGCCGGGGGTGCGCCGCGCGGCCGCGGTGACCTCCTCGTCGGAGCGCGGCGGCGGGGCCTGCGGCAGCCCGCGGTGCCGGTAGTCCTCGCCGTCGATGCGGACGGAGGTGAACCGCGCGGCCAGGCCCTGGATCTCCCGCATGAACGCGTCGGCGGCGAACCGGCCCTCGCCGAGCCGGTCGGGCAGGGTGTTGGAGGTGGCGGCCAGCCGCACCCCGGCGTCGGCGAGCCGGCCCAGCAGCGTGGAGACCAGGACCGTGTCCCCGGGGTCGTCCAGCTCGAACTCGTCGATGCACAGCAGCCGGTGCCCGGACAGGGCGCCCACGGCCTGCTGGAAGCCGAGGGCGCCCACCAGGTTCGTCAGCTCCACGAACGTGCCGAACGCCTTGGGGCCGGGGGAGGCGTGCCACAGCGAGGCGAGCAGGTGGGTCTTGCCGACGCCGTAGCCGCCGTCCAGGTAGACGCCGGTGGGCCCGGCCGGGGCGGCGGGGGCGCGCCGGAACCAGCGCCGCAGCCCGCCGGAGCCGTCCGCGCCACCTGGGCCGAACGCGCCGTCCAGGGACGCCGCGAACCCCTCCAGGACGCGCACCGCCGCGGCCTGGCTGGGCTGCGCCGGATCGGGGTGGTAGGTGGCGAAGCGCACGCCGTCGAAGCGCGGCGGCGGCACCATGTCGGCGACCAGGCGCTCGGCCGGCACGCGCGGCAGGCGCGAGGTCAGCGCCACGGGGGCGGGGGCGGCGCCGTCGCCCGCGCCGGGCGGGGTGTGCCCGGGACGGGTGGGTTCGGAGGGCTGCGGTGCGGAGGACACAGCCCTCAACCTTACGTCGCGTGCAACACTGCCGGACATGCGCCGTCTGCTCCCCTCCCAGCCGCCCGGCGTTCCGGACGCCGACCCGGGCGCCATCGACGCCCTCGCCGATCTGTACGCCTACCCGGAGGCGGTCGCCTCGGGCCGCCCGTGGCTGCGCGCCAACATGGTCTCCAGCCTGGACGGGGCCGCCCACCACGAGGGCCGCTCGCACCCGCTGTCCAGCCCGGCCGACATGCGGATCTTCGGGGTGCTGCGCGGGCTGGCGGATGTGGTGCTGGTCGGCGCGGAGACGGTGCGCCGGGAGGGGTACGGGCCGGCGAGGGCCAGGGAGGTGTTCGCCGAGCGGCGCGCCGCGCTCGGGCAGAGGCCCGCCCCGGCGGTGGCCGTGCTCAGCGCGAGCCTGGACCTGGACCTGTCCGCGCCGCTGTTCACCGAGGCGCGGGTGCCCACGCTGCTGTTCACCGGCGCCGCGGCGCCCGCGGAGCGGCTGAGCGCGGCGCGCGGCGCCGCCGAGGTGGTGGTGGCGGGCGACGGCGCGGGGGCCGAGCCGGAGCGGGTGGTGGCGGCGCTGGCCGAGCGGGGCCTGACCCGGCTGCTGACCGAGGGCGGCCCGCGGCTGCTGGCCCAGTTCGCCGCCGCCGACCTGCTGGACGAGCTGTGCCTGACGGTGGCGCCGGTGGCCGTCTCGGGCGAGGCGGCGCGGATCGTCAACGGCCCGGAGGCGGTCGGCCCGCACCGGTTCGCGCTGGCGTCGCTGCTGGAGGAGGACGGGTTCCTGTTCACCCGGTACACCCGCGCCCGTCGGTGACGCGCCGCCCGCGTGTCCGTCCGCACATGCCCCTCCGGGCGTTGTCCGTCCCGGGCGTGTCCGTCCGCGCGTGTGCGGCCGCTTTCCGGGCAGGATCCCGGCAGGATGGGTCCGGTGGACGCGGGCCGGTCCGGTCGGCCCGGCGGGCCCGGCCGGCAAGCGAGAGAGAAGGGCGCACGTGTTCACGACCGTGTTGATGATCGAGAAGCCGCTCGTCCCCGCCGACGTCGATCTGCTCACCGGCCTGCACGACGGCGAGCAGGTGGCGTTCGTGGTGCTGATGCAGCCCCGCGGCGACCAGGACCGGCTGCTGCGGGCCCTGGACGACGTGGCCCTGGGCCGGCTCGGCCAGGTGATGCGGGAGACGGACGAGGAGGAGGAGGCCGCGCTCCCGGTGGCGGTGCGCTCGCTGGAGCACAGCCTCGCCGCGCTGCGCGCCGGCGGGGCCGAGGCGACCGGGCGGGTGGTGGAGGACGATCCGCTGAAGGTGCTGCGCTCGGTGGTCGAGGAGAGCGGCGCCGACGAGGTGGTGGTGCTGACCTCGCCGCACCTGGTGGAGGAGTTCTTCCACCGCGACTGGGCGTCCCGGGCCAGGCACAAGGTCGGGGTGCCGGTGCTGAAGCTGTTCGCGCACAACGAGTAGCGGCGCGGCCGGGACGGGCGGCGGCCCGGGGCTGCGTCCCCGGGCCGCGCCGGTGGTGCAGAATCTAAGGCGTTCCGGCGGACCGGCCTGCCCTGCCGCAGCCGTCCCGCCGGTCCGGCACCCGTCATCCAGCTCGACCCCGGGAGACACGCACATGGCACCGGCCTTGATGGACCGCCCCCACTTCGTCGGCATCGGCGGTGCGGGCATGTCGGGCCTGGCGAAGATCCTGGCGATGCGCGGGGCGAAGGTCGCGGGCAGCGACGCCAAGGAGTCCGCGACGGTGCTGGCGCTGCGGCAGCTCGGGGTGCGCGTGCACGTCGGGCACGCCGCGGAGCACCTGGCCGCCGACGCCACCTGCGTGGTCGTCTCCAGCGCCATCCGCGACGACAACCCGGAGACCCGCGCCGCCGCCGAGCGGGGCGTCCCCGTGGTGCACCGCGCCGACGCGCTGGCCGCGCTGATGGAGGGCCGCCGTGCCCTCGCGGTGGCGGGCACCCACGGCAAGACCACCACCACGAGCATGCTCGCGGTGAGCCTGTCCAGCATGGGCCTGGACCCGTCGTTCGCGATCGGCGGCGACCTGAACGAGCCCGGCTCCAACGCCCACCACGGCACCGGCGAGATCTTCGTCGCCGAGGCGGACGAGTCCGACCGCAGCTTCCACCGGTACGCGCCCGAGGTCGCGGTGGTGCTGAACGTGGAGCTGGACCACCACGCCAACTACGCCTCCCTGGAGGAGGTGTACGAGTCGTTCGCCGCCTTCGTGGACCGGATCGTGCCCGGGGGCACCCTGGTGATCTCCGCGGACAACCCCGGCGCCCGCGAGCTGGCCTCCCGGATCACCCGCGCCGACGTGTCGGTGGTGCGGGTCGGGGAGAGCGCGGACGCGGACGTTCGGGTGCTGAGGTACACCCCGCGCGGTCTGGCCGGCGAGGTCGCCGTCGCCCTGCCGGAGCGGTTCGGCGGCGGTGAGCTGACCGTGTCGGTGTCCGTGCCCGGGCGGCACTACGCGTCCAACGCGGTGGCCGCGCTCGCCGCGGGCGCGGCCCTGGGCGTGGACCCGCACCGGCTCGGCCCGGCGCTGGCCCAGTACACGGGGGTGCGGCGCCGCCTCCAGCTCAAGGGCGTGGAGAACGGCGTGTCCGTGATCGACTCCTACGCGCACCACCCCACCGAGATCGCCGCCGACCTGGAGGCGATCCGGGAGAACGCGGGCGAGGGGCGGGTGCTGGTGGTCTTCCAGCCGCACCTGTTCAGCCGCACCCAGCAGCTCGGCGAGGAGATGGGCCACGCGCTGGCGCTGGCCGACGCCGCCGTCGTGATGGACGTCTACCCGGCCCGCGAGGACCCGGTGCCCGGTGTGACCAGCGACATCGTCATCCGCGCCGCCGCCGCCAAGGGCGCCGAGGTGCACGCCGCCCCCTCCATGGCGCAGGTGCCGGACACGGTGGCGCGACTGGCCAGGCCCGGGGACCTGGTGCTGACGATGGGCGCGGGCGACGTGACCTTCCTGGGGCCCGAGATTCTCTCCAGGTTGCGGTCGTAGCCTCGGGACCATGGGATACGAGGTCGAGAAGTCCGAGGCCGAGTGGCGTGCCCAGCTCACGCCCGAGGAGTACCGGGTGCTCCGTGAGGCGGGCACCGAGCGCGCCTTCACCGGCGAGTACACCGACACCAAGACGCCCGGGATCTACTCCTGCCGGGCCTGCGGGGCGGAGCTGTTCCGCTCGGAGACGAAGTTCGAGAGCCACTGCGGCTGGCCCTCGTTCTACGACCCGGCGGACTCCGACGCCGTGGAGCTGATCGAGGACCGCTCGTACGGGATGGTCCGCACCGAGGTGCGCTGCGCCAGGTGCGGCTCCCACCTCGGCCACGTCTTCGAGGGCGAGGGGTACCCCACCCCGACGGACCAGCGGTACTGCATCAACAGCATCTCCGTGCGCCTTCAGCCCGCGGACGAGGGGTAGGCGGCGCCCCGGGCCGGCGCGGGTCGGCCCAGCAGCCGGTCCAGGAAGGCGTTGCCGAAGACACCCGCCGGGTCGTGGCGGTCCAGCACCGCGCGGGCGGTCGCCCACCCGTCGAACGCGTCCGGGATCCAGCCGGACAGCGCCGCCGTGTCCGTCCACGGCCCGGCGCCGGTGTAGGCCCAGCCCTTGCTCCACTCCGGGCGGACGGCGGCGTACCCGCCGGTGTACCGGCCGACGATCCACCGCTCCAGCTCGGCGAAGAAGGGGGCCGCCCCCGGTGTGCCGGGGGCGGTGGCGAAGTCGATCCACACCACGGTGTCCCACTCCGGCCGGTCGGCGCGGGGCCGGGCGGGCGAGAGCAGGGCGGGCGGGCCGTGGCCGCCCGCCCCGTCCACCCCGCTGATCCTGATCTCGATCGGCCCGTTGACCGGGAAGGAACCCCGGTCCCGGTGGGCGCGCAGCAGCCGGGTGTACTCCGTCCAGAACTCGTGCAGCACCCGCTGCGCCGAGGACCGGGCGGTCAGCACCGCCCAGCCGCCCTCGTGGATGCGCAGCGTCGTCGGCTCCACGTACAGCAGGGAGTTCTTGGACCAGCCCCACACGTCCCAGGTGCCGGTGGTGATCAGCCCGGAGCCGACCAGCGCCATGGCGAGGTTGGCGAACTCGGGGGTGCGGCGGGTGTCGCCGGAGACGATCCCGGTCAGCAGGTCGGACATCTCCTCGGTGACCCGGTTGGCGAAGGCGTACGGGTAGGGCCGGTCGAGTTGCCTCGCCCCGGCCGGCCTGGTCGGGGCGAGGCTCCACACCTTCAGCCACGGCACGGTGGTGAACGGGAACCAGATCGCCTCCACCCGTCCGGTGGCGTCCAGGTGGGAGGCGAGGGTGCGCCCGCCGCCGCCCGGTGCGGCGAAGACTGACTCCACGGGCACGTCGAACCAACTGCGGCAGCGCAGCCGCCGGTTGGCCGCCGCCCGGAGGGTGACCTCGGTGACGAACGCCCGGCCGAGGTGGACCAGGAACGCCGCGGTGTCGGGTTCGCCGCGGGTGAAGGTGCGCAGGGCGTGGCGGCCCGCGGCGGGGTCCCACACCACGGCGGTGAGCGAGGTCACCAGGTCGCCGAGGGTGCCGAACCCGGATCCCGCGGGCGGGCGCTCGCTCGCGGTGGGCACCCCGGTGCCGTGCGCGCCGACGGCCAGCGCCCCGCCGACGGTGAGGTCGCCGGGCGCGGTGGTGGCCGCCAGGCCGTACCCCTCCTGCTCCAGCCTGGTCAGGACCGTCTCCACGGTGGCGCCCGCCTGGGCGGTGACGGTGGCCGGGTCGCCGCCGGAGACGGTGACGCCGGTGAGGTGGGTGGTGGTGTCCACCAGCACGGTCCCGGTGGGGTCGGCGCCCGCGGGCAGGGTGAGCGGGGACCAGTTGTGGGCCCGGCCGCGGGCGCGCACCCGGTACCCGGCGGCGCGCGCCCAGTCGGCGACGGCGAGCACGTCGCCGGGGGTGCGGGCGGTGGCCGTCCACACGCCCTCCACCACGGTCTCCAGCGACCAGTTGCGGAACACCTGCTGGGCGAGCGGGATCCCGGCGGGGAAGCCCGGCGGGACGGCGAGGGTGCCGGCGGCGGCGCCCGCGGGGAGGCGGTACGCGGGGATCCAGGCCGTGGCCGCCGCGGCGAGCAGGGCGCGGCGGGTGGGGCGCGGGGCACCCGGAAGGGCCGGCCTTCCGGGTGCTCGGGGCAGTCGTCGTGCGGGATCGCAGGGCATGGCGGGCCGTCCTCGGGGCGCGCGGGGCGGGACTCGGATGCCTGACGCGTCGTCAGGTACGGGGAGCGTAGGGGCGCCGCCTCCAGGTGGGAAGGGACGCGCGGGCCCGGGGCGGCGGCGGGCGGGCCGGGGGCGGTTTGGCATTCTTGATCGGTGACCAGTCCGACCACCCCGCCGCCGGCCGCGGGTCCGCGCGCCGGCGGGCGGGACGCCGCGCCGCAGTTCGTGCTTCCCCTGGTGGTCCGCGTCGAGCGGGCCGCTCCCCCGGCGCGCACGGACGCCCTCCAGACGGCGGCCCGCGCCGTGCTGACGCTGCTCGCCGACCCGAGGGCGCGCGGCGAGGGCGAGTGGGCCGGGGCGGTGCGCGGCTGGGAGGACGGGCGCATCCGCAAGGTGGTGCGCAGGGCGCGCGGCGCGGAGTGGCGGCGCGCGGAGGCACTGCCCGGCATCACCGTGCACGGCGAGGACGCGCGGGTGCGGGTGTTCCCGCCCGTCCCGCTGGACGACTGGCCGCGCGACCTGGCCCGGCTCCAGGTGTCCGGCACCGAGCTCACCGACCCGCAGCCGCCGCCCCTGCCGCCCGCGGGCGCCCCCGTGCTGTGGCTGAGCCCCGACGTGGCCATGACCGCGGGCAAGGCCATGGCGCAGGCCGGGCACGCGGCGCAGCTCGGCTGGTGGAGGCTGCCCGAGGCGGCGCGGCGGGCCTGGGCGGCGGACGGGTTCCCGCTCGCGGTGCGGGTCGCGGCGGCGGACCGCTGGGCGGCGCTGGCCGGGAGCGGGCTGCCGGTGGTGCGGGACGCCGGGTACACCGAGGTCGCGCCCGGGTCCCTGACGGCCGTGGCGGACGTGGCCGCGCTGCTGTGACGGCGTGGCCCGCCCCGGGGCCGCGCCCCCGCCCGCAGCCGCGCGTCGATCCGGGGCCGCGGCTCAGCCCGGGGCCGTCCCGCGGCGGGCGGCCGCCCGCGCGCCGTCCAGGACGTCCTGCCGCAGCAGCGCGCCGAAGCCCGCGTTCTCCATCCGCAGCAGGAACTCATCCCGCCCGATGCCCATCGAGGCGGCGGCGGCCGGCGGGCTCCAGTCGTGCGCGGCCAGCCGCTGGAGCAGGTGGCCCCGCCTGACCTGCTTCTCCGACAGGCGGAACGTCTTGAGATAGGCCACCCGGCCCTTGGGGTCGGTGATGGTCTCCCCGATGTGGTTCTCGGCGCCGCGGGTGAACGGCGGCAGGAAGCGGGACAGGGTGAACGGGCCCGCCCGGTACACCCGGCGCACGTCGTAGCGCGTCTCCAGCAGCGCGGGGGCCATCACGGTGTCGTGGAAGGCGGCCCACTCCCGCTGCGCCCGGCCCGCCGCGGCGCGCAGCTCGGCGAGCGACCCGATCCGGGTGTCGTCGAGGCGGGCCCGGAACTCCGGCACCGGCGCCCCGTACAGCCCGTACTGGTGGACGAGCTCGCCGTACAGGTCCCGCAGCAGGGTGCCGTGCAGGGCGGGGTAGTCGTCCGGGTGCGGCACCGCGAAGGCGGCGGCGAGGGCGTCCGCGACGTACACCAGCACCCCGCTCTGCCCGGGGTGGATCTCGAACGCGCGCAGGGCGTCCTCCAGGCCCGTCACCTCCGCGCCGGTGTACGCCTGCTCGGCCCGCGGGGAGAGCCCCTGGGCGACGGCCCGCCCGGACCACTCCTCCCACACCACCTCGGGCCCGCCGAAGTGCAGCGACAGATAGCCCTCCAGGGCCAGGTGCAGCGGCAGGAAGCGCAGCCGGTCCCGGGCGACGCGGCGGGCCATGCGGCGGTGCGGGCGCACCGGCACGCACCCGACCGCGCGCCGCTGCCCCTCCTCGGCGAGCTGGGTGCCGTACGCGGCGGCGGGCTGCCCGCCGGCGGCCCAGGTGGCGACGAAGCCGTGCGGGATGTACGAGCAGTAGGCGGTGCGCCGGTCCAGGGCGACCAGGCCGGGCTCGTCGCCGTACAGCCGGGCGTCCAGGCGCAGGCCCTCCACGGGGCGCTCGCGCAGCAGCGGGACCAGGCGCACCCCGCCCCACACCTGAGACGGGCCGGCCGCGAGCCCCGACAGGTCGAGCCGGGTCACCGCGCCTCCTCCCGCACGGGCGCGTCCAGGTACCGGGCGACGCGCCCGGCCAGGTGGGCGCGCAGCTCCGGCAGGGACGCGCGGCCCTCGGCGAAGCGGGCGAGCCCGGCGAGCGCGGGCAGGTCCTCGGCGTCGCGGATCCCGGCGGTGGGCACGGTGGGCGCCAGTCGCCGCACGTCCAGGCCGTCCGCGTCGTACACCGGGTTCACGTGCAGCACGGCGGTGCGGTGGTGCGGGTCCAGACGGGTGCGCCACACCCGCAGCACCTCGCCGGCCAGGCCGGGCGGGGCGTTGTCCCAGCCGTCGGAGACGACCACGAGCCGGTCGGGGGGCTCGGCGAGCGCGTCCAGGATCCGGGTGCCCAGCGGGGTGCAGCCGTGCGGGCGGACCAGCAGCGCGTCGCGGTGGCCCGAGGTCCACCACGACCGGTGGGAGGCGGCCAGCGCGCGCAGCAGGAAGTGGCAGGCCAGGGCGACCGCCAGGGGGCGGCGGCGCTTGACGCCCGAGCCGTGTGCGGAGTGGCTGTCGTCCAGCACGGCGTGGACGGTGCCCCAGGTGCCCGCCTCCGCGCCCGCGGCGCGGCGCGCGGCGGCGTCCAGGGCGGCGGTCAGCTCGGCGCGCCGCCGGTCCCGCTCCCGCGGCGGCAGGCCCAGCACGTACACGGCCAGGCGGGTCAGGGGGACGGTGGCGAGGTCGGCGCCCACCGCGGCGACCCCCCGCTCCCGGGCGGACTCGGTCAGCCGCAGCCGCTCCAGGCGGGTCAGCCGCGGCGCGATCCGCTCCAGGAAGATCGCCCGCTCGATGCCGTGCCGGGCCGCGAAGCCCTCGGCGACGGTGTACGGCAGCTCGTACAGCGCGGCCTGCTCGTGGTGGGCGCGGCGCCACGTGTCCAGCACCGGTGTGTCCCAGCGGGCCCGGCCGCGCGGGGCGAACAGGAACGGGCCGACCTCGTCGTGGAGGGCGCCGGGGCGCAGATGGGCGTGGCGCAGCGCGGTCTTCAGGCCGGAGCGGTACTTCACGGCGTCGAAGGCCGGGTCGGGGCGGGCGGCCAGCCAGTCGCGGATGACGGCGCGGGTGCGGCGGTTGTTCACGCCCTCGGCGCGCAGGGTCCGGATGAGGCCGTACACGCGCTGCGGCGGCAGGTCGGCCAGGTGGCGGGCGATCAGGCGGCCCTCGGTGCGGCGCTGCTCCGGCGGGGTGTCGGCGCCGGTGCGCAGCAGGTTGCGGATGACCAGGGCCGCGTTGTGGTGGTTGATGCCCAGGGCCAGGGCGGCGGTGTAGACGTCCCGGTAGTTGCCGAGCATGTAGGCGTGCAGGAACTCCAGGGACAGCCGCTGCTCGTCCCCGGTGGAGTGGAACTCGCGCTGGCCGGTGGCGGTGATCGCGGCGTTGACGAACAGCAGGACGTCCTCGGCGGCGACCAGGTCCGCGTAGGTGTCGATGGCGGCCTCCCCCATGGCGCGCTGGCGCCGCGGGCCGGGTGCCCCGGGCGCGGCGGGTGGTGGGGCCGGCCGGGGAGAGGGGGCGCGAGCTGCGAAGGGTCGCTTACAGAACGATTCCGGAAGTCGCACCGGAGTCCCGCGGCCGGCCCGGGAACGGTAACACCCGTGCGGGTGAGGGTTCGCGGCGTTTTCCGCGGCGGGGGCCGCTTCCCGGGGCGGGGCGGGTCCGGGTCAGAAGGCGTAGCGGACGCGCAGCCACGGCGCGTGCTCGGCGATCAGGCGGTGGACGGCCTCGACCGCGTCCGCCTTGGCGTCGTTGCGGTAGCGCACGTTCCGGCCGCCGCTCTGCGAGCGCTTGGCCTGCTGGATCCCGGGCCGCCACAGCACGTCCTCGGCGCGCGGGTGCCAGGCGAGGTTGACCCGGTGCAGGTCCTCGTTGTGCGTGAGGGTGATCACCTCGGCGGCGGCCTGCCGCTTCACCCGCGCCGGCAGCACGTCGTCCATCTGCCGCAGCAGCTCGGCCCAAGCCGCCTCCCAGCCCGGGCGGAGCACCACCGGGGAGAGGTTGAAGTGCACCTCGTAGCCCGCGTCGAGGAAGTCGCCCGCCGCGGCGATCCGCTCCGCGACCGGGCTGGTGCGCACGTCCAGCAGCCTGGAGTCGTCGGCGGGCATCACCGAGAAGCGGATCCGGGTGCGCCCGCGGGGGTCGAGGGCCAGCAGGTCGGGGTTGACGAACTTGGTCGCGAAGGACGCCTTGGCGGTGGTCCCGTGCCGGAAGGCGCGCACCAGGTCGGCGGTGTTGTCGCAGATCAGGGCGTCCGCGGCGCAGTCGCCGTTCTCCCCGATGTCGTACACCCAGGCCCGCGGGTCGCACTGGTTCGGCTCGGTCTTGGGCCCCTGCCGGGCGATGTGGCGGTTCAGGTGGGCGATGATCCGGTCGATGTTGGTGAACACCGTGATCGGGTTGGCGTACCCCTTGCGGCGCGGCACGTAGCAGTAGGCGCAGGCCATGGCGCAGCCGTTGGAGGGGCCGGGGGCGATCCAGTCGGCGGACCTGCCGTTGGGGCGGACGGTCAGGGTCTTGCGCTCACCGAGGACCAGGGTGTGCCGCTTGACCCGCACCCAGTCGGCGGCGTTGCCCTCGTTGCCGTGCAGCCCGGGGATCCGCCAGTGCGAGGCCACCTCGACCACCCGGGCGCCGGGGAACCGGGCCAGGATCTGCCTGCCCCGCGGGGAGGCCGCGGCGGCGGGCTCGGCGTGGATCTCCCGCACGTCGAGCAGTCGGCGGGCCCGCGGCGAGTCCCGGAACGCGGAGACCGGGCCGGGGGGCGACAGCTCGTCCAGGTCGAACAGGGCGTCGGGGGGCGGGTGGGACATGGTGGCTCCGTGGTGCGCGCTCGACCGCCGCGGAAGGCGAAGATCGCCCCTGACCTGGGCGAACCCACGGAGGCCCGCCCTCCACTGTACGGGGCGGGGCGGGCGTCCGGGGCGGTCGGCGGCGGGGGCGGCGGGCTCAGCCGTCACGCTTCGGGTCGTGGCCCCAGTTCATCAGGGAGTGGCGCCAGGTGGTGTCGGTGATGTCGCCGGGCGGGCGCTGGGCGAGGTGGCGCTTGATGAAGCCCACGGTCTTCCGCATGTGCGCGAGGTCGTCGTCGTCCAGGTCGGCCTCCTTCGTCCGCAGCAGCCGCACGATCCGGCGCCCGGAGGCGTGGCCGGTGCTCTCCCCGCCGCCGGGGTGCTGCCCGGCCCGCTCGGACTCCTCCCGCTCCAGCCACTTCTCCAGCCGGGCGGGAGGGAGGTTGACCAGGTCCCGGAAGGCCGCCACCGTCCGGTCGCGGTCGTCGGCGCCGCCCACGGTCAGGACCCCTTCTGCTTCTTCAGGGCCCCGGGGCGGTGCACCGCCGCCCGGCCCGACTTCTCGCTGCGCACCCGGTACTGCGGATCCTCGGCGGACGCGTCCACGGTGCAGCCCGCCTCCTCGGTCCGCGAAGTGATCTCCTTCTCCACCTCGCCCTCGGCGGTGGAACCGTGGCTTCTCCAGGAGACCCGGTCACCGGGCCGCAGCCGCTTGCCGCTCTTCTTCGCCATGACACACCTCGCTTCACATGGACGGGCGGCCCTTTTGCCACTGTATAACCCGAATGATCCACCCCGTGGAGCGAGGGTCGCGGCCGCCAGCCGCCCCCGGCTACGCGGTCCAGGCGGGCAGCAGGCCGTCCCCGCGGGGGACGGCGCAGCCCGGTGCCACGTCGACGCCAGGGGCGTGGACGAGGCCGCCCGCGGGCGCGGCGACCACGGCGGCGAAGCGGGATCCGGGGGCGGTGCGGACCCGGCGCACGGCACCCGGCGGCAGCACGAGGGTGTCGCCCGCGGCCACCTCGTGCGCCCGCTCGCCGACCTCGACGGTGGCGGCGCCCGCCAGGCAGGTCCACACCTGCTCGACGTCGCAGGTGTGGACGGGCCCGCTCTGCCCGTCCGCCATCTCCACCCGCCACACGGAAAGGCCGCTGCCGCCCTGGGTCGGCGATGCGAGGGTGGTCATGACGGCGTTGGGGGTCCGGGTCCGCCGGGCGTCCGCGTCGCGGATGACAGTCATGGGAGCACTCCGTAAAATGGACAACGTGTTTGTCGATATGGTGAACCTGGTTGTCGGATCTGTCAACGCGCGAACCCCGGGAGCGCACCGGTGACCGCCGACCCGCCGGACCACGACCCGCCCGGCTACGAGCTTCCCCTGCGGCTGCTGCTCGGCTTCCGCGTCCTGATCGACGACCTGCACGCGGAGTTGGCCCGCCAGGGCCACCCCGAGGTGCGCCCGACCTACGGCTTCGCGCTCCAGGCCATCGGCTCCGAGGGCACCACCGCGGCGGACCTCGGCCGCAGGCTCGGGGTGACCAAGCAGGCGGCGGGCAAGACCATCGAGGCCCTGGAGCGCCTGGGCTACGTGGAGCGCGGCACCGACCCGCGCGACGCCAGGCGCAGGATCGTCCGGCCGACCGAGCGCGGCGTCGACTGCCTGGCCAGGTCGGCCCGCATCTTCGACGACCTGCGCGCCCGCTGGGCCCGCACCCTGGGCGAGGACCGCCTGCGGGCCCTGGAGGAGGACCTGCGCAGGGTGACGCCGCGGGAGGCGTTCCGGCTGGACGCGCCGGGGTGGTTCGGGGGGATGTGAGGGCGGGCCGGGGCACGCGCCGACCGGGCCCCGGCCGCCCTCCCCAGGAAAACGGACTCCGCCCCTCCTTCACCGTGTGAGACCGAACACTCCACACCCCCTCCATATCCCGCCCATTCCACAGCACACGGGACCAACGCCGCCGCGCGCGCACCCGAGGCGATCGGCCGGTCGTTCCGTTGAGCGAATCCGGGCGGTTCCCGCGTACTAATGTGCGGTCCGCATGCCGGGAGACCGGGCTACGGGGCGCACGGCCGTGCGCGCGTGCGCTGACCTCCCGTCGCCCGCTCCCTCCCGGTGCCGCGGCTCACGCTGCCTCACAAGGAGGGCACATGCGCTCTGTCACGGGAACCGGTCTGGTGGTCGGCGCGCTCGCCGTCACGCTCATCGCCCTGCTGTTCCCCGTCTGGTCCTTCGACACCGAGAAGGCCAAGGCCGCCACGGCCAAGGGGATCGCGTTCAGCGACGACGGGCGCGGCACGTGGGACACCCAGTTCGGGCCGCTGACGGCCAGGGACCGGGCCTTCGTCCGGGCGGTGCGGCTGGCCGGCCTGTGGGAGCTGCCCGCGGGCCAGCTCGGCGGCCGCAAGGGCACCACCCAGGAGGTGAAGGTGGCCAGCGAGCACCTCATCGAGGGCCACACCGAGCTGGACCGGCTGGCGCTGGACACCGCCCAGGCCCTCCAGGTCGACGTGCCCAACGAGGCCACCGGCCAGCAGAAGGGCTGGCTCGCCGAGATGAGCGCGGCCGAGGGCAAGGCCTTCGACCTGGTCTTCGCCAACCGGCTGCGCCGGGCGCACGGCAAGGTGTTCCTGCTGGTCGCGGACGTGCGGTCGAACACGGAGAACTCCAAGGTGCGCGCCCTGGCCGACCGCACCAACACGATCGTGCTGGACCACATCACCGTCCTGGAGAACACCGGCATGGTGGACTTCGACTCGCTCGGCTCCAGCGACCTGCCGGCCATGCCCAACGCCACGGCCACCCCCGTCGCCCCGGACGGCTCCTCGCTGCCGGCCGGCGCCCCGGCCGGGACCCCGACCGCCCAGAGCACGCGGATGACGCCGTGAGGACGGGCGGCGCGCACCCCTGCCGCGCTGTCGGTGGCGGCAGGTACAACTGACGCCATGTGGGTGCTCTTCCTGCTGACCGCCTGGGCCGCAGCGGTGGCGTCGTGCGCGTGGGTGTGCCACGCCTCGGTCACCGCCGACCGGCGGCAGCGCTCCGCCCCGGCGCCGTCCGTCGGCCCCGCGGGCGACCGCGGCCTGCACGTGACGGCGTTCCTGTCCGGCGGCCCGCACCGGGTCGCCGACCTCACGCTGGTCCTGCTGTCCCGGCAGCGCCGGCTGCACCTGGCCCGCACCGGCTGGGCCACGGTGCTCGACGCGCCCGCCCGGCCGCCCGCGCCGCGCGGCCCCGACGCGCTGGAGCTGGCCCTGCTCGACGCCGTGGGCCCGGACGGGCAGGCGCCGGTGCCGCGGATACGGGCCGCGTTCGCCGCCCAGGAGGCGGTCCGCTCGCTGGAGCTGCGCCTGGTCGCGGCGGGGCTGGCCGTGCCCGGGGCCGCCCGCAGGGCCGTGCGGGACGCGATACGCGCGGTGCGGGCGTCGGCGGTCCTGGCGGTGGCCATGTTCGTCCTCGCGGCGGCGCTGCGCCCCGGCGGGGCGGACCCGGCGCTGGCCGGCTGGTTCGCGATACCGCTGCTGATGTCCCTGGGCTGCCTGGCCGTCGCCCGCGCCGAGCTGGGCCCCGGTGTCCGCTGGGCGTCGGCGCTGGGCGCCGACCGGCTGCGCGGCGAGCCGATCCCCGCCCCGCGGGCCGCGGACGCGGACGAGCTGGCCGCGCTGGCCGCGCACGGCCCGGCCGCGCTGCGCGACCCCGAGCTGCGCGAGGCGCTGACCGCCGGCGGCCGGCCGTACGCCGACCGGGTGTAGCGGGGCCCGCACCGGCCGGGACACGGACGCGGGACCGCCCCCGGCGCCGCCCGCCCCTGCGAGGATGCGCCCACGCCCGGCCTCCCCGGTGGCCGGGGTTCGCGGGAAGAGGTGGGTGCGTGAGAGCGGCGGTGCTGTGCGGGGTCAGCGGGGTGCTCGCCGTGGCGGGACTGCTGTCCGCACCGTCCGGCGACCCGACCGGGCGGGCCGCCGGGGCCAGGGCCGACGCCGAGGCCCGGGGCGTCGCCGCGGCGGCGCGGCGGGCCTCGGCGGAGGGAGCCGGCTTCGGCGCCTGCCCGCCCGGGGCCCGGCTGCCCGCGGCCGTGCGGTGCGCGGTGGTGCGGGTGCCGCTGGACTACGCCAGGCCCGACGGGGACCGGATCGGCCTGCTGGTCAGCCGGGCCGCGGCCACCGGGCCGCCCTCCGCCCGCCAGGGCGCCCTGGTGTTCAGCCCGGGCGGGCCCGGCGCCTCCGGGCTCGCCTTCCCGGCGCGCGCAGTGCGGGGCGGGCCGCTGTGGCGGCGACTGGCCCGGGCGTACGACCTGGTCGGCTTCGAGCCGCGCGGCCTCGGCCCCGACGCCCGGGTGAGCTGTGCGCGGCCCGGCGAGCACGCCGCGGCGCCGACCCGGGACCCGGCCCCCGCCTCCGCCGCCGCGACCGACCGCCGCGTCGCCGACGCCCGGGCGTACGCGCGGGGCTGCGCCCGGCGCTCGGGCCCGCTGCTCGCCCGCATGAGCACCGCCGACGCCGCCCGCGACCTGCATGTGCTGCGGGCCGCGCTCGGCGAGCGGCGGCTCACCTTCCTCGGCGTCTCCTACGGCACCTACCTCGGGGCGGTGTACGCCACCCTGTTCCCCGACCACGTGCGGCGCATGGTGCTGGACAGCGCGGTGGACCCGGCGCCCGACCGGATCTGGTACCGCAACAGCCTGGCCCAGCACCGGGCGGCGCAGCGCCGCTGGACGGACTTCCTGTCCTGGGCCGCGGCCCACCACGACGCGCTCGGGCTCGGCCGCACCCCGCACGCCGTGCAGGGCGCCTACGACCGGGTGCGCCGCGAGCTGGCCCGCACCCCCGTGCGGGGCGTGGTGGGGCCGGGCGAGCTGCACGCCGCGTTCCTGCTCGCCGTCCACCACGACGCGGCCTGGCCCGGCGGCGCGCACGCCCTGGCGCGGTACCTGGGCGGCGACCCGCGGCCGCTGCTGCGCCTGGCGGGCAAGCACCCGGCGCTGGCCGCGGACGCGGAGACGCAGGCCGCCGCGTACACGGCGGTGCAGTGCGCCGACGGGCCGTGGCCCCGCGATCCGCGGGTGTGGGTCCGCGACGCCGCCCGGCTCGCCCGCGACGCGCCGTTCCGGGCCTGGGCCGGCACCTGGCTGCACCTGCCGTGCGCCTTCTGGCCCCACCGGCCGGCCCGCCCGGTGGACGTGGGGGCGGGAGCGGACCGGCTGCCGCCGGTGCTGGTGCTCGCCGCGGAGCGGGACGCGGCCACCCCGTACCGGGGCGCGCTGGAGCTGCGGCGCAGGCTGCCCGGCGCGGCGCTGCTCACCGAGCGGGGCGCGGGCTCCCACGGGGTGACGGACCAGGGCAACCCGTGCGTGGAGCGCCGCGTCACCGCGTATCTGCTGCGCGGCGAGCGCGGCCCGGCCGTCGCGGACTGCCCGCCGCACCCGGCCCCGGCCCCGCTGCCCGCCGTACGGGGCTGACCGGCGGCGCCGGGGGTCGGGGTCAGGAGTCCGGAGTCGGACCGGCCGCGGGTCGGGCCGGGGCCGTCGCCCGGTCCAGGAAGGAGCCCACGGCCGCGGCGAACCCGTCGGGGTCGTCGTCGTACAGCCAGTGGCCGCAGCCCGGCAGTTCGACCAGCTCCGTGCCGGGCCGCTCCCGCGCCATCCGCCGCGCGGTGGCCGGGGACAGGATGAAGCTGTGCTCGGCCCGCAGCAGCAGCGCGGGCTGCCGCGAGGCCCGCCACACCGCGCGGTGGTCCCCGGCGAACGCCCGCTGCGAGGCCATCATGTCGGCGGTGTCGAACAGCAGGCCCCAGCCGTCGAGGAACTCCACCGCGCTGTCCAGGAAGTACCCCGCGTCCGGTATGCCGTGCGCCTCGATGGCGGCGCCCAGCGCCTCCCGGGAGGGGGCGCGGCGCGGCCAGGCGGACACGTCCAGCACGGGGTGGGTCTCCGGCTCCTGGTTGAGCACGGTCATGTCGGCCACGATCAGCGCCGACACCAGGTCGGGGTGCCGGGCGGCCAGGTGGTGGGCGACGGCGCCGCCCATGGAGTGGCCCAGGACGGCGGCGGGCGCCGCGCCCAGCTCCCGCAGGAACGCCGCCGCGTCCTCGGTGTACTCCCGCGGGGTGACCTCGCCGCCGCCGTCGGACAGGCCGTGGCAGCGCTGGTCGAGGGCGACGACGCGGTAGCGCCCGGCGAGCGCCCCGGCCAGCCGGGTGAAGATCCGGCCCCGGCCGAAGTGCCCGTGCAGCGCCAGCAGCACGGGCCCTGGCCCGCCGAAGTCCAGCCAGGCGAAACGGCGCCCGCGCAGGCGGAGGTAGGACTCGGCGGGGGGCAAAGCGGTATCTCCTCCGGTGACGGCCGGCGGGCGACGGGCGGCAGGTGACGGCGGCCGGGGACGGCAAGGGGCCGCGGCGGCGGTGCCCCCGCCCGCGGCTAGGCCAGGCCCGCCACGAGGTCCGCCACCGACTTGCGGCGGCCGGTGAAGAAGGGGACCTCCTCGCGGACGTGCCGCCGCGCCTCGGAGCCCCGCAGGTGCCGCATCAGGTCCACGATCCGGTGCAGCTCGTCCGCCTCGAACGCCAGCAGCCACTCGTAGTCGCCCAGGGAGAACGAGGCCACGGTGTTGGCCCGCACGTCCGGGTAGCCGCGCGCCATCCGGCCGTGGTCGGCCAGCATCCGGCGGCGGTCCTCGTCGGGCAGCAGGTACCAGTCGTAGGAGCGCACGAACGGGTAGACGCTGACGTAGTCGCGGGGCTGCTCCTCGGCGAGGAACGCCGGGATGTGGCTCTTGTTGAACTCGGCGGGGCGGTGCAGCGCCATGTTGGACCACACCGGCTCCACGGCCCGGCCGAGCCGGGTGCGGCGGAACTCGTTGTAGGCGGTCTGGAGGGCGTCCGCGGTCTCCGCGTGCCACCAGATCATCAGGTCGGCGTCGGCGCGCAGCGCGGAGACGTCGTAGGTGCCGCGGACCGTGACGTCCCTGGCGGCCAGCTTGGCGAACAGGTCCTCGACCTCGGCGGCGTAGCCGTCGCGGTCCTCGGGCAGCGGCTCGCGCAGCCGGAACACCGACCACAGCGTGTACCGGATGACCTGGTTCAGGTCGCGGGCCTTCTTCCTCGTGCCCCCGTTGGTGTCCTCGGCGGGGGTGGCAGCGCTCTCGGTCATGGCCTCATTGTCACCCGCGCGGCCCGGCGCTCAGCCGCCGCCCCCCGCGGGCCGCTCGCCGTCGCCGAGCAGCGCCTCGGCGGCGCGGCGGGCACTCGCCACGCACGCCGGGATGCCGACGCCGTCGTACACCGCGCCGCACACGGCGAGCCCCGGCAGCTTGCCGACCTCGGCGCGCACCCGCGCCACCAGGTCGGTGTGCCCGACGGCGTACTGCGGCAGCCCTTCGTTCCACCGGGTGACCCGCGCGGCCACGGGCGCCGCGGTCAGCCCGATGGCGTCGGCCAGGTCGGCCCGGGACAGCCGCACCAGGTCGGTGTCCTCGCGCTCCAGGTCGGCGCTCTCCCCGTACCGGCCCACGGAGGTGCGCAGCACCACCGTCTCGTCGTCGGCCTCGTCGATCCACCGCCACTTGCGGCTGGCGAACGTGGACGCCTTGATGGTGCGCCCGTCCACCGGCGGCACCAGGAAGCCGCTGCCCTCGGGCACGCACGCCGCGTCCCGGCGCCGGAACGCCATGGTGACCAGCGCCATGCTCGCGTACTCCACGCCCGCCAGCCCGGCCGCGGCCTGCGGGGCCTCCACGCGCAGCAGCGCGGCGGCGGCGGGCGCGGGCACGGAAAGCACCACGGCGTCCGCCTCCAGGATGTCGCGGCCCCGGGGCCGGTCCACCACCAGGCGCCAGCGGCCGCCGCGGCCCGGCCGCTCGGCGGTGCGGCGCAGCTCCCGCACCGTGGTGTCCGTCTCGACGCGCGCGCCCTCGGCCCGGCAGGCGTCGGCGATCGCCAGGGGCAGCTTCCCGACACCGCCGCGCAGGCCCATGAACACCGGGCCCTCGCCGCGCGGGGCCCGCCCGCTCACCCGGCGCACGGCCGCGGCCAGGGAGCGCTCCTCGCGGGCCGCCTCGTACAGCTTCGGCAGGGCGGTGCGCAGCGAGATCCGGTGGGCGTCGCCCGCGTACACGCCGCCGAGCAGCGGCTCCACCAGGCGGTCGACGACCTCGCGGCCCATGCGGGCGGCCACCAGGTCCCCGACGGAGACGTCGTCGCCGAGCGGGGCGCGCGGCAGCACCCGGTCCAGCGGCAGCCGCGCCAGCCCGCGCGGGGAGAGCACGCCGGAGTTGGCCAGGGCCGCCAGGTCGCCGGGCACGCCCATCAGGTGGCCCTTGGGCAGGGGCCGCAGGGCGCCGCGGGTCCACAGCGCGCCGCCGGAGGCCGCGGGCGGCTGGAGGTCGTCGCCGAGTCCGACCGCCCGGGCCAGGTCCACGGCCTCGGGGCGGCGGGCCAGCATCGACTCCGCGCCCAGATCCACCGGGACTCCGGCGATCTCGTCCGCGTGGAGCTTGCCGCCGAGCCGGGAGGACGCCTCCAGGACGGTGACCTCGGCGCCGCCCCGCAGCAGGAACCACGCCGCCGCGAGCCCGGACACACCCCCTCCCACGACGACCACGCGGGGTGGGCCGAACGGCCCGGGGGCGGACGGCGTCCGCGACGGCGAATCGTTCATGCCTCCACTGTCGCAGACGGGCCCGCGCCCGGCCGGGCCGACCCCGCGACGGTTCCGCGCCGCCCCGCGCCCACGAGCGGCCCCGCCGCGGCCCGTTCGCCGTGAGCGAACAGCGCGCGGGGCAGAGGGGGATGCGGAGGGGGATCCGGCGGCAGGCCCTGGTTTTCTAGGCGCGCGTCGCGGTGTGCACGTACTCCACGAGCCGGGTCAGGGCGTCGGGGTCGGTGGTGGGCAGGACGCCGTGGCCGAGGTTGAACACGTGCCCCTCGACCCCGCGCGCGGCCCGGAGCACCTCGGCGGCCTTGGCCTCGACCACCTCGCGCGGCGCGAACAGCACGGCCGGGTCGAGGTTGCCCTGGAGCGCCCGGCCGGGGCCGACCCGCCGGGCCGCCTCGTCCAGCGGCACCCGCCAGTCCACCCCGACCACGTCGGCGCCCGCCTGCCCCATCAGGCCCAGCAGCTCGCCGGTGCCCACACCGAAGTGGATGCGCGGCACGCCGAGCCCGGCCACCGCGTCGAAGACCTTGGCGCTGGCGGGCAGCACCGAGCGGCGGTACTCCTCGGGGGCCAGCGCGCCCACCCAGGAGTCGAAGAGCTGCACGGCCGAGGCACCGGCCTCGATCTGCACCCGCAGGAACGCCGCGGTGATGTCGGCCAGCCGGTCGAGCAGGTCGCGCCACAGCCCGGGGTCGCCGTACATCAGCGCCTTGGTGTGCTCGTGGTGGCGGGAGGGACCGCCCTCGACCAGGTAGCTCGCGAGGGTGAACGGCGCCCCGGCGAAGCCGATGAGCGGCGTGCCGCCGAGCTCGGCGGTGAGCAGGCCGACGGCCTCGGTCACATAGGGCACGTCCCCGGGCTCGAGCGGGCGCAGCCGGTCCAGGTCGGCGCGGGAGCGGAACGGCTCGGCGACGACGGGGCCGACGCCCGGCTTGATGTCCAGGTCCACGCCGACGGCCTTGAGCGGCACCACGATGTCGCTGAAGAAGATCGCCGCGTCCACGTTGTGCCGCCGCACCGGCTGGAGGGTGATCTCGGTGACCAGGTCGGGCTGCATGCAGGACTCCAGCATCGCGGTGCCCTGGCGCAGCCGGCGGTACTCCGGCAGGGAGCGGCCCGCCTGCCGCATGAACCACACCGGCGTGTGCGGCACCGGCTCGCGGCGGCACGCCCGCAGGAACGCCGAGTCCCGCACCCGGTCCGCCGCGTCCGCCGCGTCCACGGTGCTGCCTGCCCGGGTGCCGTCCGCTCCGGCCGTTCGCTGTTCCTGGTATCCGCTCACGCCCTGCATCTTCGCATGCTCCATGCGGGCGACCCGCCCACGCGCGCGGCCTTGCGCCGCTCGGGGCCCTTCGCGGCCTAGTCTTCCGGGCATGGCAGCGGTCAGCGGGCACCTCGAGGACGGGAACGGCACCCCTCCGCGGTTCCGGCGCGCGGTGGACTCCCTGCGCGCCGCGGAGCCGCGCCCCGAGGTGGAGCTCAGTCCCACCCGCGCCCCGGCGCGGCTCGCGCCCTACGCGCACGCGCTGACCGGCGCGGTGGTGGTGGGCGAGGACGAGCTCGCCGACGGGCGGTTCGTGCTGCTGCACGAGCCCGAGGGGCACCGGGCGTGGCAGGGCACCTTCCGCCTGGTCACCCTGGTGCGGGCCGAGCTGGAGCCGGAGATGGCGGCGGATCCGCTGCTGGCCGAGGTGGCCTGGTCGTGGCTGACCGGGGCGCTGGACGCGCGCGGCGCCGCGTTCGGCGAGCCCAGCGGCACGGTGTCGCGCTGCTCCTCGCACTTCTTCGGCGGCCTGGGCGACCGGCCGGTGTCCACCACGGTGGAGATCCGCGCGTCGTGGACCCCCGAGGAACCCGCCGCGGGCCCCGACCTGACCGTGCACCTGGCCGCCTGGTGCGACCTGCTGTGCGCGAGCGCGGGGCTGCCGCCCGCCGTGCCCGGCGACGGGGGCGGCCCCGGCGGCTCCGGCGGGGGCGGCGGCGTGCTGCCGCTGCCGCCGCGCCGCGGCACC